>JALVPF010000040.1 GCA_027031935.1 Myxococcales bacterium | reverse complement strand
ATTCAGATTCTTCATCCAGTAGTCCTGCCTTGGCCAGGTCACTAAGGAGCGATAAGGGGTATCTGCCAATTGCCAGGTTTTGAACCTCTGTATCGAGGGCTTGTTTTTCTGCGGTAACCGCGTCGATTTTTCCGAGCATGGCGCGACGAGCCAGGCTGGCAGAAATTGATGATGATTTTTCTGCCAATGAGATTCTTGCGTAGGCCGTGAATCGTTTTGTCGCCTCATATTGTGAGAGGATCTCTTTTTTCAGTGAATCCAGGTTCTTGAATTCTTCGTCCATGTATTTCTTCGGAATGGAATGGTTCAACCCTGTATCCATCACGGGAACGTAACAGGATCTGAGCCTGGTCAGAGCATCCGAAGCCCTCTTGCGTGCTGCTTCCACCTGAACCTGCATGAGGTGAAGTTTTTTCAACTCAGCCAATTTGTTCTTGGCAGTTCCAAGCTTCACCCGCATGTCCGCCAACCTCTGGAGCATTCCTTCTGCGCGCTGCAGATCGTATTTCAGAGCCTGTTCGGTCTTCAGGGCCAGAGGATTTTTCTTTCCCAAGAGATCATTGCTGGACAATTTTCTAAATTGCCACCGAAGCCATCTAAGCCATACGAATGACTCTTCGACTTTTGAGACCAGCTTTATTGTCCTTGATTCAAGTTTTTTTGAGGTTATCAAGGCAAGCACCTCTTTGGGAATGGGACCTGCAGAGCGCTGGCTATCGCGGGCCAATGCTAAGATGGATTCCTGTTGTTGCTCTACCTCTCCAAATATTTTTTTTGAATCCTCGAAATTGCATTGGCCCAGCAGCGAATAAGCAATGAGGATTTTGGCCATTGGTCTGTCTGGAAATTCGGCATGGGATTCGAGGAGTTCCTCCAGGGTTTTTATTGCTCCGGAGAAATCGCCCAGTCTAAACATGGACCACGCAGATTCATATAGCACAATCGGAAAAATGGAGCTATCAGGCGAAATTGAGTAATAGGTATCGATGGCTTCTTCGAACCGACCCTGATCGTGTTTGATTCTGGCCAAGGCCAACCATGCGTTTTCGATGACACGCGATGCATTGTCCGAAATAAAAAACGGTGTCTTGTGTTCGGAACTTCCATGGGTCAATTTGCAAAATAAATCCTCTGCCTCATGTGTCCTTCCTGCCTCCAGCGAAATTATCCCCTGCATGAACACTGCCGATGCATATAATCGACTCTCGTTGGAGATCCTGCCGAATGCTTCTGTGGCCTTTTGAAAAAAACCCAATTTCATGAGCGCCTTTGCTTTGAGGTAAAGTATTTCATCCTTTTGGTCATTGCTCTTGGATATACGAGTTTGTTCAATGGCCACGAGGGTCTGCTTGAATTGTTTTGACGCCAGCGTCAAATCCACCAACTTCCTCAGCGCAGGGCCTGCAAAATCGGATGGGGGAACTTTCGAAATCAGATCCAAGAAAATTCTTCTTGCTCTTCCAAATGCTTCTCTATAGGCGAGAGAAGCAGCGAGAAGGTATCTTGCATCGTCCCACAGGGGACTGGTCCTGAATTCGGAAAAAGCAGGGTCGATGATCGCAGCATACATCAGGGCTGCCGTGGAACGAACTGCCCCGTCCATGTATGCCATCTCTGCTCTCTGTACCAGTGTTTCAAGGGATGAGAGTTCTGATTTGGAGGAGAGTCTGGAATTGCTCATGATCCAGCCCAGCAGAGCCCCGTTTGGTCCGGAAATGCCGATCCTGTTATCTTCGCCCAATGCAGGCAAAGCCCCTGTCCCAAGGACAAGGAAAAAAATAAAAAATGAAACAAAAACTCTGTTTGCTTTTTCAGTCATTCTTCTCCGTCACCGAATTCGCCGAAACATTGATATTCCACTCACTTTCCACTTCGTCTTGACGAAGGTCTTGTAAAGAAGGAGGGGCTCCATCCTGCTCCACGTTGAAAAGTACCTTGGTGGTGGAACCGGGCCTGAGGTGGGCGGAAATGGAAGCTCCCGAAGAATATCCCGGCAAGGCATCATCAGCATCATCCGGACCGAGAGCTCTGACCCTCAGTTCCACCACATGCCTTCCAGGTGGCAAGAACATATCAGCAAGCCTCAAGGCTTGCACGGTGGGAGCATTGTGAAAATTTTTGCTGTAACAAATGGTGCCATCCAGGTAGAGTTCGATCCTCGACAGCCTGAAGGGCTTGTCCAACTCACCTCTGTAGTCAACCAGAATTTGAGAGTCATAAAGTTTCTTGCTCAGGAGGTTGAGTCTGGATTCCACTGCAGAGAGTTCATCCATGGAACGCGAATGATCGAGCTCCAGTTCTGATATCACCTTACTGGAAAGAACATCTTCATGGAGTTTATCTTCTTGCTTTTTTTCGGCTTTATCAGCGGTGTTATTTTTTGCATTACCTGCCACCACAGGCATGGCAAACAAGAGCGTAAAGCTCGCCGCCATGGATGCATGAAAAAATCTGTATCTCATGTCAATCCTCCACTTGATCAGAAACCGGCACTCATGCTGAACCATCCCCCAATCTGCCAGCCACCAGCAAAACTTTCACGGCTCCCCAAATCACCAAGAAGCGAATAACGGGTAAAACCGTTTTGAGAAGATAGCCCTTCGAAATTGTAATCCAGCCTGAGCAATCGGCCCGAAAGAGACAATGTCAGCTCCTTGAACATCCCGAGCAATCTTCCTCGTTTGGGAAAGAGGTACATGCTGAGGCCAAGTCGTCCCCACCAGGCGATGTAAGAACTGAGGTTTCTGTTACAAGTCCAGAAAGCGCCAGGCGGGCCGTATTGGTAATCGTCCCTGTAAAATTGAGCCCTGGTCTGATGGTAGGCGCCTGCTGATATTCCAAGTAAAAACCTATCACCCAGCCTTTGTTCCCAGCCGAGGTGCGTGCTCGTATGTTCCACCCGCCAGGTCCCCCAACCGTGTGAAGCCCCGATTTCCAATGCTGAGGCAAAAACCGGGATTGCGAATTTTGCTGCTATACCTGCTCCCCACCTCGTCCTGGAATCCGGAAGAGACTCAGGCATCGCAAGTGGAACATGACTGGAGTCTTGTTCCTGAGGCCAGTGAGTCCAGAGGGTAACCAGGCTGTATGGATTTTCGAGATATCCATTGTCCAACAGGGCCTCTAGGGTAAACCTGATGTTGATCCCGGGTAAAAATCCTTGTTCTATGGCTGCAAACAATCTGTCTGAGGTGCTTCTTTCATTTACATCGGACAGGACTGGCGGACTGTCGGAGGTGTCCAGCTGCAGCTTCTTCATGATGCGTTCGTATCCGACCTCGACCTTGGTGTCACTTCCGAGGACAAGGGTTGAAGCTCTGATAGAAGGGATATGCATGTCACCATCGAAGGCGGTCTGATAGCTGTATGCAAGCTGAAGCAGACTGGTCCCGTCGTCGTATACGAACGCGGCCGTGGGACCATGCTGTATCCTGTCGAATTCAAGGGCTCCGTTATACCCATCGAAACGCCAGATTCGCTCTTTGGTGTACTTCATGGCGTATCCTGCCTGAAGTCCAACACCGGATGTCAGGTCCACGGAACCTTGCAAGTCTGTGCTCACCCATGTCCCGCCTATCTGCTGGCCTCCATCACCCTGGGCACTAACATGTAGATTGATAGTGTCGTTTGGGGAAAGTTTACACATTGTATCGAAAGGCTTGCCTGGGGAAATGATGGGGGAGGAGGGCTTGAAACGCATTATGGGATCTGCCAGCACTTCACGCGCCACCATGCGTTGAGCGTTGCATCCTATGGAAACAACACCTGCCCACAGAAAAATCGATATGGTCAGACGCTGAACGGAATCCAAAACCCGACTCCCAGTATGAATGAAAGGTTGTTGGTGACAGCATCAGACGACAGCACCTCCTGTATATATACATGGTCCCGGACGTCCATGCGAAGTGACAGCCAGGATGTGAGAAAGATCTTGGCACCGATTCCAAAGTTGTATGTGAGACCTTTTGAAATCTTGCTGTCTGTTATTCCGGCTCCTGCTGAAAAATAGACATCGAAGTGAGGTATGAAAGATTCAAAAAGCATCATTTTTCCATGAATGGGATGCCAGACGAGATCTCCCGCGTATATTTTCGCATCGTGGGCTTCCAAAACCGAGTAACCGGTGTAGCTCTCCACCGGCTTGGTGAGAGATGACGAGAACCTGGTATAAGAAAACGATGCTTCCAATGCAAAATCTTCGTTCAGGTGAAAAGAATAAGATAATCCGGCAATGGGGGCTGAGCCCATTATGTCATTTGCGTACACTCCGCCAAATAGGAATATTTCATGTCGAAGGCTCTTGATGAAGTTGCGTTTTGCAAGACCCTTGCGCTTTCCCTGGCCTGTCTCTGGAGGTTCAGGACAGATGGCAAAAGCTTTTGGAGCCTGGTACCAACCCAGAAGCATGACTAAAAGGACGATAATGGATATACCCGTCTTGGACTTTTCGGCACATAAGAGATTTTTCACTGGATGCCTTTTCAGTTCGCGATTCTGGTGTTTGGAGAAAAACATCTTGGTATCCTAAAAAAGCAGCATCAAACTGCAAGTTATGGAGAGATCTTCCCAGACGTCGTGACTCGACATGGCAAAAAACTCCCTGGCGTCCAATCTGAAAATTAGTCCACCTCGTAAACTCAAAAGAAATCCACCCCCGGTGGAAAGCAAGGGCCGTGTGTCCCAGGTGAACAACTCCGCCTGGCTGTTGGGTAGTGTAGTGGCTGCACCTGCCCCGACGGCGGCGAACGGCACGAGTGTCTCCCAGGGAGCGATCGTAACCAGAAGTTCCGCGCCGTAGATCAACACTCCTCCGAGATGGCTCATGGATTGACCAGCCATCAATTCCATCAGCCAGTGACGATTGGGCATGAATCCAAGCCTGGTGAAGAAGGTGCCGTCGGAACCCAAGACTCCTCCACCTAGACAGAGGCTTACTGCGCCATCTTGAAGAAGGGATGGGGCAAGGATGTACTTGTATAGCCACCCCCTGGTGTCTGAAACAAAGTCTGAATCGACTATCTCAAAGGGCCAGACAAGCTCGGAAAGAACCCAACCTGCAGTACCTCTGGTAAGCCGGATCAGGTACCAGTCACCGTCTGGCGAACGATCAAGAGCTTTGAACACCTGGCCTTTTCCCACCGAGCCCACCTGCCTGTAACTTCCACCTGGTCCGGAGTGCACAGGAACGCTTGTCGCCATGACTCTCAACTTGATATTGCGGCCGGAAATATCTGCACAGGACCCAGGGCCTGGCCATAGCTCCAAGAAGCAGATCACAACAGCCGGCACAAGCCATTTCATCTTGCACCACCCGAGCGAATCCACTTCAGCAACAGGTCCAGATCCTGGTCGGACAGGGCCTTGCCCCCAGGATGAGTCGATTGTTCGTCCGTCGCCCAAATGATGACAGCACTTTCATCAGGATGATTGAGGTCGCAGTGGTAAAGTACGCTGTAGTAGCTGCTTCGAAAGGGTTCCACAAGGTCCTGGGGGGTCGTCACCTCGGCATCCGGAGAAAAGCCGGTGCTGGAGGGAAGAATAGCCAACGGGCCCGGGTGTCCATGACAATTTGCGGTACCGCAGGATGTTGAGAGCGCAGGGTGAACCTGTAGAGCATACATGCGTGCATCTGGCAGCGAGTCCAGGGAAGAAAGCCCTGAAGAACCCATTTCCACGGTTCCGCAGGCCGAGTGGAGACACAAACTATACACAAAAGCCAGCGATAATATTACGTACAGGTCCAGAGCGCTTGCTCTACGCTTTCGTTCAGAAGAAGTCTCTGGTCTTTTGTGTTGTGATAGTCTCATTTTCAATGTTTTTTCATACGCTGTAGAAGAGGTGATTGTCAATCTGTACCTTGACCCGAATTTTCCACCTCGCTTGCGATCTCTGTGTCTGGCAAACAAATACCGTCCATGCTTGGCATCAGAGCTGCCATGTGCTTATGTAACTTATTGTTATTACATTGTAAAATATCCAAATGCTTGACAAGGTTTAGTACAGAAGTTATAGTTCCCTTTCGTCTGCAAGTGGCGGGGGTGTCGCGGGCAGAAGGGGGTAGCCCGCAGGATCTGAAGGCAAGGAGGATAACGGATGGCCGAGAAAAAGGCAGGTACAGAAAGCATGAAAGGAATCAAGCACTCCAAAGCCAAAAACAAGAAGCATACTTCCAAAAGACGAGGCCAGAACTTGCAGGATAGTGCAGGCAAACTCCCCACCAAGGCTGTACTGAAGCAGATGGCGAAGGATTGGGATCAGGTGACCTGAGGAATCTACGGAATGTCTCTTTGAACCTTTGGCTGCTTTGATTCTATGGCATCCACCCGGGCCTGCTCTATACTGGCTCGAGTCTGGTTGAACCTCTCCCATCCAAGTGTCTTTTTGTAATCTTGGTAGATGTTCCAACCAAGCCATATACCTATACTCAGAATGACGGTCAGGACGAGCAATATGATGTCCCGTATGCTTGGTTGAAACCATCTTCTTACAACGCGGTTCGAGTGAGCCATTGGAGCAGGGCCTGTCCTGATGAATACGGGGAGACCATCTTGCCTCTTGGATCCAGTCTGAGAGTCTGCTGACGAAAATTCGGAGACATCAAGGGGGGCCATGCCGGCAGTAAAGCCCTTGGAAAATCTGTTTCTCGAAGGAGTATCAGCTGGGGGGAGGGAGAGATTCGAGAGAGGATCCGGTTCAGGATCGGGATTACTGAGATCGTGGATGGGCACTTCATCGTGAATACCGGAGACATCCCCAAAGAGTTCTTCAGGACCGGAATTCGAATCTCCGGAAGATCCTGAATGGGGCAGGCGCCTCGATTTCTCTTCACTGAGATCAGGTGGAGCAAGTTCGCTTGCCTCAGGAGGAATCTGCACTTCAGGGCTCGTGTTTAAACCCGGTGGTAAAAATATTGGTAATATCTTTTCGTCAGAAGCCATGGGTATCATAGTATCCACTTCTGAATTCTCTGCGATGACCCTTGCCAGGTCCTCCTGGGAGATTTCGCTGGTAGCCTCATCTTCTTCAAATACGAGATCCTGTGTAGGTCGTGAAGCCAACTCGGTGAAATCAGTATCTACATCTATATCTATTTCGAATTCATCATGAGCATGTCTGCTTACTATAGGCCTCCTGCTGCCAGGATTCTTGCTGGATGGAGGCTTTCTATTTCCATCAGACATACATGGTTCTCCTTGGACCTCTATATGTTGATTGTAGGGTCATGGTGATTTGGACGCAAGTATCAGATCGAGGAGAGGGCAGGAGAGGCTCAAATCTCACACTCTATTGAATCAGATTTACCAGTTCGCTTGTGAGGTCACGAAGATGCAAGGAATCGTCCGCAGTCGTGGATTCACCACGTCGAGGCCTCACCTTACCGAAAAACATTCTGCAGGGTTGGAGTGTTGACACCGGGGTTCTGTGGTTGTTACTCATTTAAGGTACGATTTTGTTTTCAGAAACTTGTTGTAAACAACTTGCAAGGTCAGACACCATGTTTACTCCGCGTATGTTTGGAAAATATTTCCTCTATGAAAGACTTGCAGTGGGAGGAATGGCGGAAATTTTTCGCGCAAAGATGTACGGCGTAGACGGTTTCGAAAAAAACATGGTGGTAAAACAGATCCTCCCTCAGTATTCACGCAACAAGGATTTCATTCAGATGTTCATAGATGAGGCCAAGATCACCGTGTCCTTGTCTCATGGAAACATCGTCCCCGTGTTCGAGTTGGGTGAGATAGACGGCATCTATTATATCTCCATGGAGGAGGTTGACGGCAAGAGCCTCGGCGAGGTCATGGACGCCGGGCTCGACCAAGGCTATAGATTGTCTATACCGCATGCCCTGTTCGTCTCCATAGAGATGCTGGCAGGTTTGGATTACGCCCACAGGAAATGTGATGAAAAAGGTCGGCCCCTTGGAATAGTTCACAGGGACATCTCTCCTCAGAACATTCTCATCTCCTTTGATGGTGATGTGAAGATAGTTGATTTCGGAATTGCGAGAGCGGCAACCAAGGTACATGCCACACAAGCGGGAGTCATAAAGGGCAAGTTCGGATACATGTCGCCGGAACAAGCCCTCGGTCAGGATGTAGATGGGCGCAGTGACATCTTTGCAGCAGGAATACTTCTTTATGAGATGCTGACTCTGGAGCGATTGTTTCAGGGAACAACGGACGGTGTAACCCTGGACAGGGTCAAGCGGGCAGATGTCCCGACACCGTCCAGGACCAACCCGCACCTTCCACCACAACTTGATGCCATTGTCTTCAAGGCCCTGGAGAGAAGACCGGAAGACCGGTTCCAAAGCGCCGCAGAGATGCGCCTTGCGGTTTCCAGATTTCTCTATTCCCTCTCGGAAGAGGCATCTGCGCACACCTTGTCCAGCTACATAAAAGGATTGTTCAAAGAGGAGTTGGCAGAGAGAGCCGCCAGACCTCCCATCGTCATGCCAAGGGGAGCGATGGAAATTTCTCAGGATTCAGGCTCGCAGCAGGCAGGTCAACCTTCCATTGCTTCTGCAGTAAAATCACCTCCTCCGCCTGAAGAAGCTGCACCGGACCCTGGTGTGCTGTTTGAGCCCATTGCCTGCGCTCCTGTGGCTGCGCCACCCATAGTAGACGACGGCGATGGTATTGATGACGATTTTTCATACATGAGGACAGGCCATAGACTCAAGTGGATCTTTATCCTTTTAGCAGTGGGTCTGATCGTGCTTGGTGGTGCAGTCTGGCATGAAGACATAGCCAGAGTGTTTTCAACGGTCTCTGATGTAATGGATCAATCGGCCGAACGCCTTGCACAAAAAAAACTCGGCACGCTCTATGTTCGTTCGAGACCCAAGGGTGCGTCCGTATATTTTTCGAACAGAAAAGTCGGAACGACGAACATGCGCATCGCCAATATAGATCCCACCAGGGAATACGAATTGGTAATGACCATGGAAGGATTCCAGCCTTTTTCAAGAAAGATTTTGCCTTCTGACTGGAAACAGGACAAGAAGAAGATGGAGATCGATGTTTTCAAGGATTTTACATCTGATGAACTGAACTGAGGACCAAGGAGAGCTAGCTCATGGCATCGAAGCTGGAAAGAGCCCAACATAAATATGAATCTCTTTTACGAAGCTTGGGAGATAAGGCGCGACTTGTTGGCATGCTCGACAAAGCCAGTGATTCAGTATTGGAGACCTACAAGCGCGCTGAGGAAAACCTGGACGATAAGAAATTCGAGCTGGAATTCATCGAGAGCGAAATCCATCGATTGGAGGCACTCGATGAAAAACTCAAGAACCAGGTTGATGATGAATTAGGACAGCTCAAGTCAGAGATAAAAGAACTCGAGGAACTGGTTGAAATAAAACGATCCAAGATCGACCCTGTTAAAAAGAAACTGGCTGGGGCGGCCTATGATCTCAAATTCGTCGAGAAGGGTCTCGAGGAAGAGACTCGCAAGTTCAAGGAGAAAACACGCAGGGAGGAATTCAAGGCTGCCAAAGCTCATGAAGAGAACATAAAGAAGATGAAGATCGAGTTGCTCAAGAGGCGTAAAGCCATGAGGGACATGAAGAGGAAGATGAAAGAGTTGGAAGGTCCGGCAAAGAAGATGGAAAAGGAACTGGATGAACTCAAGGAAAAACTGGATGAACTCAAGGAAAATGCGGATGAAACCTCTGAGGAAGAGAATTCCGAGATGCTGGATGAAATGAGGGCACAGCAAGAGAAAAAAACCAAGGAAATCATAAGAGCAGAAAAACACCTTAAGGATGTTCTCGCGGATGTGGGTGAGGATCTATACGAAAAAAGAATAAGCCACCCCGTGCTCAACAAGTTTTATGCTGATCTGGATGTGGTATCAAAGACCATCGACAGTTTGCAGGAAGAATAAATGCTGACCTCATACATGTTAGGCTAATGATAAACTATACCTCCATACTATCCTGCACTTTGCTGCTCTTGGCATCGTGTTCGTCCTCTTCGCCGAGAAAAGATCGTCCTTGGAGCCTCATTCTTGCACAGGCTCCGACTCATGATTCGGCAGAGGCCCTGGCAGAGCAACTCTCAAAGAACGACCCTCTGCTCGAGGACCTGATGGCTGTCACGGTCAGGGACAAGGAAGGTGGAATCAGGCATCTTATTCTAAGCCGTGGAGTCGAGAATCCAACCAAACTTCAAAAACTGAAAAAAGCCTTAGTTGCCAAGGCCAAAGTGAGGCTCAGGGAACTGGATATTCGCAAGGTCCAAATCCTTGACTCAAAAATTATTGAAGGGAGTTTGCCCCCGGAAGGTTCGGATATTTTTGAACACATGGCCCAGATATTGCCAAACCCCGGTGATTACAAACTGAAGGCTTTTTCCATTGTCAAAACCGGCAAGGAGGGAAAAACACCTCCTCCCAAGATTCCAACTGTCATAAGTGCAAAAAAACTGTCTGAATTTTTCAGAAGTTCTGGGTTTTTCATTGTGGGCCAAGCAGAATACTCATCAGGCGCTAGTGATTCAAGGGCGACGGTCCTGGTGGGTTTTGTTGATTCCGCTGACGCTGGCAATATAGACCTGAGGATGAAGAGAATTTACAATTTCCTCCTCGATTATAAAGTCAAGGTGCTCGCTCAATCCGATGAGAAGGAAAGAAATGTTCGAAAAACCCATGAGAGGAGAAGAAGAAATAGACGATGGAGGGCGAAAAAGCGTGCGTACAGGAAAGGCACTCGCGCAAAAGAAATGAAGCAAATACCCCTGGTCCCCATACTCAAGGATCTGCCCCCTGCGTCTTCGGTCGAGATAGCATCTGAAAAGCTCGATGTTTATGAACTGGAGGGGATCGACTTGAAAAAGAAAAACCGGTCAGTTGCCGACCTCAAGGAGATCCCGACGCTGACTGCGTGGCTGTGGCACGAAAAGGGTTCAAATGAAGTAGTGTTGTGGTTGTTCGACGATAGGGAAATGGTGAAGAGGCTGAATCTTCCATGCACCCTCGGTGATCGCGTGGGCCTGTCTCTGTCGGTCTGGGTTTCTGCGATTTGGGAAGCTCTGCCTGAGGTCACCCTGGAATCTGAGCTTTTGGAGTTCATCTCATACCAGGATCTTGAGACATGGGTGAACAGACCTGTACGAAAATTGCCATTGCTCGGTTCCGAGCTCCATGCACCTGTTTTTTCTGCAGGATATTCCAGCAAAGACAAGAACACCATGAGATGGCAGGCGAGCTGGATAAAACTTTCCAGCAAGGAAAAGGCAAAGAAATTTTACGAGATTGGATTGCTTGCACCAAGGCAGAAGAGGATCAAAAGGATCCTCGATTCCAAAAGAAATATATCTTATGACGTCGGCTTGACCCTGCATGAAGTTGGTGATGTTCAGGCGTGGCTTTTGACTGGTTCGTCGAGGGGATGGACTCAGGAGGTCTTTTTCACAAGGGGCAGGGATGTTTGGTTGATCACCTCTGGGGTTCCGGTCCATGGTGGTCTCACATCGGATGAACTGCTTGGAAGGATCGAACTATTGAGCCTGTGGGACCTGCCAAACGACAAATAGACAAAAAATCACGTAAAAATAACGATGAACATGCAAAAAAGTCTTGCTATCAGGATGGGTATGTATATAATCCTCGCTCCCGGTCCCTATGTGGGCTGAATTTAAGCAAGTGGAGGAAGTTGAAATGTCCAGGGCAATATTGGGTAAGAAGCTTGGAATGACGCGAATTTTTGATGAATCAGGAAACCAGATTCCGGTTACGGTGCTGCAGGCGGGGCCCTGTAAGGTCTTGCAAAAGAGGACACCAGCCAAGCACAAGTACAGCGCTATTCAAATCGGGTTCGAGACTGTTCCTTCCAAGAAATTGAACAAGCCGGCCAAAGGCATCTTTGAAAAGCTGGCACTCAAACCTCAAAAGTATCTGAGAGAAATACGCATGACCCCCGATGAGGTAAACGAGTACAAGATTGGTGATGATATAACGGTTTCCATTTTCGAGGGTGTGGAGTTTGTAGACGTCATTGGTACTTCAAAGGGAAAAGGTTACCAGGGCGTGGTCAAGAAGTATGGATTTGCAGGAAACACAAAGACCCGTGGAACTCACGAGGTTCGCAGGCATCCTGGCTCCATAGGAAACTGTGAGTGGCCCGGAAAGGTATTCAAGGGTAGAAGGTTGCCGGGGCAGATGGGCAACAAGCGCATCACCACGCAAAATGTTCGAATCGTAAAAGTGGATGCAGAACAAAATCTCATCATGCTTAAAGGATCGGTACCTGGTGCAAGGGGTGGCTTGGTGATGCTGCAAAAGGCACTGAAGAAGAACAAGAAATAATACCTGGTGTCCTTAGACTTCTTTTTCCGCTGACCTCACTATACTCACAACTCATAAAATGTGTCGTGCATGCCACAAGGCTGCAGACAGTGTATTTTCGTGTAAATCGCTGTCTGTAATGAGATGTACTCACAGGTGTGAAGTGTAAGATATCATACAACAATTTCAAAAAAACCTTGCCTTCCGGTCCATACCGTTATACATCCCACACAACCATGGATTTGCACGTTTAAAGAACTACGCAGCGGAGATCAATGAACCATGCGTTATAGCCGACTTGCACTGACTTTTGTTACAATCTGCTGTCTCATGGGCAGCGCAATCCAATCTGCAAAAGCGGATGATCACGTGGTGGTGGCCGACAGGCTCTATGATATGGCTGGTAGCCTGGAGATTACTCTGACTCCCACCATGAGCATCTTCGACAAGTACACCAAGCACGTGGCCGCGTCCGTTGGATTGGGATACTACTTCAACGACTATCTGGGAATAGAGGCAGAAGGTGGGTACGCCTTTATTAGCGGAGACAAAAAGTTGTTGGATGAAATCCTTCGGGTTGGGGTAGACAACGTGTCGGGAATCGAAAGATTACCCCTTTCGGACCTGAAGCATATGACCTGGTTTGCATCAGGCTCGGTGATCCTCAATCCCCTTTATGGAAAGATCAGCCTGTCTGCTGAATCGGATTTCAATTTCCACTTCTACCTGATCGCAGGAGCCGGGGTGGCAGGGTTCAAGTACTCGACCCTGGAGTGGCCAACCGCGAGCGAGTTTAGAAAAGTGGACAAGGATGCCGGGATGAAGCCAACGTTTCATTTTGGTGGCGGTATACGTATTCACTTCCCCAAAGGCTTCAGTCTGCGGATAGAGCTTCGTGATCAGTTTTCCTATGACGAGTATGACGCACAGACAAAGTCCGAAGGCGGTATCACTCCGACGGAAAAGAAAATCACCGACTTCATACACATCACGACGCTGAGGTTTGGCGTCTGTTATTCGTTCTTATGAGATTGGGAAGCGAGGCACACAACCCATGAAGACAAAGGCACTGTCGGTCATCGTCGCTGTTCTCCTGCTCGCAAGCGTTGCATCGGCCCAGAGTCCAAACGAACGCATCCATGCCATTCAAAAACGTGACTACTCCATCAAGAACAAGCTGGAGCTGAGTATTTTCGCTGGTCCATCAGTGGGAGATGTGTTCACTCAACAGATCGGAGCTGGTCTGGCTGTCGATTATCATTTCGATGAAGCATTTGCCCTGGAGCTTTCATGGTTGACATGCAAGGCTCCTTTTTATAACGGTTCCGAACAGACCACTGGCCAGTTCGAAGGCGATGGCATTCGTTGGGGAGCCATGTATACGGATGCGTATGACGAGGTCAAAAATGACGCCCAACTCAGCCCCTCCAACGCCGACCTTGCCATGATTACCAATTATGTCGGGATGAATGTTCAATTCAGCCCTCTGTATGGAAAATGGGCTTTGTTCAATTCCAGTCTCGGTCATGCTGATTTTTATGTAACTGCTGGTGGTGGCGTGGCTGGAACGGAGTTTCGAAATTCAAGAAAACTCTGGCAGGACACCGGCACCTATTTCGTTGGAAACTTCGGTTTGGGATTCCGGATCTTCATGGCAAGATGGTTCGCTGTCAGACTGGAAGTCCGTGATTATGCATTTGCAGCCAAGGTAGAGGAGGCTGCAGAAGCGGCTGGAAGTACCGGTGCCGTATCGACCAAGATTCGAAACACACTTTTTGTCACACTGGGCCTGAGCTTTTTATTCCTCGGAGAAGAACCTGTCCAAATCTGGAGCCCATATTGAGGCATAGCAGAAGCTTAGGGAGGAAGACGTTCCCATGAGAGCCGTCATCATCGCCCTGTCCATCAGCCTGACCGCATTGGCACCAAACCTAGCCAAGGCTCAGGCTCCAAGTCCCATAAACGAGGCCGTAGAGGCTTACAACTCCAATGATCTCGCGCGTGCAGCGAAGCTGTTCTACGAGACCAAGATGACCGACACGGTCGCGGCAAACAGAGCCAAGGCGGAATATTATCTGGCCCATTCCCTATACAAGATGGGTTTGTACCAGTCCGCTCTCGCATATTATAACGCCGTGTTCGTTGCTGGTCCTGCACATCCATATTACCTGAAAGCAGCAGAGGGTTTGATCAACGTGGCTGCTGCACTCAAGGACGACACGCTAATCCCGTCTCAGATCAACAAGTTTTACAACAGCCAGGCATTTGCACGCATGGACCCTATGGCTCTGAGCCGGATCAATTTCTACGTGGGGCTGTTGCTGTACCGGCAGGAAAAATTTGGCGAATCCATGGCCTTTCTGGGAGCTGTGGATGCAAAATCTCCCGTGTTCGCAAAATCCTTGTTCCTCCAGGCGATCATTCATACGAAGATGGGTGTCAGGTACAACCTGGCGAGGGATGAAGCCAGAACCCAGGCCGAGTATGACAAGGCTATCGCCTTGTTCGAACAGATTATAGACCTCTCAGGAAGGACCGAAGAGAAGGCGAAGATAGCCATCGAGAACTATGATGACATCCAGCGCCTGTGGCAGCTTTGTACCTTGAACCTGGCCAGATCGTTTTATGGAAAGGGCGACTACTCACGCGCTGTTCAGTACTATTCGAGAATCCCGCGCTTTTCAAAAGATTGGGCTGACGCGCTTTTCGAGATAGGTTGGGCGTACTACATGCGGCAGGAGTATGGAAAGGCATTGGGTGCCCTTCATGCATTACACTCTCCCTTTTTCAAGGATCTCTTCCAACCCGAGTCATGGATATTGACCGCCACTATCTATTTCCAGGTTTGTCTGTATGATGAATCCAAGGCTGCACTGAATTATTATACGGATCACTACGAGAAGCATCTTCCTCTATTGAAGAAACTCATTGAAGGTAGTTTACCAAACGAGGCCTTCGCTTCGCTGCTTCTCAAGGACAAGCTGGATCCGAAGGATCCCATGGCGCAGGTTCCTGTAAGCATCAGAAAAGCGATTCTCGAAAACCCAAGAGTTGAAAATTTCCGACATTTTCTCAGGAGCCTGGAGGCTGAGGCCATAGCCATTTCACAGGAAGACGAGTGGAAAGGCCATCGCCTGGCCCAGGAACTGACTGGTGTCGTAAACGTACAGAGGACCCTGCTGCAGAAGACCGCGGGTGGTTTTGTGAAGGCCAACTTGAGACAGGCATATCAGACCATCTACGGGTTTGTAAGCCATGCCAAGATGGTGCAGTTGGAGATAACGACCAAAGAGCGACTGCTGGTAAAAGCGGGATATCCCATCAAGGCAGAGCTCAGGGGAAAATTGGCGCCAAGACCCAAGGTGCCGGACGAGACCTATAATTACTGGAGGTTCGTCAAGGAATACTGGGAAGACGAATTGGGCTATTACGAGTACACTGTTCGACGGGCTTGCCCGAAGACTCCCAAGTGAAACAAGAGTGTAATCTGTTAGCATACGGAGGAGTTAAATGCGCCTATTTGGGCTATTGAAATTTTTTGTCGCGATTCTTGCCTTGGTCTTTGCTCTCGACGGAGCACTGGTCGGAAACGCGAAAGCCTTCGATAATTCCGGAACCCTTGTCGCCAAGGCAAAAAAACGGAAAAAGAGGAAGAAAAGAAAGAAGAGAAGGGGCAGAAGGAAAAAGAGGGGAAAGAAACTGAAGTTTTCAGAGGTCCCGGATTTTGGTGACAAGGACAAGAAGAAAAAACAAGAGCCGGAAGAAGAGATAAAAACAGGTCCTGCCAAGATCAAGCTCCCAATGGTGGAAGACAAGAAAGCAGCGGGAGCCACACTGGAAGAACAGCTATTGGACCAAGAGATCGCTCAACTCAAGGAGATAATCAGGGACACGCCGGAAGGACTGAGCAAGTGTGATCTGTTCTTCCGTCTGGCAGAGAGATATTACGAAAAAGCCAGGGCTATCTATTACACCGAAATGCAGGAGTATGACAAAAAGGTAGAGGCCTGGATGGCAAAGAGGGAGACGGATCCCAACGCACCAGAGCCAAAACTGGACAACAGAAAAAGCCAGGTCTACACGGATCAGGCCATGGCCATTTACAAGGTGATATTGAAAAAGTGCAAGGACTATCATCGCAGGGACGAAGTCCTGTTCACCATGGGCTACAATCTGTACGAAAGCGGCAAAAAGTCCGAAGGCGTGAAGATGTACTGGGAGCTCATAAAGGATTATCCGGAGAGCCGATTCGTCCCGGACGCCTACCTGGCCATGGGCGAACATTTTTTCAACAACAACAAGGTATTCAACGCGAAAACGGCATATGAAAAGGCCCTGGCCTTCAAGAACTCGAAGGTGTACACATTTGCACTGTACAAGTTGGGATGGTGCGATTACAACCTGGGCGAGTATGAAAAGGCCATCGAAAAATTCAAGAAAGTCGTAGACCTGGCAAATGCGGAAGCCCAGAAAGCCGGGGGAGACAAAAACAAGATCCAGTTGAAGCGTGAGGCTTTGCAGGACATGATCCTGGCCTTCTCGCAGATCGATGCCTTAGACGCTGCAGAGGAATATTATCTTTCTCAGGTCGGCAAGAAAGGCGCTTTGGAGTATATGCGGAAGTTGGCCAAGACTTACGAGCGCCAGGGCAAGGCAGAAATGACGGTCAAGGCTTTCAGGCGTCTGCTCAACGAGTACCCCACCGATCCGGATTGCCCATCCTTCCACAACTCCATTGTAATGGCATACAGGAAGTTGAACCTCAGGCAAAAGGTCAAGCGTGAAATCAACCGCCTCATCGACCAGTACAAACCAGGGTCCACATGGGCAGAGGTCAACAAGGACAACAAGATTGCAATCAAGAAAGCCAACTCACTGGTTGAATCCAGTCTGAGAGATCTGGTCACCTCGTACCACAAGGAGGCTCAGGAGACCAAGAGTTGGGACACCTACAATTTAGCTCGGGAAATATACAAGAAGTACCTGGAAACTTTCCCCAACAGTGAGTACGCTTACAAGTTGCGCTGGTACTACGCAGATATCCTGTACAAAATGCGCGACTTCTATACCGCGGCGTTGCAGTATTCGAAAGTGGTGAAGACAAATCCCAAGGGTGTCTACTCATCGGAAGCCGCATACAACTCTGTTCTTTGCTGGGAAAAATGCATAGACATGAGAGACAAGCAGCACCTGGACTGTCGAAAATGGGATGCAAACTCCAGGAAGGGCAAGAAGCTGCAGAAAGAGGCCACAAAAGTCATCAAGAAACAGAATTACAGCTTTGTAGACAAGGGCGTGACCAAGGATATGCTTGTCAAAAAGAAGATCCCCTTCTTTGAGAAGAAATTCCTGGCGGCTGCCGATGTGTATTCAGAGGTTGCTAGAAACCATGACATGTATATCCCCATAAGGTTCAAAAGTGCTTTTATATTCTATAAGTACAGACATTTTGCCCAAATGGCCAAACGTTTCGGCGAGATCATCGAGCGACATCCGAGAAACGAATTTGCCCTCAAGGCTGTCAGGCTTTCCATCAACGCCCTTTACATGAAGGCCAAGAACAAGGATGCCACAGAGAAGGAAAGGAACGAAGCCTGGAGGGATGTGAACCATTGGGCCAAGGTCTTCAAGGCAAACAAGGTTCTCATGAACTCAAAGGCCGCGAAAAAGGAGAAGTTCGCCAAGGAGATGCAGAGCTTGATCGAGGAGTCCGGTTACAACGTGATCCTGGCACTGAGAAAGGTCAATGCTCTTAAGGCGGCAGAGGGTTTCGACAAGTTTGTCAAAGACTACCCCAAGAGCAAATATGCACATAGGGCCGAATACGCAGCCATGGTCATCTACGACGAAGCAAATCAACTCGATCTGGCCATACGAGCTGGCAAGAATCTCTTGAAGAGCTATCCCGATTCGGACCGAATCAACCCTACCATAGGATTCATGGCTTCTTTCCACGACAGGATCGCTGATTTCGCAAACGCTGCCATGTATAACGAAATGTATTTCAACAAATGGCTCGAACAGGAAGGAAAGGCCGAAAAGAAGGGAAAGAAAAGAAGGCACAAGAGGTCGAAGAGACGCAGCAGAAAGAAAGCCAAGAAGGCAAAGAAGACCGACAGCCTCGTGCTGATAACTGACAAACAGGCATCAGATGCCCTTTACAACGCAGCTCTTTTACGTGAATCCATGGGGCAGTTTTCCAAGGCTATAGGGCTGTATTCCAAGTACATAAAGTTTTTCCCTGAAAACAAGGACTGCCCGGACCTCTTTTACAGGATCGGCAAGATATACGAAAGACGGAAGAACTGGAGGAAAGCTGACATCATTTATTCCGGTTACCTGGAAAAGTATGCTGATCGTTCCACACCCGGCAGGATGCTGGCTGTGACATACAAGCACGCCATGACACTGCGCAAGATGGGTTCGATGAAGGATTCGGACAAGATCCTGGACAATATCATCGACAGGTATAACAAGCTGGACGAGAAAGACAGGAACCCGGAGGCGAGGATGGCTGTGGCCCATGCAAGGTTCTTGCAGGTTGAAAAGGAATTCGAGGATTACATGAACCTCAAGCTGGTTCTGCCGCCTCGTACTCTCAAGAAGAATCTCTTCAAGAAGATAGAGATCAGGCCAAAGCTGGAAAAGAAATATGAAGAGATCGTGTCTTATAAGGATCCAGACTGGTCCATTGCTGCATTGGTAAAGGTGGGGCAGATAAGTCAGGATCTTGCGGACGCCATGCTTGAGGCACCGGTGCCAAGTGGACTGACTCCTGAGCAGGCTGACATCTACGTGGAGGAGTTGCAGAAACAGGCACTTCCACTTGAGGAAAAAGCCATCGCTTTCTACAAGAAGGCAATCGAGGTCTCAAACGCAAAAGGCCTGTACAACGAATGGACACTGAAGGCCCAGGATTTTCTCAGGAAATATGAGCCAAGCAAATACCCTGAACCGTATATCGCAAATCAGGTTTCAACGGAGTTCTTTTACAGTGCGGGTATTCATCAGAAGAAGATGAAGGTGCCCACACCGGCTCCTGTTCCTGACGTACCTGGTGCTTCATCTGCTGCCACGAAGCCAAGCGGTGCAGCGCTTCCGGTACTATGATTCTACTCTTTAGATCGTAAGAGGGAATGACAAAATGCGAGTCAAGCTTTTACAGAAAAAAACATTATTTCTTCTCAGCCTTGCTTTTCTGCTTACCGCTTGCCCTGAAAAGAAACAGGTGGTCAAACCAGTAAAGAAGAAAGTTGTCAGGGTGATGCAGCCAGAGGAGTATTTCAACCAGGCCATTGATGCGGTAAAGGCCGGTAATGACTCACAGGCAGAAGATCTCTTGAAGAAGGTGATTGCGAAAAAACCTGATCTTGCAGAAGCTCACTATAATTTGGGAGCCCTCTATTTCAAGAAAGGGGACTTTACAGGCGCTGAGTTGGAGTTCAAGACCGTTCTGAAGCTGGATCCGAAGAACCGCGATGCCTATCTGAATCTGGGAGCCTGTCTCAAGGAGCAGAATCATTATGACGAGGCCATCTCCCTTTACGAGAATGCACTGAAGAGTCTTCCTCGTGATGCGAAGATCCTGAACAACCTCATCGTGGTCTACAGATTGAGCAAGCAGTACAAAAAGGCGGAAAAAACCGGCCACAGATTGCTGGCCAGGGACCCAACCAATGTTGAAGCTTATAAAAACATGACTCTGATCTATTATGACCAGAAAAAATACGAGATGGCGGAACTGCTTTGTATCAACGCTGGAAAGATGCTGGAAAAACAACGCAAGAAAGACCCGAAGATCCCGCAGGATGCAGGAATTTTCAATAATTTGGGAATGATATATGCATCCATGGGGGAGGAGCGAAAAGCTCTCGACCAGTTTGACAAAGCCCTGAAGATAGATCCAAATTACCGGGATGCCCTGATAAATGTAGGAGCCATTGCCCACAAATATCGTGATTATGCAAAAGCCATGGCGGCCTATGACAAGGTTTTGAAAATAAACCCGAAGGACTTCATTGCCACGAAGGGCAAGGCATATGCTTTTTATGGTATGGGTGATGCTCCCAAGGCCATAGAGCTCTTTTCAAAGGTGCTTGAAAAGGAACCAAATAATTCGGATGTACTTTTCAAGCTGGGAGAGATTTACAACAAGCAGATGAGAGACTATGCCAAGGCTTTGAGTTATTACAAGAAGTATAAAAAAATCATGGGAGATAAACTCGCGAAAAACGATCCGGTCTTGAATCGCATTCAGACCACCCAAGCCAAACTTCAGATGGCAACCGAACTGCAGAAAGAGCAGAAGGCAGAGGAAGATCGAAAAAAGGCCGAAGAGAAGATGAAGAGAAAGAAGGCATTGGAAGAAGCCAAGAAGAAGGGCTCCCAAAAGGCTGGGCAGAAAAAACTGGACGATCTCATCAAGGCAGATGAAAAGAGCGAGGCTGCTTCTGGAGAGGAAAAGAAGACGGACGAGCAAAAGAATGAGCCGAACACGACAGATGTAAAAAAGGATGAAACAAAAAAAGGTGAAGTAAAGAAGGCTGACACCAAGAAGGATGCTGCAAAGAAGGATGACGCCAAAAAGGCTGACACCAGGAAGGATGCTGCAAAAAAGGCTGAAGCCCAAAAGACTGACACCAAAAAGGCCCACGAAAAGAAGTCAGAAGCCCAAAAGACTGACACTAAAAA
>JALVPF010000039.1:1609-7543 GCA_027031935.1 Myxococcales bacterium | reverse complement strand
GTCTATGCTCCGGATTTTGCAGCCTATTCCTCAGGCGCCAAGATTACCATAGACCCGGCAAAATAGCGCCTACTGATAAAATCCCTGCAGCAGGGTGCTGAATAGAGCCGGGTCTCTGCCAAACTCTCAGAACAGCATCAAGCTTTGACAATCCGATCCAGTTAGCTGTTGGCGTGCAATTGTTTTAGAGCCCCTGGAAAAGGCTTTATTCTCTTGATCTCCTTGCCTTCCGAACACATGGCCCTGTACAGGTCCCATCGCAACTGAAGGTTCATCCAGAAGTCTTCTGTCATTCCAAAATATCTCGCCAGACGCAAAGCGGTGCTGGGAGTGATCCCACGTTTTCCATTTACTATCTCATTGATGCGTTGATAAGGCACCCGTATTGCGTTGGCAAGATCACGCTGAGAGATATTCATTGGCTTGAGAAACTCCTCCAGGAGCATTACTCCAGGATGGGTGGGCTGTCTTCCTTTTGGCACTCTGGGCATGTCATCTACCTCTTTTCTCGTCATGGTAGTCCACAATCTCCACATTATCACAAACACCATCGACCCAAACAAAACACACGCGATACTGATCATTTATTCTCACACTGAACTGACCCTTTCGAGTTCCACAGAGTGATTCAAACCCGTTGCCCAGTGGGACTTTCAGGTCTTCTAATGCACCAGCAGAATCCAGTTGATCGAGCTTTCTTACAGCAACTGACCAGAGGCTCTTGGGGCAAATCTTTCGATCTGCTTTTGTATTGTATCCGTTGAAAATATCCTCAGTGCCCTGGTTCCTGAAGGACCTTATCATGTTTTCACGGTATCACGGTATCCATGCCACGTCAATCAGTCAGTGAAGATGCGGCCAACTCCCGGCCCATCTCTA
The DNA here is from genome assembly GCA_027031935.1 of Myxococcales bacterium. GTDB lineage: Bacteria > Myxococcota > B64-G9 > B64-G9 > B64-G9 > JALVPF01. The sequence goes on along the minus strand of JALVPF010000039.1, from coordinate 6,664 downwards.
CCAGGCAGCTGCTGTCGTAGCACTCCTTGTACATCTTGCGCTTTTTCTCCAGCAGCCGCTGGCGGACCTGCTCGCGCGGAATCACCTGGAAGCCCCCCTCGGCCAGCTTTACCGCTAGGTACTCGGTCAGGTTGTCACGAACCTGCTTGTCGAATGTCGAGGTACGGTCCTCCATGTCGAAAACCGCAACGATGGGCCGCTCACCTCCAGCAACGCTAGTCGCTGCGCCCAGCAGAGAAAGGAACACGACAAAACGCACTTATTCATCACACCTCCTAGGCCCTGTATTCGGATTACAGGCAGCATACAATCGGCAGAGAGTTCTGTTCAAGCCATCGGCGGCAGCCAGAATCTCCCACCCCCTCTCTACCACCCTTGGCCCCAAAGTGGATAAGCCGGAACCGCAACGCCTCCAGCCGGTACCACAATTCCCACATTATCAGCAAAGCATCATGGAAAAGAAAAACATTAAGGTTTTATTTCCGCTAGAGAGCATGGAATAATGAAGCACGATTGACTGATGATCTTGGTCCATAGAACAAAAACGCCTCAATCGCTGTGTGATGACATGATTGGAGCATTCATATGTGTCCTTACCGAAGCGTGCTGCTCGCTCTGTGTTGTTTTCAACTGCTGTTGCCTTCCTGCCAGGAGAACAATGAGAAAAACAAAGGACCTGAACCTGCAAATACACTTAAAGCCACATCCAAAACCAAAGCTGACAGTGATGCAAAGGTAACAAATACTGATACGGATACAGAGAGACAAGGCGACCCTGATGACAGCCCCAAGTCGCCAAGCCCGGAAAGTCAATCACCTCCTGCCAATCAGTCTGAAAACTCACCATCGCCAGATCAATCCAACAAGTCAGAGGTCAAAGGGCTCGACATCCAAAACGTCTTGATCTCCCTGTTGCCTCCAAATCTACAGGATCTGTTTTTACTTGGAGTAAAACCTGACAAAGTAGACATGGCTCGACTGGGTTTTCGTTTACAAAAGGCAATTGCTACAGGTCGCCTGGCCCCTGTGATCGACGACATCTGGACCATGCTGATGGACAAAAGAGACGAACACTGTTCAGAGTATTTCGCTGTCGATGGTCCTGATTGTGGATGTGATGAACTCCTGGAAGATCTCGACTGCAGAACTGCCCATATTTTGCCACCTGAGTTTTCCAGGTGTGAAATTGTTAAACAGGAGCAAGGATCACCCAAACTGGCGTACTGCGTGTCCAAAGACTACTCTTTCTTTCGTGTTGCCTTTTTATGGCATAAGGCCTTGCTGATCAAGGATTGGCCTCCGAATATTCTCAAGAGGATGAAAAAGATGGATCGTGAAGGTGAAGAGCTTTGTGATTCACGAAAAGCCTTCAAAAAGTGTTTGGGCAAATGCGATCCAGAGATACAGACATATGATGAATGTGTGGATGACTGTATCCATGATTGGGATGAAATGTATGACGATGCTCCCGATGAAGAACCAAGTGCTGAAGATGAAAATGATGAACTCGAAAATGAAGAAGACGATTATGAAAAAGTGGATCGATGCAAGAGAAAATGCCCTTCGGTCAGGGGCGAATACCATGACTGTGTGGAGATCCTGGATTCAAAGATGACAAAGCCCGGGATCTTTTCGCTGACAGTGAACACCCTTCATGGTTTGGATGATGCAAAGCACGAACCCAGTTCTCCACCAGTTGAGGTCAGGAAAGTTGTGCTCAGGGAGCCCCTGCTGGCAGATGGTGAACAATCACCAGAGTCAACCGATGCCAAGTGGCAGGAAGTGAAGTTTGCCGATCTGCAAGTTGTGAGCAATGTCGTCGAACACACGGAAGAATACGGAAAATGTGGCAAAGACATCGACTTCCAGGACGAAGACACCAAGATCTACAGACCGAATGAAAACTTGAGAAGAACCCAACTTGTAGATGTGCTGCTTTCCAGACACATACTCCCTGAGGATATCAGCAAAAACCTGCCAAGATATCTCAAAGAAAAGATAAGGACTTGGTACAATGACTCCTTGTCCAAATCATCCCCTGCCCTGTTCGAACAAGCCATGGAAAACCATGACGACGTTCAGTTGAAAACTTTGTTGAGTGGCATAGAAATCAGGCTGGGAAGGATTCCACCGAAACTGGTCTTGCAATACCTGGCAGAAGAATCAGAATCAGAGAGCACGATCGATCACGCCAACGAGGACTCAATCGACCATTGCAAGGACCTGGACAAGAAGACCTTTACCTGCAAGCCCTTTGATGGATCGCAAATGCTTCTGTGCCATGCTTTGGGCGAATCGGACACTAATGCATCAAGTGGTGAAGCTTGGCTGGTGGGAATCGACGAGCAAGGATTTCCTGTTGTAAAAGATTGGCTCAAAAGCGATAAGGTAGAGGAACTCGTTCCCATAGAGCAAATACGCAAGTGGCCCGAGCAGCTGCGTTGATATCTGCAAGGGAGGAATTTTGAGACTCCATCTTTTAAGTATTGTAAGTGCTGCGTTTGTGTTTTCGTCCATGTTGTTTATTTTCGGCTGTCGGGGAGAGGTGTCTGTAAACCCGGATGCAGCTATGGAACAAAGGGACGGGGTACAGGATGATGCGGGAGATTTCGCTGCTGAGCCTGTGGCGGATGGTGATGACTCAGGTGTGGACCAGGATATAGATGGAGGGGACGTATCGGTCGACGGACAGACAGATGGCGACGACACAGGCCCGCATCCAGAGCAGAACTGGCAACGGCATGACATGTCCTTCCGCAAGACCGTCACCTTGCTGCCACACATGGAGCGTGCGAGAACTGACCTTCCGGTCATAGCCGAACTCGACCAACCCGGCAAATACGTGCTTCGCAACATTGCCGTGTTCGAGGTATTAGATGGCAATCAATTTACCGAGATCCCGGCATGGGCGTGGTGTGACCCTGATGGGAAGAATACCCAAGTGGGATTCGAGGCTCCTGGTGTTACTCAAGCCGGGGAGACAAGACAGTTCGAAGTTTACTATATGGTCTCTGACACACCTGAGCCATGGCAGTGGTCGGATGCAGCTTGGGTGACAAGAAAGCAATCGCCAGGCACTCAAGTCGGGATCTCTGGAGGATGCTGCGAGATTTTCAAAGAAGTAAACGAAAGTACAGGACAGCTGGTCTCAGGGCGCAGGTCTGGAGGGGACTCCGTGTTTGGGCTCCTGCCAGCAAGCTGGAAAGTCGCTGAAGGTTTTTCCAACTCGTACCAGTTACAATCGGACAATACCATCTTTGAGACCCAGGCCGTAGAAGCCGAGCCATTTTCGGAAATCTACTACGATGCAGATGAATCCCAGGCGGCATTTGCGATAACCTGGGATAAGGATACACCCATAGCCCACCACTTGACCATGAGCCAACGACTTTTTCAGTCATGGCCCTTCGTGCAATACCAGCTCTCGGTGGATTCTCGGCTAAGCCCTCTTTCCCTCTCATCCAATGACTGGAGCGCAAGATACGTGTATCTCACCGATACCTTCGACAGGATGGTCTCGGACACCAGGGGGGATGAGTCCATTGCCAAGACATGGGATACGAAAATGCGTTGGCTTGTGCTCTATGATGATGCCAGTCAGAAAGGCTTTGGATGGTTTTCAACAGGCAAAGGTGTGATCAGGGCCGATCCTGACGATGGTCCAACGGAAATCTTCGATTCTTACGGATACAGCGCTGATGGTGGCCTTCAATTTACTGCCCTATGGATGGCCTCTGAGAACAAGGACGAGATAGTCGACCTCTTCGACTCCATGAAGCCGGGCATAGAATTATCGCCGTCAGAGTCGAGGGACTTGAACATCACAGAGCCGGTGGGCGGTACTTTCTATTTTCCTCAAGACACTCTGCGAATAGTCGCATCCACTCCTGGTAACGATCTAGATGTCAGCGCTTCACTGAGCATGTCAGACGGCACCAGCCAGGCCATACAAATGCACAGGGTGGGAAACAGCTGGATATGGGAATCATCATCTCCCCTGGTCCTCGACTCGTCCTATCCCGAAGGGAGTTGGACCATAGAGGTACATTCAGGTGGACAGACCCGCCAGGCTGTGATCGAGTTCAGACACCCGGTACACCCAAATCTATTGTTCTCCGCCTCGGACCTGCCTCAGCTTCGCGCTCGCAAGGACGGGACACATTCTGAAATCTGGAACGCCATGCTGGCAGAGGCAGCAGGCTACCCGGAGCCCATAGACGATCCGGGACCAGGCAAGGATATCCGCAGCTATGCAAACAGGCTTATCAACCTGGCGCTGATCCAACTCATGGACCCTTCTGCACCCCACGAAGACCTGCTGTGGTCGTACTTTTTCAAGATGCTACGCTACCCCAACTGGACCTCCGATGAGCGACCGTTCAACAACTACGATCTTACGGTGGGTCACTTTCTGACGGCTCTCGCCCTGACATACGACTGGCACTATGGACACCTGACTCCAGACGAAAGGCGTGAGCTCAGGACGCGCCTTTCGGACGTTACCGATGAGTTCATGAACACCGGCTGGCTGAGATATTATCCCGACATCGACTGGACTCGTTTTGGCACTGTTACCAACAACCACTACTGGATAAGAAACGAAGGTGCATCTGCGGTTGCATACGTGTTGCGGGGCGAGATTGAAGAATCACGTCGACAGGCGTGGCAAGACAGGACAGAGGCCAACCTCTCCGTAATCCTGCACGTACTCGAAGATGATGGCACGAGCAACGAGGGGATCGCCTACCACTCCTATGGTCAAATCAATTTTTTTCCCTGGATTGACTTCAGGGACCGGGCTCTTGGAGGACAGACAGCACAATCCATCCCATGGTTTGAAAACTCCATACTCTGGGATCTGTATTCCATAGCACCCGGCGGGCAGGACAACTACGGAGGCCCAGCCAACTTTGGTGATTGTCCCCCGTACCACTACAATCCTCCCCGCACCATACAGGCATGGTTGGCCCGCAAGCTGAACAATGGCTTTGCCCAGTGGATGGCAGAGGATCTGCAGTGGCCCAAACAGACGGCATACTCATACCTGTGGTACGA
>JALVPF010000039.1:0-1599 GCA_027031935.1 Myxococcales bacterium | reverse complement strand
TACGATCCTGAGGTGCAAGCCACGAGTCCGGACACACTGCCTGATTGGAAAATTTTCAATGACAAGGGGATCTTTGTCTGGCGATCTTCATGGGACAATGATGCGACCTATTTCTCCCTCAAGGCAGGCTCCTTCTTTGGAGGCCACGAGCAACCGGATGCAGGGCATTTCATCCTGCACAGGGCCGGAGTTCCATATATTACCGATTATGGATACTCCTACTGGAAAATGACTGATGAACACAACCTGGTCCTTGTCGACGGAAGCGGTCAATACGGCCAGGACAATCAATGGATGGCTGCGGTGGACCCCACTCACTGGGCGTCTGTACCCTTTGCACTGGGAGACGATGCATACTTCGACTTGATCGCAGACCCCGGCCCCATGTATCAGTCTCCGGACCTGGAAAAATGGCAGAGGGAAGTAATCGGCCTCAGCCCTGGCGTCTTTTTAGTCAGGGACATGCTGGAAGCAGGCAAACAGGTGGAGTTCACATGGCTGATGCACAGCTACAAGACAGACCCTCCCAGCTCTGAGAACAGGAGCTACTCCTACAGGGAACGCAGGCTGGAAAACCCCTGGGAGGCCCAGGGCGACTCCACGTGGCTCCTCAGGCCACAGGATGCGGCGCCTGTGATGCACATCAAGGACTGCTCGTCTGACACATGGTCTGCGGTGGTGGAACCGAGCTTTTTCGTACCTGAACACAACCTGGACGACGGAGCATATAACGAAAACCTGGATTCTTTCCAAGTGGGCTTTCGCCTTCGACGAACGCGCAATGCTATGCAGACCTCGTCCCTTGTGGCAGCCTGGTTCGGCGATGAGATCGCAGCACAAGCTCTATCCAGCGGCGAGGCTGAAGGGGTACGATTATACAATACCCAGGCAGATGTGGCAGTGGTGGTATGGCCCTTTGCCGGCTCTGCCACGAATTTTGCTGGCCTCGATGTCAATGGGGAAATGGGCGGCAGGCGATATGACCAAGCTGCATTTTTTGGAAGGCAATTGACTCGGCTGTTGGCAGGCTCTCAGGTGCTGATTGACGCACATGCGCCCATTAGCCTCTTTGCAAGGACCGAGCATGCAGCAGACGCCAACCATCCTCACTTCTTGATCACACATGCGCAAAGCGATGTTGCCGTGGATGTATATTGCCCGGTGGAGCCAGCCCAGGTCACCATGGATGGATCTGCGATCCCATTTTCCTGGAGTGCAAGCATCTTGTCCCTGACCATTCCATCAGGTGAACATCGCCTGGAGATGAGATAGACCATGATTCCGTACTGGAAAGGGGAAAGAAGGTAGGAAGAAGGTAGGAGAAGGTAGGGACGGAGGTCTGATTTTTTCAAGAGTGTACAAGATTCTTGTACACTCAGCCAATTTTCGACACCCCTGCCAAAATCCTGACTCTTTGTTTTACGGACAGTTACAGTAAAATTTTTTCTTGGCATCGTTTGTGCTTGTTCTCATGGCATGCGAGTTCCAAGAAAATACACCATCGAGCGATTCATTCCTTTTCACAAGATCTGGCGCTGTCACAACAAGGAATTCCTCTTGCAGTCCCATACGGAAAAGCATGCCTATCTCAAGTGCCTG
>JALVPF010000038.1 GCA_027031935.1 Myxococcales bacterium | reverse complement strand
GGTAATCACTTGTCTCGTCACCGGAGACGAGCAACACGGTGGTGGTTGCAGCGGCCCCTGCCACCACGACCCCCACCGCGGTCCAGAACCACCAGGATTTGTACCAGTTGCTCTCATCCTGCTCGTGCTTCGTGTCAAAGTCCTTGCCCTGCTCTGAAAGTTTTGCGTTTTTCGCAGCATCCTGGGCATCCGGATCGAATCTAGCAGTGGAATGCGTGCCTCCTGGTGGAGTTGTTGTCTTTACATCGGACTCGGTTTTGTTCAAAGCGCTTTCGTGGACCTCCGGCTTCTTATCAGAGCCTTGCTCGACTTTTGGCACAGGAGACAAGCACAGGGGTTTTGGTACCCCCAAAACATGCAGCACACCGCCGAATTCGTTCAGTGCCTCTATCCTGTAACAAACCTTAACCTGTAGTCCGTCAGGCAGCTTGAATGATACGGCATGGTTCGACGCATACCCCTCGGTCATGATCATGGGATCACCACCATCTACCCACCACTTTATGCGCACCTTCCTGATGAGATGAAATGGATTGGATTTTACGAGGACCTGCAGGTTCGTACCCCCTGTCCCCAGATAATCAGGGGGCACGTGTTGCACATCGAGTGGCGCCTGGTTGGCTGACATGGCCTTGGCTCTATAGAACGAAGCCGCAAGCTTGGGAGAGACATCGGCCTGAAGATTGTATTCAGGTCTTATGGCGAGCAACCTGCGAAAGCTCTCTATGGCCTCTTCTTCTTTTCCTCTGGCAGACAAGCACAAGCCCTTTATCTTGTATGCCGCCACCAGGTCTCCTGGCCGGGTGTCAGAAGATCTCAACACCGACTCCACGACTTCCACGGCCTTTTCATATTTCAAATCTTTGAAAAGGGCCTTGGCCTTTTCAAGACCACTGCCTGGGTCCTGTGCTGCAATCACAAGTGCAGGCTGGAGCAAAAATATCAGAATCCATCTAGTCATCAAGACCTCGACTGAATCATTAAAACACCTGACAGATAAAGGAGTAACAAAAATGCCCCCCATTGACAAGGCAGGTTCCAATAACCTGGTGTCAGGGGGGCGGGAGGAGCGATTTTCAAACTGAAAATCCTGAATCGTTTCTACCTATTACAATCCAGCTTGAATACACTCATCCAGAGCACTGGAGCAGGAGTCGAAGCAGCTGTCTATCTCATCCAGGCATGGAACCTCTATGCTGTCATCCACCACTGTACAGATGGACTCATCCAGCACGTCATCACACATGGCCAGGGCTTCTTCGTCGTCTCCTGCAGCTTCCACACACGCCGTGTAAGCATCCAGTTCGGCATCCCCGCATTCAACCAGGTCAATGTCAGACCAGTCACAGGCATCGAGTGCAGCATCACAAGCATCTATGCAAGAATCGTTGATCTCCAGACAGGCGTCGATGAAATCAGACTCTGCACCTTCTGGATCATCTACATGCCCCGGAGGTATCTGCCCAGAGCACTCGTCATATTGCTGATTACAGCCACCAATACATGAGTCCAGATATTCGTCGAGGGCCTGTTCGAACTCCTGCTCATCAAAGCAAGATCCGGCTTGTTCCGTACATGTGTCAGCGTGCATGGGATCTGCCATGGCGCAGTCATTGATCTGCGTAGCGCAGTCTTCGTTCAAACCGGCAGCGCCCTTGGTCCACGCACAGTCGTTTTGACAAGTGTCAAACTGGGATTGACACTCCATGGCCTGTTTTGCTTTTCCTGAAAGGTCCATCTGCTTCTGGTTGTTGTTATCCGTACCTCCACAGGCTGTAAGACCTGCGAAAGCAAACACGCCAGAAATCGCGATGATCACCATGATTCCCTTTTTCATTTTTTGCTCCTTTCTGTTTCCTTATAAAATTTGTTCTTCGTTTTTCCCTCTTCCCTCAACCCGCACGCACAAATACATAGGAAGAAGCATGCCATCGCAGCGAAAATCCAAATATCCTTTGAAAACAACCAGTAATGAAATCCATATATTACTGTACCTGTCAGGCAGATGTGACATGAGGCCCCTTTTACACGCCCATGTGTCATTGCCTTGAGACACCATGAAAGGAATATGGAAAGGTAAAACTATTTTTGTTCTTTAAGCAGGTCCACACTGAGGGAGGTGCTTTGCCCAGCTATTATTCTAACCTTGATCTGCTTTCGCAAGCCCTTGTCCTTGTTTATGGCAGTCAAGACGTGGGTCCCAGCAGGGAGTTTCATATCCACAAGGGGAGTCATTCCCAGCTTTTTCTCGCCGAGATAGATGATGCTCCACGGAGAGGTGTCCAACCTGAGAACTCCCTTCCGCACAGGTTTCAAAGGCTTTAGCAAAAAGACGACTTTCCTGTGTTGTGCAGTACCCAGCTTGAAAGTTTTTCCGGCGACCTTGTGGCCCCTGCAAAGAGCACGAATTTCATGGTACTTGCCCGCTGTCACCTCTAGGTTCAGTATCGGGGTCTTGGCATCCAGAACAACTCCGTCCAGTTCGACCTTGCAGCCAGAAGGTCTGGATTTTATGTCCACGGTGGCAAAATCAGCCACCTTTTTGGCAAGGACCTCGTGGTCCGTAAACTCCAGCGAGCCTCCTTCCCTTGCTCCCATGTCTCCTGTTTCCCCTGATTTTTCCGGAGATTGTACGCCTTTGGGCAGACCTCCGTCCCCGACTCTCCCGACTCTTTCTCCTGTTTGACCCCTTGTTTCCTTGCCTCTCTTCCAACCGCCGTCCCTGGATCTTTCCCCTCCATCGGCTGAGATGGAAGAAGAAAAATCACCTGGCTTTTCGCCGAGTATCCAGAAACCGACCACGCCTGCGGTCAACACTCCCAAAAAAACCACGGCAAAAACAGCGACCAACACCTTCCACTTGGATACCTTGGATGTACGCTCGTGTCCACTGGCGAAAGACTGTTGAGTAGAGGCAGATGTTACGACAGCCAGGGTCTCGGTGTCTTTCCGGATCACCGATTCAGTCACTGGTCCATGGGGGATGGACTCCTCTGTGTCAGGCTTCAAGACCTTGAACTCCACCGGGTGTCCATTGGACTTTACCAACTCTCTCAAAAGTTCCTGTTTCGCTTTTTGTCTTCCTGCGAGCACCGACCGGACATAGGCTCCGATCTCGGCAACCCCTGCCTCCGAATGAGTCTGGTGAATGACAGCCCTTATGGCATTGCCCATGGCGCCAGCACTTTGAAAACGCTGTTCGGGATCACGATTCAGAGCCGTCATGACAATCTCTTCATACTCCGGCAGGATCGAAGAGCGGATCTGTCTTGGGTTCGGTATTGGCTCATTGACAATGGCATCGATCATTGCCGCTTCAGATTCCCTCTTGAACAACCGATGCAAAGTAAGCATCTCCCAAAACACAGCACCCAAGGCAAATACGTCTGTTCTGACATCAACCGGCATCGCCTTACACTGCTCAGGTGCCATGTATGTAAGCTTACCTTTGAGTGTGCCTGTCGAAGTCTTGTGTATCTTGCTCGCTGCTTTTGCAATTCCAAAATCCACCAGTTTTACAGTACCTGAATACAGGGCGATTATGTTCTGGGGACTTATGTCTCGATGTACTATTCCAAGGGGCTGGCCGTCCAAGTCGACAAACTTGTGAGCGTAGTCGAGACCATCACAAACCTGGGTTATGATGCCAGCGGCCAAGTGCTGGTCCAAGATCTTGCCGGACTCCAGTCCGGCCTTTATGATTATGCCTAGACTCTCCCCCTCCAGGTATTCCATGGCGATAAAATACTCGTCTCCATCCTTGCCGAAATCGTATATCTGAACCACGTTTGGATGGTTGAGCCTGGCGGCAATTCTGGCCTCATCGAGAAACATTTCCACGAAACGCTCTTCATCCGCCAGGTGCGGATGTATCAGTTTGACCACAACAAGACGCTCGAAGCCACCTATCCCCACCTGTCTTGCCAAGTGGATCTCCGCCATACCTCCAGTGGCAATTCTGGTCAGGAGTTGATACTTTCCCAGCTTTCTTGTGTTGTTCGAAGCCATGGATTTGGCATAGTATACCAAAAGTGTTTTCCTGGCACATTAATACTTTGCAAGAAACACGGAGGAGTCCGGCGATGAAGCTACCTGTTGCAATTATCATGGCTACAGTCTTGATCATCCCACGTGCGGCCATGTGCGATGACAAGGTCCCTGGGGCCGAAAAGCTCCAAGATGACGATTCATCCGCACAAAGAGACAGGGCCTACCAAGCCATGGGTGCAGCCATTTTGACCGCCGTAGGAGATAGGCACAAACTCGCATTGATCAAGCCCGAGAAGGAAGGTACGACCCGCAGCCTCTACGACCTGGAGCGATGGCTTACAAGGCTATTGGAGGCTAACACCGTGGAGGTGGTGACACCTGACGATGTGCTGAAATGCGCGGGTGTAGAATTTCCCATCACATCGGAAGGCATAGGTCAGGTTGCAAAGGATTGCAAGGCACCCGCCGCCTTATATGTCATGTGGAAAGAACACGATTCAAAAACAGATGTCAGCCTCCTGATGGCTGGACCGCAGGGAGAGACAATGCTTGCACTCTCCGTAGACATTCCACAACCGCCTCCTCCAATGCAAGCACCTGCAAAGCTTGTGCATTCCGCGTCTGACCAACCTGGCCATCAGCCAGGAGTCCCGAGCCAGGAAGTAAAAGATGCTCCCCCCCCATCCTTATCCGCCGAGGAAATTTTTAAACAAAGAAAACCTACAATCCAGGGTGATGACCCGAGATCCTGGAAGGTCCTGCTTGACGAACAGGCCATAGGAGAACTGGAACTCGCACGCATGGGATCCAGACAAGACCTTGTGGACCAACTCCAAAATGAGATCTCCCATCTCAAGACCCTGAGGACAAGCGCCATCATCATGACCATAGGCGGATTCGTTGCCCTGGGCCTATCCATGCCCATGCTCAATGACGAGGGAGACACACAGACGGCCGGTTGGATAGTAGCAGGGCTCGGGGCAGCTGTTGGTGTCACCGGAGGGACCATGTGGTGGCTTTGGGGAGATGAAGCTACTCGTGCAGGGGGGCCTGACCCTGTCAGGCACCTGTTGACTCCGGCGCAAACTCGCGAGCTGGTGCAAAACTATAACTCTTCTCTGCGCAAGGAACTCGACCTGAAAAAAGACAAAGATGCCAAGCATGTCAGCTGGTATTTCAACCCGGGGATGGGTGGAGTACTAAGCGCTGGAGTCAGCTTACGGTTCTAGCCTTGTGACAACTTGGAACGGACGCTTTGTTTCTTGCCCTCCATGGATGAATCCTTGTCACGGCGATCGTCCAAGGACAATCGGATCAGTACTCTCGACGCGCCCATGTCAACAAGGGCTTCATCACAGGCCTTTACCACCGAGATGATCTGGTCGAAATCTCCTTCGAGATTCGTACCCATGGAGTGAAACTCGTGTTTCAAACCCGAGGCGCGTATTACATCCACAGCCTTGGCAACATAAGTCGACAGCGACGAGCCAACACCCAATGGAACAAAAGATACCGTGGCAATCACCTTGTTCCTCCTAACTGCCCCAATTTCCGGGAAAAATCACTTTGGCAATTTTATGGGCTGGGCAAACAGCATGACCCTGCCATCGCGTAGCCCAAGGGCCAAGGTATTGTCCACGTGGTTTAAGGCCAGGGTGTCAACAGCCACTTTCTTGCCAACGTCCAGTGTCCCTGCCCTTGTCCATCCGTCAACCTGGTAGACGGCTATCTGGCCTCCATCTGTGCCAACCAGCAGGGTCTCGTCCGATGGACCAAAAACAAGACAGAAATGATAAGTTCCAACCATCACCTGCTTCAAAAACGATCCCTGAGCTGAAAAAATGTTCAGGAAGATAGAACCATCTGCCGTCACCATGAACCTGGATTGAGAGTCAAAGGCTACATAGTGAGCATCGTGGCGTTCGTCTCCCTTGACACCTACGACCTGTCCCTTGTCGTTCCAGAATTTTATATACGATACACCGTCACCCATGCAGCCTGCCGAGCTGACCCAACCCGGGCCATCACGTCTCTTCAACACCCTGCGTTGACGACAACCATCATCCGTAAATTTGTCGAGAAGTTTCCCTTTCTTCGCATCCCACACCTTCAAGGCAAAATCATCAGAAGCAGTGATCACCTTGCTGCCGTCATCGAAAAACATAGCCCAATTAACCTGTGGCTCAGGAAGTGCATCCAAGGCAGCCTGCTCCTCCTCGGTCAATTTTCGCTTTGGTGGCTTTTCCTTCAAGACCATCAAGGACTTGCCGGTAACAGCATCCCAAACCCTGGCAGTCTGATCGAAAGACGCCGACACCAGCTTTTTGCCGTCTTTTGAAAAAGCAGCCATCATTACAGGCTTGGTGTGTCCCTTGAAATCCCGTATCAACTTGCGGGTAGCAACATCCCACAATTTTATATCTCCATCCCGACCGGTCGAGACCAGGTACTTGCCATCAGAAGACCACTCCACATGGGTCACACCCTTGCTGTGTTTTCCCACCAGGCTTGGTGTCATTTTTTCGAATGGATTGACCCTGGTCTTGGTTTTTTTCTTTTTACTCACCTTGCCGGCATCAGGCTCTTCCAGCTTCAAAGGACTGCAGGAGCTGACAACAAACACGCCAATCACACAAATTGCCATCAACTGTATAAATTTTTTCATGTCGTCAGTCCTCACTGTGCAAGCTTGGAAGTTGTGTCCCTCAAGCGCTGGGACAGGGTCCTGACAAAAACCTTCAACACTCGTACCGCAAACTTGTCATTGGCCTGAAGAAAACGAAGAAACATATCCCTTGATATTTCGAAGGCCTTGACCGTCCCCTTCGCCACCACTCTGGCTGAAGTTGGTGCCTCATCAACAAGACTCATCTCTCCCACGTGATCCCCTGGTCCCAAAACCGCGACCTCCTTTGCGTGGTCCCCTTCGATGCGTTGGACAGAAACCTGCCCCTGCCTGACAACGAACAGGGCGACACCAGCAGTCCCCTGCTCAATGAGTCTCTCTCCATCTTGAAAAGTCCTGTCCTGACAAACATTGAAAAAGGCCTTCATGGCGGACAGGGGCATATCTGCGAAGAGAGGGACCTTTTGTAGAAAATTAAAGCCATCCATGACACCAACTATTTGCGCGGGCTGGTCTCTACCCACCGGCACATCCACTTCCAGATCGATAGGTTCGTCATCCTGTTCGTCTATACCTGGAAGGTCTTCAAGGGTTGAAGATACCGTCACCTCTCCAAGGCCACGAAGCTTGTCTTCCACGTCCTTGTAGCTGATGTCAAAGTTGACAATTTGTTGATAGATGTTCTTGGCGACCTCCTTGTTACCCTTGATGCTATGAAAGCCTGCCAGGTGATAATACAGGTCTACAGTATCCTGATTTATAGGCTCGCCCTTTATTACGTTTAGCATCTTCTTGATGGCCATGTCCGGATAGCCGTTGTTTGCGAGGATGTCACCAATGAGAATGGTGGCCGTTCGAAAATCCTGATGGTCCGACTGAACCTTTTGCAGGAGTTCCATGGACTTTCGAAACTTTCCCAACTCGTGATACAGCTTGCCGGCCACAAAGTAATCCACGGCCTTTTCAAAGTTCGCAGCTGCACGAGCATAGTTTTTGACCTTGAGGAAAAGCTCGGCAGCCTGGCGGTAATTCTGGTTGCGTTCGAACATCTCTGCCGCCTTTTCAAAGTTCTCTACCTTGGCATACATCTCTGCGGCAGACTGGTAATCATCATCCTGCTCGTACAGGGCAGCTGCCTTGTCAAACTCTGCCAGATTTTCGCAACACAAGGCAGCCTTGTCATAGTCTCTAGACCGATACAGCATGTTTGCCAAGGCCCTCTGCAAGTCATCCTGCTGCTGGACCTTGTCGATGAGCAAAAACCCTATGTCTTCCTGCACACGAGAGTATATATCTGCAGCTTCCGCTGTCTTGCCTTGAGTAAGCAATTTGAGAAGGCCGCCCACCACCTGTGCTGTAGACAGAAAGGTATTGCCCTCGCCCTCTCTGCCCAAAATTGTGATGCTCTCGGAATCCGACATTTGCTACCCCTTTTTGAAAATGCCAACCTCACCAAACAATGACAAACACCATGGATAACAAAGGTAGCTCGACCGTGTCAACCGAGCCTTTGTCCCAACTCCTCTAGAACCTTTTCTCCCATCTCGAAGCCGAAAAGAGCGAGGGCGTTTTCATACAATGCCATGAAACGATAACCCTTCTCTGGCGTTTTTGTGTAAACATCCGCCAGATGCATGTACCCGGCATATCCCCCTGCCAACGAGGCCACCATGGGGTTTTGTACCCCTGCGCCCATGGCCATCTCACGAATGGCTTTTACCATTGTAACCCCCATCTCAGCCGCAGATGCCACAAATGCCCAATTACCGAGCCTGAGCACATGCACATAGACACCATTGGGATTAGGCAGCCCATGAATCCCTGCCTTTTTGAGACGCCGCAACAAAGGGGCAAGAGCCAGGTCGGCCACTTTCCCCCCGGCGCCGAGGGGAGAAAAGACCTTGGTAACATGCGCACCGTGTGACACGTAAAATCTTTCCGTGTTCAAGCTTGGTTCGTCTGGAAACTCAACATAGGTCAAGTCTGCCTCAGCCCTCGAGTGAGCTTCCGAAAGCAGCACCTTGAGCAGTTCCAGGTGTCTGTCTGCGTCCATTTCAAACTCTGGAAACAAAATGGACACGCCACCCAGGGCAGAGCTGAGATATACAGGATCCAAGCCTTGTGCTTCCAATGTACGACACAACATTCCAGGATAGTCCGAAGACACACTGTTGAACTCCCGCTCGGATACCACCACAGGATGTCCGGAGGAACTCATCAGGTGAATCGGCCTGCGTCCTTTTCGCTCCAGACTGACCAGAAAAAATTCATCGTCATGCGGACCATCTGCCTGACGTCTGGAAGCGGTCAAGCCTGGTACTCGCCCTCGCCCCGTTTGCATGGTGGCGGGCTGCAGATCCCTGAGTGAATCGCTGACTACCTCCGAGATGCGCCGGGCCACATCCTGGAGTATGGCTTCTGAGGGTTCGCCCAGCATGGCGCTGGTGGCTTGTGATGGAAAAAAGCCACCAAAGGAAGAGTGGGTGTGAATCGCCGTCAGGATCAACTCCTCAGGAGCAAGACCTCCGACCATGCGGACAACCAGAGATACAAGCTGCTCCGAGACGCACAAGAGGTCACAGGCTGCAATAACTATCTTCGCCTCCCCCATGGAGAGCGCAACGGCACGAACCATCAGATCATCCCGGATCTTGGTGCCAAGGCGTGGTTTTTTCGAGTACATCCCAATCAGGTGAAGTTCCTTGTCCAAAAGGATCGAGCCTTTTGCATATCCAGCCATCAAAGAAGTGCCTGAAGTCTTTCCAGCCATGCACCCTCCTCGTTCCCTCAAAGTATATTCCACGTTGATGATTGACCGCCATACCAATATTGCGGTAGGTATCTGGTCCTGTAGTGAGCCTGAAAGGAGCATGGGGTTGACCGAAGAAAAAACCGAACGATACGAGATGGAAAAAACCTTTGACCCTTCCAAGATCGAGCCAGAGGTATCTCGGGAGTGGATAGAGTCAGGGGCATTTCATGCGACTCCTGACGAGCGTGAACGACCTTACGTCATCATGATGCCCTTGCCCAACGTGACAGGTGCTCTTCACATGGGTCACGCCATGGACAACGTCATGCAGGATCTGCTGATCCGATGGCACAGGATGATGGGTGACAACACCTTGTGGATGCCGGGCACAGACCACGCAGGCATCGCCACCCAGGCGGTGGTGGAGAAACGTTTGAAAGAACTCGAGGGGCTCACCCGCCATGACGTGGGCCGTGATGGTCTGATCGAACGCATCTGGAAATGGAAGGACCAGTTCCAGTCACGTATCGTACGTCAGCAACAACGAATGGGCTGCTCTGCTGACTGGCAACGCCAACGATTTACCATGGACGCCGTCTGCTCCAGGGCCGTGCGTCATACATTCATGAGAATGTTCGAAGATGGTCTGATTTTTCGTGGCAAACGGCTGGTGAACTGGGACCCGTTCCTGCGAACCAGCATCTCCGATGACGAAGTCTACCATGAGACGGTCCAGGGACATTTCTGGCATCTTCGCTATCCGGTGATAGATCCACAGGAGGGAGATCCTCAGTACGTTGTGGTGGCTACCACCCGGCCTGAGACCATGCTGGGCGACACGGCGGTCGCAGTGCATCCCGACCCCGAGGGCGCTCTTGCGGCAGAACAGGAAAAGCTCGAACTACAGCTTAGCAAGGCATCCAAAAAAGAAAGACCTGCACTGGAAAAAGAGCTTCAAGCACTCAAGCAGCGGCGGGAAGAGATGACAGGGTCACTGGTACACCTTCGAGATATGGCCGCAGACGGACGAAAGGTCATGCACCCCTTGATGGACCGGCCCATTCCGCTCATCCTGGACCAATGGGCAAAACCGCACATGGGCTCAGGCTGCGTGAAGATTACCCCAGCCCATGATCCCAATGACTACGATGTGTGGACAAGGCACAAGGAAGAAATAGACATAATCAACATCCTGAATCCTGATGGCACCCTGAATACCAACGCTGGTCCATACTCGGGCCTGGACAGATTCGAGGCAAGGGACAAGGTGGTGGCAGACCTGAAGGAAAAAGGACTGCTGGGAGAAGTGGAGGACAGGCAGATTGAGATAGGCCACTCGGACCGATCCAAAAGCCCCATAGAGCCCTACCTTTCTGACCAGTGGTTCGTCCACATGGCAGACGTGGATGGAGGTGTGGTGATGGGTCGCAACACCCCCAGGGAGCACACCAGGCCCGGGCTTGTCCAGGCAGCCATGGACATGGTGGAAGAAGGCAGGGTCAGGTTCCACCCAGAGAGATTCAAGAAAACCTACATGGACTGGCTTAGCGAAAAACGCGACTGGCCTGTATCGAGACAGTTGTGGTGGGGTCACAGAATACCTGTCTGGTCCAGAGCCACGACTTTTGAAGAAGTTCCTGAACAGATCCATACCCTCAAGGAAGCGCTAAGGGATCTATGGCCGCAAAAGGCAGCCATTAGGCTAGTGAGAAAGGACCCTCCCCTGTCGCTTCTGGTGGTGGACGATTTTGAGTTGCCCAAGGATACTCGAGGCGAGTGGCTACTGGATGTCTGTCTGCTGGAGGATTCCCCCGGTGCCCATATCCTCGCTGAGCTGGGATACGAGCGGGATCCGGATGTGCTTGATACATGGTTCTCTTCAGCCCTCTGGCCACATTCCACGCTGGGATGGCCTGATCCGAAGACCGCAGATGTTGAAGGTACTGCGTCCCTTGGACCACAGGAGCAGGGGCCTGACTGTCTTTCGTACTACTATCCTGGTTCTTGCCTCGTGACCGCACGCGACATAATCACCCTTTGGGTAGCACGCATGGTCATGACCGGAATGTACAACCTGGGGGATATCCCATTCTCCGATGTGTTCATCCACGCCAACATCCTCGATGGAAAAGGCGAGCGCATGAGCAAATCCAAAGGCAACGGTATAGATCCGGTGGACATTATCGAGTCTTACGGCACAGATGCCATGAGGTACGTACTGTGCGACATGCAGACGGGCAACCAGGACATAAGGCTTCCTGTTACAGCCATATGTCCCGGATGTGGCGAAAAGCAGGACCTGGCAAAGTTGAAACATGGCAGAAACATCTTCACCTATGTGTGTTCAGATTGTGGCGCGGAGTTCGATGTTCTGGGAACCATGCCAGACCTTCCTGCTGCAAAACTCATAAGCGAGAGGTTCGTGGATGGATCCAAGTTCTGCAACAAGCTCTGGAACACCGCGCGCTTCGCCTTTGGCAACCTGGACAATGTCCAACACCGCGAGCTGTCCATAGACGATCTGGAACTGGAGGACAGGTGGATTCTCGCCTCCATGAACAGGGCCATAAAGGCGGTCAATCGAGGCCTGGAACAATACAACCCGTCTGCAGCTCTGGGGGCTGCCAGGGATTTCATGTGGAGCGAGCTTTGCGACTGGTACCTGGAACTCATAAAGCCCAGGCTGGAAAAAAATGACAGTTCAGCTCAGACGGCCAAGCAGGTTCTTGCCCACGCTCTGGATCAGACCTTGAGATTGCTCCATCCTTTTGTGCCTTTCATAACCGAACACCTCTATCAGAAGCTGTGCCAGGTGGCACCCCACCGGGGCTTGCCAGGGCTTGCCAACGAGAAAGAGCCCCACAGCCTGCTGATGACCTCAGCCTGGCCAAGGCCTGCTGAAAAACTCGAGGACCCGGATCTGCTAAAGACTTTTGCAGACCTTCAATCTGTAACCAGCGGTGTCCGAGAAGTTCGCTCATCTCGCGGTGTGTCCCCTGCAAAATCGGTCAAGGTGACAGTGCGACCTCCCGCAGACAGGGCAGAAGAAATCCGTGCTCAGGCCCACGTCATTGAGCACATGGCCAACGTCTCTGAGCTGAACATAGACCCTGAGGCGCACCAGCCCATGGGATCAGCATCACTGGTGGTAGACCAGCTTCAGATCTTCGTCCACGACGTGGTGGACCCGGCAGAAGAACGGACCCGCTTGCAAAAGGAACTCAAGCGGGTGGACAAGGAGATCTCCATCTGTGACAAGAAGCTGGGCAATCCAAAGTTTGTGGACAAGGCTCCCGTTCACGTGGTGGAAGAACAAAAGACAAGAAAGAAACGATACGAGGCTGAAAAAGAGGCCATAGTCAGATCGCTTCAAGAGCTATCCGAGTAATTGAAGCATATATCACTTCACTGGATTGGCCAGTGACTCATGGCAAACACTTGAAGCCCTGTTGGCGAAAATGGCGATCAAAGGTAAAAACGGTGGATATTCCAATTCGAAACATGACTTCGAAACTGCTGCAATCTACCAGACTGAGTTTTCGCCGACCAGATGTCAGAACGCTCCCCATGGCCGCCAAGTGAGCTTTTTCGTCAACCCATTCTACAGTCAGCAGGGGAAAAAGATCCTGGTGAAAAGTGCGCAATGCTTCTATGCCCAGTCGATGCTGAACCAGAGCGCAAGTTTCCACCAGTATATAGTTGCTGCAGACCAGATTTTCATCCTTTTTCATCAATGCATCAAAGGCCCTGGCAGCTTTAAAGTGATTGTCGTCATCCCCGTCCAGCAGTGCCAGAAATGCCGAGGTATCCACAAAGACACTCATTTTTCATAGGCCTCAGACAAATATTCATCGTGACGACCAGACAGGTCTCCTAGTCCCGAGTGAAAACGTCCAAGCGATTTGGCCGCTCTCTGCCACCTCTTCTCCCGTGACATTTCGCCTCGTTGCCGTAAAATCACATCTACTGCCTGGCGCACTAGCTCAGAAAGAGATTGATTACGTTCACTGGCCATCTTTCGCAATGCCTTCCACTGTTCGTCGGTAAGCTGAATCTGGGTCCGTATCATTTCTGCCTCCATGCTTAATAATGTTACATTATGATAACAGATCAGGCAATAGCGGACTTACCGAGTCCTTGGACTAAGAAAATGTATATCTCCTTGGGCTGAGCCTACCAGGGAGGGATGATCCAGGTTGAAAAAAATCGCGACTTGAACTAATTCTATATTACCTCTCACTACAGGAGTTGTCTTGGGACCTTTTGAGATATTAGCTCTGTTGGTGGTCTTTTTCGTAATCAGGTTTGTTATAAGGTCCGTGGCTCAAGCGAAAAAAGATGCTTTCGAGCAAGACCTGGAATCGCAACGACTCGAAGCCCAATGGCTGGAAGAAGACAAGGATTCCATGCCGACGCCTCCACCTTCTGCTGCACCCCGTAAGTCACACAAGATGCCGCCGGTCACAAAGGGCTATGTACTGGTGGCAGACAGCAGCAAGACCATACGCCAAGCAGTACGCATGCTATTGCAGACCGAAGGCTATGGAATCTTGGAGGCAGAGACAGGCTCAGAGGCATGGAAGATTCTCAAGAAAGGTCAGCCTGGTCTGGTGATTGCGTACACCAAACTCTCTACCATGAATGGATACCAGCTTGCAGAAAAGGCTCTATCGGACTCCGACACCAGAGACATCCCCATGATATTGACCAGGGGTGGAGGCCCACAAGGCAGGGACGTCTCCAAGCTTGAAAACGTTCGTTCTGTCATCTCAAGGCCCTTTGAAAGCCAAGAACTCATGGAGGCGGTGGAACAAACCTTTTCGGCCGTGGCTGAGATCCCCGTTTGCCCGGTGTGCGAAATCACAGTGGACGGAGAATACACCACCTGCCCTGCCTGCGGGGCCATACACCATCCAGAGTGTTTTGTGCTGAACGACGGTTGCGGCAGGTGCGGTTACAAGACATAGGCGCAGAAAGATTCTGCAGCATAGCCACACAGATGGCAAGCGAGATGGGAAATCATGGTCAATTATATGCTCTTTCGGGTCCTAAAGGTTGCAGTCTTTCAGTCAACCTGCTGCTCTCTCTTGGCCATGTCGTGCTTTAGCCAGAAGTGGTAAGCCAGCATAAGCACTGCCGAGCCCAGGCCTATGGCCAGGAAGATTCCCCATCCCAGGGCGTTTTGGTGGGGGTCCAACTCCAGCAATCCGTCCGCACGCTCCACCGCACCCTTGCACATGACCTCGTTGAAAATGGCCGCACCCACCGGGCCACCCAAGATTGCGCCTATGGCCACTGGTAAATTCACATAACCCAAAAACAGTCCCTCCTGGCCCTTGGGTGCCATGGCGCCTACATATTCGTACGCCCTGGGAGCAGCAAACAGCTCTCCAAAAGCCACTATCCCCACAGTGGCCATGCCAACCACAGAGGCGATGGGCGCAAGATCCCAGAAGTCAGCCCGGATATCTGCAGCCAGGAAAATTGGCAGCACGTTTATTATGAACGCCAGGCCAACAACCACATTACCAACGATGATTGAGACCACCGGCCTCATCTTTCCGAATATCTTTGTGATAAGTAACTGGAAGGCCACTATGACAAAAGGGTTTGCCATGGTGTAAACGTCTACCGCGGGGTTTGTCTCCAACACCCTTTTCCAGTATAGGGGCATGACGTTGTAGACCTGATTGTACAAAAACCAGAAACCGGATGTGGCAATGAGGAAAAAAGTGAAACGCGGATTCTTCAAGACCAGCACCATATCAGCGAGAATCTGTCCCACGGATTTTTTCGGCTTCTTTTCAGACTCCTCGGTGCCCGACTGTATATCGTCAGGGTCCTTGTATTTCAGGAGTACCACCACAAAGGCTATGAAGCTGAAGACCACGCCAACGCCCCAGACGTAGCTCAGGTCGAAATTGGTTCGAATGATCCACGAAGTGCCTCGTCCCATCAAGGAGCCGATATTGATGGTCATATAAAAAAGGGCAAATGCCATGGTCGCCCTGACGCCAGCCGTCTTCTGCACGGTACCGGACACGCATGGCTTTATGACCGAGCCACCCAGACCGATGAGTACTATACCCATGACCAACATTAAAATGGTAGCGCCGTTGGCCCAGACCTCACTGGCTACCTCCATGTGCATCTCGCCTATGCCAAACCAGACAGGTGCCCCCTCCACGAAATAACCGATGGCGAGCAATACGAAAGCCACCAGCAAAGACCTCTTGAAGCCCACCTGGTCGGCGATGGTCCCGGAGAGAATGGGCATGAAATACACCAGGCCCCACAGCACAGTGGAACTCAGGACGCTGGGCCAATACTCTCCCAGGCCCAACATGCCCAGGTAGGGCACCACCCAGGAAGCAACGGAATAATAGGCGGATCTTTCGAACAACTCTGTCAGATTGGCAAACCAGAACGCAGACGGGAAGGAAGTCTTGGCATCGGACGGCCCTGCTCCCTGTTGATTCGGCAAATCACTGGACATGATCTTCTCCAAGTCATCTCAGGCTGATGTTTAGAAAGGTTCTTACCTTGCACATGCGTCCCCAGTCAAGGACATCACCCCTGATTTCCATCCTCGCTTGCCATCTGTGTGGCGATGCTGCCGAATCTTTTTCGGTATGCTAAGACCCATTTACCAATGATAGAATGGAATTTTTTAGAGTATCAATATACAGATTTTTCAATCCAGTAGAGTGATCCTGATTTTGCAGCTTTCATCACCCTTTAACATGCAAGTCTCCTCCACCACTTCGATGTTCTCACCATAGTGCTCGGCGAGGCCTTTTACGATGCCAATGGCGACTGAACACATCTTGCGGGCAGAGCGGTACTCCACAAGCACCTCTTTGGGCCCCTGTCTATGGCAAGTAATCGCAGGCGGTGCTGCTGAAGGGTCCTTCGCACGGACCGCAGTGTGGATACTCTGCTCGGTATGCTCCACTACGTCGAGAGTCTTCCATTCAGGGCGTATCAGCATTCCAAACAGCTTGTAAAGATCCGGCACGATATACTTTCCGAAGTCTTCCAAGATGGCGCCAGCAGGATTACCGGTTATCTTCGAAGCGGTAGTCACCAACACAACAGCGTCATCGTCTGGATATACCTGTGTCGGCATAAACACCCTTCCCGGCATGCCGGATTCTTGAAGTAGACTGGCCCAGGCTTCGCCCCCTAGTTTTTCCTCTACATACTGTTGAAGCTCCTGAAAAATAATCCCGTGCATTTTCAACCCTCCTTGACTATTTATTATCTTCGATTTCGTTCAACCATTTCCTCACGATAATCCTGGTCCCTGAGCCTGGCGTCCTGCTCTCTATCACGAGTTCGCTCATCATACGCTTGACTGCGCCCAGGCCTGCTCCAAGACCGCGCCTGGGAAACTCCGGCTCTTTCTCATTCAAGAACCTGCCTTCGGAAAAGCTGTCGGTCATTGCTTTCTCAAGATCTTCTATACCAGGACCCACATCTTCCACAAGCAGCTCGACACCAATCCTCGGAGTGATTATTCTACGAAGGGTCAAAGTACCTCTTTTTGCAAACTTGAGAACATTGGAGGTCAACTCCCTTGTGGTGATACCTATGCTCCACAGCGCTATTTCGTCGAACCCCATTCTCTTGGCAAAACGCATGCACTCACGGCTACACCAGGCCACGTCGATATCGTCTACAATCTCTATCTGCAGATCAGCAAAAGCTGCATCCAACTTGGCCATGCCTAATCACCTAGAAAATTCGTCATTCAGTACCGAATGACTATGCAGGTGGCATCATCGTGCTGTTTGCCTTTTTCCATGAGAATCTTTTTCGCCATATCTTCTGGCTCAAGCCTTCTGTATCTTTCCGCTTCAAATCGGCTGGAGATTCCATCCGAGTATAGAATCAGCAAATCGCCATCAGAAAGCGTATAGTCAAACTCCAGAATTTTCTTCATGCGTTTGCCCAAAATCCCTGGGAGTGAGACTGGCTTGATAGGGTTTTGGCTGATCGCTTGTAAATCTATATTTCCTATTCCAGTGAATTTCATCTGCTCATGTTTTTCATCGATACGAAGCAGGACAGCAGCAGCCCCCCTAGTGTGCCGAATTTTCCTGTGAGCACCTTCCATAATCTCGGTGAGGGTTTTATCACGATTCACAGACACAAATTCACAAAACATGTGAGCAGCTTCAGCAGCCATGGGACCGTGTCCCAGGCCATCTGCCACTGCGACAGTTGTAATTGAACCAGATGGCAGCACCACAAAGGCATCACCGCAGACGGTCTCTCCCACCTTGGGCCTCTGTGCTGAACCCAGCTTCATGGCCTTGAGTCCAGGTACTTCCTGATTGTTACCGTAGTACCCATTCCTGGGTCACATTGAATCTCAAATTCATCCATCAACTTTCTTGCCGCCATCAAACCTTTTCCCATACCTGTCTTTGACTTGTAATCTCCGTCAAGAATCACCTGTATGTCCTCGATTCCCGGCCCTTTATCGCGAGCAAGCACCTGTATTCCCATGGGGTCAGTGTCCAAAATCTTCAATTCTATCTCGCCATTGCCGGCATATTGATAAATATTCCGCGCCAATTCAGATATCACCGTGGCTACACTGACCTGTGCTGACAGGGAAAACCCAAGCTCAGCGCACAGATTTCTCCCCTCGGTTCGAGCAATCACGATGTCTCGCTCCTCCTCTATGGGAATTGTTGCAGAGTGGTTTTTCCCTCGAGTGCTCATAATCGCTGTAGAGAAAAACAAATCCAGGTCACTGTAGCACTTGTCGCGCTCTGTGGTGTTGGTGATAAACAGCCTGCATCCGTTTTTCAAGGAATTGGCGAGCCGCGAGGAATCACCGGGGCGGAGATTGTCCAAGTCGACGCTGCTTCGTTTCACCGCCATCTCCAGCACGGTCTCCGTAAGAAGCGAACTGATGTATTTTTTCAGGATGCCGAGTATCTGTGTCTCTGTCTTAGTCACCCAAATCTCCCACTCCCTGGAATCAGATTTTTCAGATCGCTTGTGATATCAATGAGATGCAAGGAATCGTCCGCAGTCGTGAATTCACCACGTCAAGGACAGATTCTGCAGCATAGCCACAGAGATCACAAGCGAGGTGGGAAATCAGGGAGTCATTCATTCTCTGGCCCAAAGTGAAAAGGAACTGTTTGCTCAGCTTCTTGTTCCCGCAAATATTCAATGGCAGATTCCATATTCAACGTGGTCATGATCCCCTCTAGGTTCATATCCATCTCCACCAGGTTGATTGCAATCATGGGATCCAGCCCACACAGCACCGTCTTTACGCCCATCAGTCGTGCAACCACCCCGATATCCCGGATGGCCCTTGAGATATAGCTATCCATCACATCAACGCCCGACAGATCAACGATCAAACCTTGTGCTCCGGTTTTCTCGATCTCCATTGTCACGTCATCCTTGAGTTGACGGACCAGCTTATCGCTGAGCGCAACCTGGATCGATACGATTAGATTATCGTAGAGCTTGATAATAGGAATCCTCATAGTCTCTAGCATCGTGGATCAGTGCCTCCCGGACTCTTGCGATGGCAGACTCAGCTATCTTGCCCGCTCATTCTTTTCAGGCATTCCTTCAATCCAGCCTGCAGATTTCTAAGGGTGGTAACAGAAGAAAGGTCCACACCTATGTCCGCAAGCGTCTGGGCGACCGCTGGGCGAATTCCAGTGAGGATACATGTCGCGCCCAGCAACTCCGCAGCCTTCATGAGTTTGATGAAATGGTCTGCCGTCTTGGTGTCTACCACCTCGACACCAGTGATATCCAGGATTACGAATCGCGACTGTTTGTCCACGATCTCGGCCAGGAGACGCTCCATGATCTCCACAGATCGACGTGTATCCACCAGGCCTATGACCGGGAGCACGAGCACGTCGTCCCAAACTTGCAGGATAGGCGTTGACAGCTCCTGGATGACCACACGTTGACGATGGATCGTGTCGAGTTGGTCCTGTAACTCACCCAAAGTCTCGTTCAATGCACCACCGAGCGCGGAAATAAGCTCGTTTTCCGAATCCAGGACTGAGCTGCTGACCCTGGCATGCAAGCGGCCCTGCCGGACTTCGCTCAGTGCCTTGATGCACTCTGAGACACCAAGGTTGAGACTTATGGTCATCCGATTGAACTCATCGACCTTCTCATCCAGTTGGCTTGCGATCTTGCTTACCACATCGGTTAACTTGTTCATGATGGGTTCATCGAATTCCACATCAGGATGGACAGATAGCTTTCCATTGATTATCTTTTGCAGAGAGTCGATCAGGCTCTTTACCTTCTTGGTATCCACTTCCACAGCTTCTGTTTTCTTGATGCCTTTCTTGGGCATATTCTTCCTCCGCAGAGTTCTTTCACAAGCTAAAATCAAAACTCTCCAATCGAGTTATGTCGTTGTATGAATTGAGGGTATTGCTCAGGACAATAGAAGTCAACTTCTGAATTTTCCCTGTGATAGCCGAATGAAAAATTGTTTCCTTGTTATAGGAAAATTCTGACATACTGTCCCAGGATAGGCTCAATTATGCATCGGGATTGTTTCTATGCTTCAGGAGCCCCAGGATTTTGCCATGACTGAAAAATTCGGAAAGTACGAACTCGAAAAGAAACTTGCCGTCGGGGGGATGGCCGAGATTTTTCTTGCTAGTCATAGTGGTCCAGAGGGTTTCAAAAAAAAACTGGCCATTAAACGAATTCTTCCCCATATGTGCGAGAACTCCGATTTTGTTACAATGTTTCTTGATGAAGCCAGGTTGGTCGCCAAATTCAATCATCCAAACATAGTACAGATTTTCGAACTTGGAAAAGTTGAAAACAGCTACTACCTTGCCATGGAGTATATCAACGGCCTGCCCTTATCCAAGCTGATAAAGGAATGTAAAAGAAGAAACATATCGATTCCCTTGGAGTATTCGGCCAAGTTCATCAGTTTTGCCTGCGATGGCTTGGACTATGCTCATAATTTCAAGGATTCGGACGGCGTGCCTCTGAATCTCATTCATCGAGACATCAGTCCTCAGAATCTTATGTTGAGCTACCATGGGATAATCAAAGTCCTGGATTTTGGCATTGCCAAGGCGGCTGGTAACGTCCATCAGACTGTGCCCTCATCTCTCAAGGGGAAAGCTGCATATATGTCGCCTGAACAGATAACACTCAAAAAAGAACTGGACAGGCGCTCGGATGTTTTTTCTCTTGGAATAGTATTTTATGAACTCATCACCGGACGTCGACCTTTCAGTGGCAGTTCTGCGTTGGAAGCCATGATGTCAATCGTGAAAAAAAAGCCACAAGATCCCCGAATCTTCAATAAGCACATCCCATCCGAAGTTGCAAAAATTGTTTTAAAAGCTTTGAAGAAAAATCCAAAAAGACGTTATCAGTCGTGTAGTGAGCTGCGTCAAGATATCGAGAACTCTCTTACCAAAAGAAATTCATCCATAGAGCTAAAACCAGTAATAATTGCAATCGTTGCCAGAAGCGCAAGTGCTCCTTCTGAGACCATCGCAAGATAAGCCACGTATCTTGCGTGGCGTTCATTGGATATCTGCCTTGCAGTTGTTCCGCTTGATATAAGGGAATGAAACCCTGAAAG
>JALVPF010000037.1 GCA_027031935.1 Myxococcales bacterium | reverse complement strand
GCATACTTACGATCAGCAAAAAGCTCAGTCGGTTTACGCAACGTCCATTGAGTTTGCAAAATCCGCGCGAGAGCTTCTGGACGAGTTGGAAAAGCGCACGAGCTCTGCATGATATACCTGGACGAAAAGCATCAGGAGACGGTCAGGTGCGAGCTGTCAGACAGCTTCAAGAAAGTCATCGAGCAATCATGCCAAGAGCTGGTGCCGCGCTGACAAGCGACAGTGAACCTGCTAGAATGAGGTTTGTATCCTATGGCACAGGGCGGCTGAGGAGCCAATAGCGATTCGAGGTATGATGTGACACAGGTACAACACGTTGGTTTGCCACATGAGCAGATGATTGAAGATCATGCCAGTCGCTTGGCAAATGATCTTGTGACCAATCAACCTAAAGTATTTCAATTCAAAGGCCCTCAAACGTCCGGCAAAAGTGCCTTGCTTAGAGCATTGAAAACCAAGCTGGAAGAATTGAATCAAAAGCCGGTTTTGGTAGATCCTCCCGAGCATGCCTTGGATGCAGGTCTGATCGCATTGTTAAAGGTCGGAGTTGCTTTGAGGCGATTCGACCTGATCGATGGCCAACTCGATTTTCTTACAAAAGGGGAAAAAACCTGGTCTGATAAGCTGATGGAAGTAGGGCAGTGGTTGAAACGCGCTGAATCTGAATCCATTGTTCTGTTGCTGGATGAACCCCAGGCTTGGCTATCTCGTTCAAATGATGATTTTCATTTTGGCAAGTGTGCTGCAGACGTTGCCAAACTCCTCACCAGTCAAGATAGTATCCGCTTGGTCATAGCAGGTACTCCTCCGGGACATATGTCCAGACCGGTGGAAGTGAAGCCTGTAGACCTTCGTGGGAACAAGACGTCTTGGCTTGAAAAGCGTGGGGAATGGGGCAAATTGGTGAATCATGCTTGCGAACTTGCTGAATCCAGGTTTGATTTGCATAAGCTTACCCCCCTCATGTTGCGAATTATGGTGGCCATAAAGGCACTGGGAGCTTCAGATGGACTGGAACGATTGCTTGCCCAGAATCCTAGTCGTCGTCAAATAACAGAGAAACTCTGTGAAATACTCAACAGGGAGCAGAGACTGGAGGGGATACGGAAAATCTGGGCTAAAATTGCATTGGTTCGAGGCAAGCTGGATGACTCGCTACTCAGCTTGCTTGGTTTTGATGAGTTGGAAGTCGTACATCAGGACATCGTGAAACACTGCTTGTTATATCCGGAACGGGATTGTCTTTATCTGCATGAGACCTTGAGATTGGATGCCATGCAACAGCAATGGTTGAGCAGGTCTGAAACACTGGACATACACAAAACGCTTGCTGAACACTACAGGTTTTTATTTGAAAAATCCGACGCTGCTTTGGTCTTGGAGGCAGAGGCATTCCATCATGCCATGCAAACGGGCAATAAGGATTTTGCCAATGAGTTCCGTGTGTTTTTTGTACATCAACTCGATGCACTGGGCAGGGTTTTATCCAGGGATAGAAAGGAATACCTCCAGGCGGCAAGTATGTACGAACGGTCCATATCATGGGATCCGGATGACGACTATGCACACCACTATCTTGCCTACAATCTGGACATCAAAGCTGTAGATCATACACGTGTGGAAGAGCACTATCTAAAGGCTCTGGAGATTGACAATGCCAACCCGTGGTGGATTTCGCGTTGGGTGTCATATTTGATCACCAGGGGAAGGATGCTTGATGCCCAGAGGGCCTGGGATGATGCCATGGATTCACTCGCCTTGCCGGATGAAAGCAGTGAAAGCTGGGTGTACGAGCAGCTTCACCTGTGGGTTGCCAGACTGGCCTTGCACCGCGGGCAGCTGGAATTTACACGCAAGGTGCTGAATCATGTTCCAGCGGCCGTGCGTGAAATGCATCCAGGCATGAGGGCGATTGTCAGAAGACTCGATGCATTGCTCCAGGCTCGTAGTAGCGGATCGGTTTTTCCTTTGAGCATACCTCCCAATGCCTGGTGGGATGGTCCTCACCTTGCAGCAAGAAGGGATGATAACAACAGGGCTATCAGTACCTGGAGGCCAGGCCGTGTTGATGAATTGGATGAGAGTTCTGTGTACATCCTGTTGGCAAAGCCCCCAACTGCGGGTAAGGAAGCGATTTTTGAAATGCTGGAAATGACCCGTGAGAATTTTGATAGATTTAGTCGTGACAAGAATTCGCAGGATTTGAAACCTGGTGATTTTCTGGAGATCGTCACGTATGAAAACAGGGTCAACCCCGTAATACGAACCCATTTCACTGATGACTTTGTGGATCAGGATCTTCCTCCCCTGTTTCCGGACCCCCTGAGATATCTCAAGGCAGACGCCTGGGCATGAAAGGATCTTTTGACCGAGTATCTTGAAGACAGGTCTTACCTGTTTGTCTTTGGACCAGGCTATGGAGAGAGTATCGTACTTCGTTTTCCTGGTGGTCACTGTGCATTTGAGCAGTCTTCCCTTTGATGTCGAAGAAAGAGTAAAGATGCCGTACATGTCTCGCGCTGAGATTGGAGACCTTGCTTCAGGCACTGCCAACCCAACATGGGGCAGCTTGACTCGGCAGCCATCGTATGGAGACTACATGGATTGTTGCGTTTCGGTACAGTTTGGGAGCGATGGACAGATAATCTCTGATAGTCATGGGTCATGCTCAGTGACTGTAAAGAAGTAGATTCATGATGAAATACAGAGTCATATTGGAACAGGACGAAGATGGTGTTTATGCAGCACAGGTGCCTGCCTTACCTGCTTGCATTTCACAGGGTGCAAGCAGAGACGAGGCCATCAAGAACATACATGAGGCCATAGAAGTTTATCTCGAAAGCCTGAAGGAACACGGAGAACCGATTCCACCTTCGATTTCTGAAGAGGTGATCGAGGTCGCAAGTTGAGTCGTCTACCGCTTGTGTCAGGCAGGCAGGTAGTCAAGGCCCTATCGCTTACTTGGCACGCCATTGAGGCTTTGGTTATACGGATAAAGTAGCAGGTGTTATTAATGTGGTTTCCGGTTCATATGTGGTATACTTGTTCTCCAATTGGCGCTTGTTCAACTTGTATAGAAATGTTACGGGCTAGATAATATTGACAATGGTGCTTGAAAAACCAGCGGCCCAATATGGGAGGGTACGGCATGCCTGACTTGCTACAATCAGCGAGGATGTTTGAAGCGAGTTCTAAAATGCAAAGCGCTTGTGCTTATCTGCAGGCCCTTGCTGACGGCAAGAGTCTCGATGAAAAAAGCAAGAATACCCTCAAGTGGGTCGGGAAACTTTTGCCTGAGATGGATTGGGACTATACCGAAGCGGAGAACAAGCGGGATTCCAACAAAATGGCATTTGAGGCTACAAGTGCAAGGCCGGCTTTTTATGCATCCTTGGTAAAGCTAGATCATGAGTTTAACGAAGCTGGACTGGACAAGAGAGAAAAGGTCAGCGAATTTCTAAAGTCCTTCTATGAGCTTCTTTTGTCTGGTGGAACAGATGAAAAACTGCGTAAAGAACTCAGTGGGACAAAACTTGGAATTGCGTCAAAATTGCTTTCTGAATTAGCCCACAGCATACTGAGACAGTATGCTTCCAGTGAGCCAAAGCGTCCTGAACTATTCGGAAACATTTTTTGAAAAACCATCAGCGTGAAAATCTATCCAGGCGGGAACTTCGCAGGCGTGCAATCGGTATCGCACGACTTGCCCAGAAGCTGGAGCAAATCAGCAAATTTGCTACCAACACCCCTCCAAAGCTTTGTAGCTTGATTGGGAATGTGGCTAAACTGTTGACAGACAGTATTGAAGAGGCTCCTGCTGGGAATTTGATCCATGTAGGGGAACTTTTATCATTGATGAGCCTTGAACTAAGGTTTGTGGAGAGAGCAAAGCTCGAACACACACCGTGGAGCATGATTCAGTCAACAGAAGAATTCCTGAAGCACACTGCGGGGGATGATTCTCATTTCATCATAAGACCACAGTGGTCGCAGAACTACGGTCTGATCGGTGAATTTGTAAAGGTATACGAACGGCGGCTTTGCGCCTTTGACTGGATCAATAGCGAAAAAATCAAAGAAGCATTGAAGGACGTTGATGGTCAAAAAATTTATTGTATTTCTTTTCCCAGGACAGAGCGATTCAACGCCCTTATGCATGCAAACTTTGGTCATGAGCTTGGTCACATAATCGCCAGTAAATGGGACGAGGCGCATTTCGAAGAGGTTTGGAATGAAATAGAAAACCAGGCCCGAGAAGAAAACAAAAAGGAAATAGAACAGTGGTGGAGTAGTGTGTTGGAGGGAAATGATTTTTTGCTAGCCAGAGAGATATCTGCTGCAACCAAACGGGCAAGATCAGTATTGGATGGTGGATTGAAAGAACTTATTTCTGATGCCATCGGTGTACATTTGCTCGGTCCTGCGGCCCTTTGCTCTGCTGTGGAGTTTTCATCATGCATGTCCCTGGACGACAATCCTTCCGAAAGTGGTGATTACCCGCCATGGAGATACCGTTTACGGCTCTTGTTGGAATCCTGCAAAAAAGATTTCCAGGCTGTCAACGATAGTGAGAGAAATGGGATCCCTCAAAAAGCAGAAGAAATCATACTAGAATTTGTCAAATGGGCGCAGAGCCTTGGAGAACTAACTGAAGTGCATGATGATTCTGAGTCTTTGAACCGGACAGCCATTACACGTATCCCATATAATCATATAGAGCAAAGGTGGCCTGGTATATTGAAGGAAGCCAAGGGTTTTCTTCCAAAAGACTCGTCATATAGTTTTAGCGAGAGGATAGACTATATTGCAGAACTTGTCCTTCGTCTCGATGAAGATATTCCTCCTTGTGAGACGGGGAAATGGCCTGATACTACTCCTGCTGATTTCAGAGATATACTCAATGCTGCATGGGTATATAAGATTTGGTTGGTGACCAAAGTTGATGATGGAACTCTCGATAATGAGTTGGAAAAACTTTTCAGACTGGTTTTGAAGGCCATCGAGACAAGCCATGTTCAAAGGACTTTCAATTCTCTGTCGGAAGTTGCTTACAATTGAGTACGCTAACAAAAAAACAGATACTTAGTAGACTTCAAGGCGAGCAGTGCGCTCGACTTGTGGTGACCCCCTTATTGTCAGAAAAGCAGGTAGGGGCGTGTTCTATCGATGTACGCCTGGGTAACCAATTTATCATTTTCAGAACGCAAACACTTTCAGAATATGATGCATCAAAGGCTGAGGGTAGGCGATTGCGCCAGATGCAAGAACGTTTCATTATTGATTTTGGCAAGTCTTTTACTCTGCACCCAGGTACTTTGGTTCTTGGCTCCACTTTTGAATACCTAAGCATGCCAAAAGACCTCGAATGCCAAGTAGAAGGACGATCTTCATGGGCTCGCGTTGGCTTGATGATAGCTACAGCAACTTCGGTGGAACCCGGTTTCAAGGGTGTGATAACACTCGAGATATCCAATGTTGGTACAATACCTCTAAAGCTCATGCCAGGTATCAGGATTGCTCAACTCGTGTTCAGGGATGCCGACCCTGCATTGGATTCGGAATACGGTTCAGGGAGGAAATATCAATGCCCTATTGGTCCGCAATTCAGTCGTCTCCATGAAGATAAAGATTTCAACATGTTTGACAGGTTTGATTAATGAGCAATCCTACAGACCAAAAACAGCTAGACATAGTGCGTCAGGAGCATGAGTGATATTGCAGGGCTTCGCAACATCCTGGTGCGTGACTATCTGGACATGGATTACAAGCTCCTTAGTGAAGTTGGTAGACCAAAACGTGGATAAACCAAGAGGGATTTTCTGACATGAAGCTTCAAGACCTGAAAGAGATCCCGGTGCCGGGGCTTGGTATCGAGGACCTGGATCTGAAGTATTTCGAAGACTTCTTCAGCCGCAATTTCGGAGAGTCCATCGAGGAGCAAAATCTGGACCTGGCCAGGATTCTCGAAAACATGAATCTTTTCAAAGACGGAACCAAACAACTTGACCATTGAGAACATCAAGAGGGGCAACTCGAACATCAGGAACCCGATTCTTGCATCTTACGCAACAAAGATTATCCCTTATCGAGGACTTGGCAGTGGGATTGTCAGGGCGCTCAAGGAGTATCCGGACATAGATTTTGAAAATGATCGCAGTGGCAATCAGTTCAAGGTGACCATAAAACGCAAGGAACTGAATCCATGATTCACCTTCTCCTCGACAAGGGGAGGCCGGCCGCAGCCCGGCTGGGGTGGGGAGTCGAAAATATCATATCAGTACGAACAGGGATGACGCATGACTGATACAAGCTTGGTAAAGACTTTCGAAGCAAATTCACCGGGCCTTGCGCCCAAATCAGGCCGCGAGCGCAAGGTGGCCCTGGTCACTGGCATCACGGGCCAGGATGGCTCGTACCTGGCAGAGCTGCTGCTTGCCAAGGGTTACGAGGTACATGGCATCATACGCCGTGCTTCGTCTTTCAACACCCAGCGCATCGATCACATCTACCAGGACCCACACACAGAGTCCAAGCGCCTGACCCTGCACTACGGGGATCTCACTGACGGGTCTAACATCTCTCGTCTCATGGAAAAGCTCGATCCTGACGAGGTCTACAACTTGGGCGCCCAGAGCCACGTGAAGGTCTCTTTCGAAGTGCCCGAGTACACGGCAGAAGCAGACGCCATTGGCACCATTCGTCTGCTCGACGCCATTAAGGACGCGAAAATCCAGGCGCGTTTTTACCAGGCATCCACCTCCGAGATGTTCGGCAAGGTACAGCAGGTGCCCCAAACAGAGACCACCCCCTTCTACCCGCGAAGCCCCTATGCAGCAGCCAAGGTCTATGCGTACTGGGTGACGGTAAACTACCGTGAAGCCTATGACATGTATGCCTGCAACGGCATCTTGTTCAATCACGAGTCCGAGCGCCGTGGCGAGACCTTTGTCACGCGCAAGATAACCCGTGCTGTCGGCAGGATAAAGGCAGGGCTTCAGGACAAGGTCTATTTGGGCAATCTCTCGGCCAAGCGAGACTGGGGTTATGCGCCTGAGTATGTAATGGGCATGTGGCTCATGTTACAGCAGGACAAGCCCGACGATTTCGTGCTGGCCACAGGGGAGACCCACTCGGTGGAGGAGTTTTGCAAGGTCGCATTTGCCCATGCGGGCATACCTCTGGAGTTCGAGGGAGCAGGGGAGCAGAGAAAGGGCATCGATGCCCAGGGTAATGTGAGGGTTGAGGTAGACCCGAGGTACTACAGGCCTACAGAGGTTGAGATGCTCATAGGTGATCCCACAAAGGCGAAGGAAATGCTGGGATGGGAGCCGAAGGTGAAGTTTGAGGAGTTGGTGAGGAAAATGGTGGAGTTTGATTCAAATGAAGTTGGTTGACCCATAATGCTGTAAGGTCCTTTTTGTCATAAGTTTTTTCGATGTTTTCGCACTATCAATTCAATAGTCCTGACAGGAGATAATACCCAAAATTGTGTGGCATAGCTGGCATAGTCGATTTCTCGAACGATCCTCAGGGGATTGATATTGAAGAGCTTCGGAG
>JALVPF010000036.1 GCA_027031935.1 Myxococcales bacterium | reverse complement strand
CGATACAGTGCTCCCCTCCAGCACAGTCACTGTCCGTCTCGCAACCGGTATCTGGATTGTCCACGCAGTCGCCATGGCACCAGCCGTTACCGCAATACACCTGGCAGGTCTGGCCGGCCTCGCAGTCAGAGTCGCTCTCGCACCCGGGGTCCACTGGCTCGCAAACTCCACTACACCAACCATTGCCGCAATAGGTGTTACAGACTTCATTGGGCGCACAGTCCGCATTAGTATCGCATCCTTCATTTGTATCAACGCACATTCCCACCGGAGGATATGGGGGAATGCCACCTGCAACGACGCAAACCTGCCCGGGGGAGCAATCTGAATCGCTCTGGCAGCCTTCTATCTGCCCAGAATCCTGGCAGTGTGTCTCACACGCTCCACCAGGAATACAATCGACAATACACTGCTCGTTTGCTGCACAATCTTCATCAGAAGTACATGCAGCACAGTCCGGATCAGGTCCAGGGCATACGCCGATGGCGATCAGGTCAGCATCACATATGTCGTTGTCGTAGTATCCAAATTCCAGACAGGGATCACAGCCTGGTTCCAAGTCATACTGGGCACAGATATCAACACCATCTGCCTTATTGTCATGCAACATTTCTTTCGTGACATCATTGTTATTGTTGTGATGGGTGTCCTGTGTGTTATCGCATCCCACGGCGGCAAAGACCCCCAATAGAAAAAACAATCCAAATTGTCCGACCATCGTTTTCATCTCATCTCTCCTTTTTCCAGAATACTTCTCCATTAATAGTGGACGTCTACCAAAAAATTGTACTCATCTCATGGCATCTACCAAGCTAACGTTTTAGATATGCACTCAGGACAAAAAAATCTGTCAGTCGCGGCTTTTTAATGGCGATGTCGTACGCCCCATGAACAAAATTGAACCGGTTTCCATATCCCGTATCAAGTAAACAAACGATCGGTTGGCCCTGAATATCTTTTCCTGATCAGGCACGCCACCATCACTCATGCCGCCATCGGTCATGACCACTGTTGTTGAAGCGGCAGCCTCGGTTCCATCCTCGTCTACCGAGATGAAAGCCTTGTGCAAGACTTTACTTATAAAAAGATTGATCATGCCGTCTATGCCGGAGAAATCCGCCTTGCCCCTCTCAAAGGCCACAGGCATTCCCAACTCCGACAGAAGATTCTCCAGGTCGATGGTGCCTGAAGTGTACTCCCACTTTGGCAATGATATACGCACCTGGGCCAGGTCCATGGAAGAAATCAATGCTTCCAGGCTCCCTACATTAAGTGACTGCTCGACCTTGCGAAAACTCCCCGGGTTAGGAAGGATCAACACCATGGACAATTCTCGCCCATCGTATGGAAGCTCTATGGCCTTGAAACCGTCACCTTCAGCATAGTCAACCTCAGTGGTCTGATGCATCATCTCGACATTCATGTCTCTACCAGAAAGCGTATGAAACTCAGCGGTTCCGGTATCGTATTCTTCAAAAGGGATCGCCCATGCCGCGTTGAAGTAGATTGCGTTTACCAGCACCAACTTAGTGAATCTATCCAGTGATCCTGCAGGGATTAAATCCTTGATACGATCATCAGTGATTGCCTCAACCCAGTCATTGATGACCTTGATGCATCCTTCTGGATCATTTTCAAAATCCATCAGGTGCAAGCCGGCCCCGTAGTTTTGTGCAAGAACATCCAGGAAAGAATCCAGAAACTGATGACCGTCCTGACCCCAGATCGAATTGACCACTCTGAGACGAAATCCATCGCCATCCTGACCCAACGCGCCTTTTCCTCTGCTCATCAGGGCAAGGTCCAAAAAATCAAAGGCAGGATGGAGCGCACTCTGCTCCAGGTCGAAATGCAACACCTCAGCCATTTGTGATTCGGTCTCGGATCTGGCGCCAGCCCATGTCATGGCCAAGGCCAACGATATGCTGTAAGGCGAAAAAAACACCTCACCATCACCTGAGGTCTGCGCAAGAGCATGGTACATTTCAAACGCAAAAGAGTTGTTTCCCGTGACCAGTTTATAAATATCCGAATCGGAGACATCCGGAGACATGATCCTTTGCTTGTCAGACTTGACCTCATGCCCTGGGACAGGTGTATTGGAAACACCGCTACAGGATTGAAGAACCCCAAACAATGCAACAGACCATACAACGGATGACAAAGAGAGAGATCTTTCCATAAGCTTATCCTCCGGGGTAACTACTAACTGCAAGCTATTTTTTACGATTCAGACAGGTAAAACGGACAAAAATATCTGGAGTTTTCTAATTACCACCATCTAAGCCGCCATCAGTAACCTGGACGCAGCCATAAGAAACACACCTCATGTCCGGCGGGCAATCATTGGATGCCAGACAGCCACAGCGACCCTCGACACAGGTCCAGTTGTAAGAAAGCTCAGTACAGTCCTTACGGTCATTTCCACAGCACTTGCTGTTATAACCACACTCCTCAGTCCCATCC
>JALVPF010000035.1 GCA_027031935.1 Myxococcales bacterium | reverse complement strand
CTTATGCAGACATGGTTCTCCACCCGTAAACACCACCCCGTCCAAAAGTCCGCGTCTGGTGTTGAGCAAGGAAAGCACCTTGTCCCAATCATAGGTCTGACCAGCTACGTCCTGAAGTTCATGATTGTGGCAATATGGACAACGCCATGGACAGCCCCTGGTGTAGACCACCGCTGCAAGCCTGTCCGGCCAGTCTATGGTGGTCAGGGGAGTGATCCCTGCCACGGGCAGGGAGCGTTGTTCTAGCATTTGATTGCCTCGGTGGCGCTACTGAAAGAAATTCTCTCGGCGTATTCGCTTTTTTTGCCCTTGTTGAACTCGCTTACGGGCCTGTGATAGCCCATGACCCTGGTCCACACTTCGCACTTTTGTCCGCACTTGGGACAGGTGGGCTGTTCGCCGGGAAGATAGCCGTGTTCAGGACAGATGGAGAAAGTAGGTGTGATGGTCAGATAGGGAATGCGATACTTGCTCAACACCCTCCTGACCAGGACTCGCGCCTGTTTCGCAGACGGTACCCGCTCGCCCAGGTACATGTGGAATACCGTGCCGCCTGTGTACTTTCGCTGCAGGTCTTCCTGCAGGTCCAGGGCCAAAAAGGGATCATCCGTGGCGCTAACG
The DNA here is from genome assembly GCA_027031935.1 of Myxococcales bacterium. Classification (GTDB taxonomy): domain Bacteria; phylum Myxococcota; class B64-G9; order B64-G9; family B64-G9; genus JALVPF01. Next base: position 1,847 of record JALVPF010000035.1, on the reverse strand, counting down.
GGAAGCTGAGAAGAGTTTGTGTAGTAGGGGGCATCCTGTGTGCCCGCCTGAATGATGCCATCGAATCGTTTTTGATCCTCTTTTGCCAGACGATAGGTGGTTCCCTCTGCAGGGGTGGCCTCCAGGTTGTACAGGTGTCCTGTCTCCTGCTGGAAATCCACCAGGCGTTGCCTGATGTGATCCAGAATCCATGAGGCCAGTTGCTGTCCCTCCGGGCTGGTCAAGTCAGCTGTGTCTCCTGTGAAATTGCGAACGAATTCGTTTATGCCGTTTACACCTATGGTCGAAAAGTGATTTCGCAAGGTGCCGAGGTAGCGCTTGGTGTAAGGCAATAGCCCGGCATCGATCTGACGCTGGATTACCTTTCGCTTGATCTCCAGACTGGTGCGGGCAAGCTCCAGAAGTCTGTCCAGGCTGTCGATCAAGGCGTTCTTGTCCCCTGCGTGGATGTGACCTAGTCTTGCGCAGTTTATGGTGACCACGCCCACGGACCCGGTTTGTTCAGCAGAGCCGAAAAGTCCGTTGCCCCGTTTCATCAGCTCACGCAGGTCCAGCTGCAGCCTGCAGCACATGGAGCGGACCTGGTGAGGACTGAGATCGGAGTTGAGGAAATTCTGAAAGTAGGGCAGCCCATACTTTGCGGTCATCTCGAAAAGAAGTTCTGTGTTGGGATGATCCCAGTCGAAATCAGGGGTGATATTGTAAGTGGGAATAGGAAAGGTGAAGATTCGCCCTTTTGAATCTCCCTGGGTCATGACCTCTATGTATGCCCGGTTGATCATGTCCATCTCTTCCTGGAGATCTCCATATGAAAAGTCCATCTCTTCGCCGGCTATGACCGGGACATCTTCCCGGAGATCCTCGGGGCAGACCCAATCCATGGTTATGTTTGTAAAGGGTGTCTGTGTACCCCAGCGGGACGGCACGTTGAGATTGTAGACGAACTCCTGTATGCTCTGTTTTACGTCATCGTACGACAAAGAATCCTTTCTCACGAATGGCGCCAGGTAAGTATCGAAGGAACTGAAAGCCTGTGCGCCGGCCCACTCGTTTTGCAGCGTACCAAGGAAGTTTACCATTTGCCCCACAGCTGAGGTCAGGTGCTTTGGAGGAGCTGCCTCCACCTTGCCCTGCACACCATTGAAGCCCTCCATGAGGAAGCTTCTCAGGGACCATCCAGCGCAGTATCCGCACAACATGTCCAGGTCGTGGATATGCAAATCCGCCTGGCGATGAGCCTGTCCCACTTCCGGCGGATAGACCTGGGAGAGCCAATAGTTGGCGACCATTTTACCCGAGATGTTGAGTATGAGTCCGCCCAGGCTATAGCCCTGGTTGGCGTTGGCGTTTATACGCCAGTCCTCTCTGTCCAGGTATTCGTCGATGGTCTTACCCACGTCCACCATGACCTTGCGTTCGTCCCTGAGTCTTGCGTGTTGTTCACGGTAGGCGATATATGCCCGTGCCGTGTGAATGTGGTTGGACGAGATGAGCACCTGCTCCACCACATCTTGTATGATCTCTATATTGGATGGTCCGTCCGAATGTCTGTAGGAAAGCACTTTCAAAACTTGCGCAGTGAGAAGCTCTGCCTCGAGTTCACCAAACTCTCCCGTCGCCTTTCCTGCGCGCTCTATGGCCGAGCGTATGCGACCCAGGTCGAAAGAAGCGATTGAGCCATCCCTTTTCTGTACCTGTGTGGGTGTATGAGATTGTGGTAATGGGCGTAATTTTTCAGACAAATGGATGTCACTACGTGCAGCCTGTTGCATGGCGGACGCTCTCCTGTTTCGATAAATGGTTAAACCCTTTTACGGGAGAGACACAATATATTGTGGTTGAGTTTT
>JALVPF010000034.1 GCA_027031935.1 Myxococcales bacterium | reverse complement strand
GCACAATCTTGCGTGCTTGTTTCTCCGCTTCGAGCTTCGCTCCCCAGCGCACATGAGACAGGGCTGGAAAAATCTCCATCCTGGCCGTATCCTTTGTCTTTACAACCAGACTCCCATTCATCATCCGACCTCCTTCAACCAATGATTCCTCATGCCACGCGCCGCCTGTCGGCAGCCTTGGCAATCCACCACGTCTCCATGAAACAGAAGCAAGGTATGGACCCATGAGGGATTCAGTCCCAGCAGCAGGGAATGCAGACGCCCTGGTGCACAGTCGGCAAGACATCTGGCGCCATGGTGTGCTGCAGCCATGGAAACCACGTCCAGTCCACTGCCCATGGGTGTATGCAGCGCATTTTGGAAAGATGCCATAGAACATTTATGCATGCGAAGTGCAGATGGTTTTTTTACGCCGGAGACAATGGCCAAAAGGGATCTTCCCAAGCTGTTTCTTTTGGCACTGGGCAACAAAGAAAACCACCATGCGAATTCGGCCCTGCCAGCGCTCCTCATCCAGTCAGCATCCATGAGAGATAGGAAATCCCGCACGTCCTTATGGCACCTACTCATCTCAAACTCGAAGACTTCGTCCCCAATTCTCCTGGCCAGGATACCAGGCGCCAAAGAACCCATTGCCGTGCATGCCTTTTCGAACTCCTCACGGTCCTCGTATCCCAGCCCCAATGGATTCATGCGGAAGCTCCCTTTAGCCTGGACAAGAGACCTGACTTTCTGCCAGCGATCACCGCAGCGATTCCAAGGGCCATCAGCGCAAGGCCTCCCAATGCCCATCTCAACATCCCAGGCCTGGATTCACCTGCCGCTGCGGCATATGCTGCTACAGGTGCTTGGCTCACAGCGCTGAACACCACCGCCACCTCCGAGGGCTCGAGTCCATCTACGGCATTGGCCACGAGTTTTTGCACCTGGCTTTCGCTCAAAGGTGTTTTCTGATCGCCTTGCGACACATATCCCAACAAGACCGACGCCGATTGGACCTCCGATGACTTGGGCTTTCCAAGCCCCCTGGAAAAGGCCCTGGGCCGCAGTGTCACGTGAACCCTCGACCACAGCACCCCCTGGACCGACTCCAATGTGGCAGAGAGTTCCTCCTGCAGGGCAGAGATGAATACGGCTTGCTCTTCAAACTTGCCCGGGACCAAAGCCCTGTCCTTGTATACCTCCCTGAATCCGTCATGTCTGGCCCTGGGTAGCCCGACGGCATTCAGGCTCTGTACCGCCCGGGACATCTGTTCGGTGGGAACCGTAACCGCATACGTTGCGCCTTGGGCATTTCCGGTCCGCACCTTGCGTCCATCGATACCTGTTGCAGAGAGCCGAACCATGATCTCGTTGGCCTCACTCTCGTCCAGTCCCTCCAGGACCTCGCTCCTGCAGGCGCTCAAGTACATTGCAAGCGCCAGGCAAAGGCTTTTGATAACAATTTTCTTTTTCATACCTGCATGCTCCAAAGACGCTTCACGGATGAAATCCCCTCGGAGACGAGCTTCTGCCCGAGCGCCATCTGCTCGCTGATGGAGTTGACCTCCGCCTGCATGGCAAGCAGTTGTACGGGTTTGAAAGTCTTTCCCGCACGAGCCTGGGATATTATCTCGTCCAGTCTCTTGCGTCCTGCCTCCAGGTCCCCGAAGAGCCCTGAGGTCACGTCCCTGAGACTGTTGGCATCAGAAGCGCCGAGGCTGGTTTTGGAAAGGACCTCTGAAAACGATCTCCCCGAGGCCAGTGGACCACCTGTACCTTCTATGCCCGATACCGCACCTACAGCACGGGGCTTTACTGCTGGAATGCTTGCCATGACACACCTCAGCCAATGTTGTTTATGGCGGTCTTTGCCATATCGTGTCTTACCTTCATCACGTTTGATATGGCCGAAAAGGCCTGACTCTCCTTGTTCATCTTTCGCTGAAGCGCAAGCAGCCTCAAGCTGGAATCGAGCCCCTCTCTCTGCAAGCGCTCCTGCGCGTTGAGCAACGCCCATTTATCGCTCCCCGCTCCCCCACCTGCACCTGCAGCAGCCCCAACTGCCCCTTGTACTGTATCCACCACTGCGCTTATGTACCCGCCTCCCGGCACAAAGCTGGCCACTGCCTGCACTCCATTGCCTATGGCCGAAACAGCGCTCAGGGCACCGCGCTCCAACATGGCTCCAAAGGAATTGTCCGCAGTCTGACGACCGCCTGCAGGCTGCACATCCATCTGTACCGATCCGGAATTTACTCTCTCGAACATGTCTGCCTCCTTGGTTGGGGAGCTATGGAAGCAAACCTTGTGCCAATTTCCTGGACTAGACCTATGTCGCGAATGGATCGAACTTTTTCCGATTTACCCTGAAATCCAAAAAGCTCCAGGGGTGTACAAGATCACTACACGAGTGTACAAGATTCGGACACCCTCAATGTTTTCACTTTGGCTGCCATCTGCCAGTGTGTTTCTGAATCACTCTGTTTG
>JALVPF010000033.1 GCA_027031935.1 Myxococcales bacterium | reverse complement strand
GTGAATATGTTTTACCAGGGCACAGGGGCAAGGTTATGGTCAGGACAAGGTCAAAATGCTCTTTGAAATCGGCAGACGCTTTTCGGGTGTTTTTCGATACCGAGAGAGTTTCCTTTCCGTTTACTTTAAGAAGCATCCGACCAGGGGACAGGATAAGCCCATGGGGAATGAATGGTAGCAGAAAGGTGTCCAGGTTGTTGAGAGACGAAGGCATCCCGGCGGAGCAAAAACACATGGTTACTGTCATGCAAAGGGACGGAGAGATTCTGTGGATTCTTGGTGTGAGGAGGAGTCGTTTGGCAAAGGTGAGCAATATTTCGAAGAAATTGATGGAAATCGTCTTTGTTGACGATTCTGTACCTTGACGCAGGAGTGCTGGATACCTAAAATGTCATTGAATTATTTCGCTGTTGTTTTCGGACCATACCAGATCAGCGAATGGAGAGGAATGTTCAAGTGAAGCAAAGCCACAAGACTCTTTTGCTATGGATATTGCTCATAGCAATGTTTTTCAGTTTCTATCAGATTTTTTCCACTCCTCCCAAGGACGCCAAGGAGATCCAGTTTTCCACATTCTGGCAGGAGGTGGAGAACAACAATGTAAGGGACGTGGTCATTCGCGGAAATGAGATTTCCGGAGAATTGATAGATGGACAGCAGAGAAAATTCACCACCAGGGCCTTGCTCACCGATGATCTCATCAAGGATCTCAAGACCCACAAAGTGGGCGTGAAAGTGGAAAAAGAAGAGGAGAATCCATTCTGGCAGTCTGCTTTGCTGAGTTGGTTGCCCATGATTTTTCTGTTCGTGATTTTCTTCTTTTTCATGCGGCAGCTTCAGGCAGGTGGTGGCAAGGCCATGAGTTTTGGAAAAAGCAAGGCGAGGCTGCTGACCTCTCACACAAACAAGGTTACCTTCGATGATGTGGCAGGTGTGGAGGAAGCCAAGGAAGAGCTCCAGGAGATCATAGAGTTCCTGCGGAGCCCCAAAAAGTTTACACGCTTGGGTGGGCGTATTCCTAAAGGTGTCTTGTTGATGGGGCCCCCCGGGACTGGAAAGACATTACTGGCACGGGCCATCGCTGGAGAGGCCGGCGTACCCTTCTTTTCCATCTCGGGATCTGATTTTGTTGAGATGTTCGTGGGTGTTGGTGCGTCGAGGGTCAGGGACCTTTTCGAACAAGGCAAGAAAAATGCGCCCTGTATCATATTTATCGACGAACTCGACGCGGTGGGGAGACATCGCGGTGCCGGTCTCGGTGGGGGCCACGACGAGCGTGAGCAGACGCTGAATCAGCTCCTGGTGGAAATGGACGGCTTCGAGTCCAATGAAGGAGTCATCCTCATATCCGCCACCAATCGTCCGGATGTATTGGACCCTGCGCTCCTGCGTCCAGGCAGGTTCGACAGGAGGGTGGTGGTGCCCAATCCCGACCTCAGGGGAAGACTTGGAATATTGAAGGTACACACACGAAAGGTTCCCCTTGGAAAGGATGTGGACCTGGAGAAGATCGCCCGTGGTACGCCCGGTTTTTCAGGTGCTGACGTGGAAAACCTGGTGAACGAAGCCGCATTAATCGCAGCAAGGGGCAACTCTGACACGGTCGACCAGCGAGACCTGGAGAAGGCCAAGGACAAGGTCCTTCTGGGCTCTGAGCGAAAATCCATGATAATCTCCGAGGAGGAAAAGGAGATAACGGCCTATCACGAGGCTGGTCACGCCTTGATCGCAAAACTTATGGACGATACTGATCCGGTCCACAAGGTCACCATCATTCCCCACGGCCTGGCCTTGGGAGTAACCCAGCAGTTGCCGGAGGAGGACAGGTACTCCATCTCCAAGAGCAGGGCCATATCTACAATCTCTGTGCTCCTGGGTGGAAGGGTGGCTGAGGAATTGGTCCTTGGAAATCCTACGAGTGGCGCTGGTAATGACCTGGACAGGGCAACGGACCTGGCCAGAAAGATGATCTGCGAGTGGGGTATGAGCGAGGCCCTTGGTCCCTTGACCTTTGGAAAGAAGGACGAGCAGATTTTCCTGGGGCGGGAGATTGCACAGCACAGGGACTACAGTGAACAGACAGCAGAGGAAATAGACAGGGAAGTCCGCAATATCGTGGAAACTTGCTACAAGAAGGTAAACTATCTCATCAGGGAAAACCTAGATGCCCTCCACAGAATTGCAAAGGGGCTGCTCACATACGAGACACTGGATTCCGATGACATGGACAAGTTGGTGATGGGTGTTGAGCTGGACAAACCAAAACCGCTGGAGTCTAAACTAGTCACCCCCAATGACACCTCTTCTGATTCGACCGCTGGAAAGGACGCGCTGCCACACGAGCCTAAACCAGAACCCGGAGTTGCCTGAAAAATGAACAAGATTCTGGTCCTCTCTGACACCCACGTGACATCCGAGGGGGTCGAGGAGTTGATGGAACTGCTCGAACCTTATTTTGAAGGCATGGATCGAA
>JALVPF010000032.1 GCA_027031935.1 Myxococcales bacterium | reverse complement strand
CCTGCAACAATGGTACAACAAACCGTTTTCAAATCAACATCCAAAACCGATTATTACGTGTTAAATCAAAGGCCCCTCGCTGGTACTCAACAAGGGGCCTGTTCATGATGCGACGACTTGCCGCAACTATATTATAAAACACGAAAAATCATGAGGTGCTCACCTGGATCTTTCGTGGTTGATGCTGTTCCATCTTGGGCAAAAACAGCGTCAAGACACCGTTGCTCATGCTGGCAGTAATCCTCTCCTGATCGATGCGATCACCCAGGGTAAAGCGCCTTTGAAAACCACCAATGTCATACTCCTGATAGATAAGATTCCTGTTTTTTTCCACCGGTTCTACCGTTGCAGTAAGTGTAAGGACACCTTCCCGCACATCTATGTCCAGGTCATCCTTGCGAACACCGGGGAGATCTGCGTACAGGATGATGGCTTCATCGCTTTCGGTGATATCAACATCAGGTACAAACATCACTCCCTGACGGGTCGGTTCTCCGGCGTCAGGAGAGATCTCTTTTTTCTGACTAAGTTCGAGTTCTTTTTTTTCTTTTTCAGTCATGGCGTGCCTCCATTGACTCACGAGGTCTTCACTGAAATTTTCCGCTGCTTGGCCTGCTCGGCACGCGGAAGCAAAATTTCGAGAATACCGTTTGAACTAGTGGCCTTCACTTTCGTGTTGTCAACCTGCTCCGGCAAGCTGAAAGCACGTCTGAACTCTCCAAACGATCTCTCTCTTCGATGAAAGGAGACGTTCTTGTCCTTGTCATCGATATCCAGTTCTCTCTTTCCCTTGATCGTCAGGGTATCTCCAGTGACAGTAATGTCCAGAGACTCAGGATTCACTCCAGGTATCTCTGTCCTTGCGATATAGCTTTCGCCATCATCGTAAATATTGATAGGCGGATAAACGCCCGGTGTATGACTCGAAGCGCTATGCTCCAAGTTGAACAATCGTTCCATATCTCTTTGCCATTTACCCCACCTGTTTAGAAAATCATCCTGACCGAGCCAGCGTACCAGTGCCATGGCCCACCTCCCTTGATAACTGTTTTGTTTTTTAGGGGCCCGTTGGACCCTTGCATCACTGAGGTAAAGATAAACATGACAATCGATGTGTCAAGGGAGCAGGATTGAAACTTGCAGCCTTATTTTGTCCGCGTACAGTATTTACAGCGCAGGCTCATCGTCCATGGTAAATTTCAAGGTCGCACCTCCTGCAATATCCGAGTGCTCAATGATAAAACTACTGAGATTATTTCCGTCCAGTGTGACCTGCCTGACGTAGAGTTTGCTCTCGGATGCGCCCTTTGCCTTGATCTCCAGGTCAGCTCCTGACTGCAGATGAAAGACTACGTGCTCGAACAAGGGACTGCCGAGCCAGTACGATGTCTGTCCTGCGCTCGGATACAATCCAGCTGCGCTCCATACATACCACGCACTCATGGTGCCGAGATCGTCGTTTCCAGGAAGTCCGTCTGCTCCGGCCTTGTACTCCCTGGAGAGTACATTTCTTACCCAATACTGTGTACGATTCGGTCTTCCCAACTCGTCAAAGAGATATGCTGCGTGAATATCGGGCTCGTTGCCCTGCCAGTAGTAGACGTTCGGCAAAAACTCCTTGAGAGGATCATCCGGCTCAAGGGTCGAAAAAAACTCCTCCAGCTTGTCAGCGGTCTCATCCTTGGAACCGAAGAGATCTGCAAGCCCTGAGACATCTTGTGGAACCAGCCATAAGTATTGCCATGCAGTTCCCTCCACATAATACTCCGCGTTCCAATCCAGAGGATTGAATTCGCCATCGCCATCTGGCCATGAACCATCAGCGTTCTTGCCGCGCAGGAATTTGGTCTGGGGATCCCATAGGTGTTTGTACCCCTTTGACCTGGCAGAAAAAGCCTGTGCATCTTCGGTCTTTCCTATGGCCTCGGCCCACTTGGCGATGGCAGCGTCACCGACGCCGAACTCCAGAGTCCTGGCCGCAGAATGACCCACCTCATCTGCAGGCACATACCCAAGCTCCAGGTATCTTTCCACTCCATGGCGTCCCCCATGTTCCTGTGGCTCGGTTGCGTCACTTACCACGGCCTCATAAGCCTCGTCCCAGTCCGGTCCTTTAATGCCCTTGAGAAAAGCCTCTGCCAGGATGGGGTCTGCCGAGGTGCCCAACATGGAGCCTCCGTATCCTGTAGCTACAGCCCATCTCGGCAATGATCCACCCTGCTCATACATGGCCAAAAGGGATCTCAACATGTCGCCGTGGCGATCCGGTATGAGCAAGGTATAAAGCGAGTGGGTACACCTGTAAGTATCCCACATGGAAAAATCAGTGTAGTAGGTCCAGCCATCTGCCTGGTGAACCTCCTTGTCAAAGCCTGTATAACGACCATCCACATCAGACTCTATGGTGGGATGGAAGAATGCGTGAAAGAGAGCTGTATAGAACATGATACGCTCGTTTTTTGTACCACCCTGTAT
>JALVPF010000031.1:4513-7623 GCA_027031935.1 Myxococcales bacterium | reverse complement strand
AACTCCAGGTTTTCGCGCGCCTTGACCAGGTTGCCGTCTGCCTTGTAGCATTGAGCCACAGCGAGCAGGGACTTGAATTTCATCGAAGAATCGCTGGCCATTTTCATGGCCTTCCTGAATTCCACGAGAGCCAACAAAATCTCGCCCTGGCCAGCCTGTGCGGTGCCCAGTCCATATCTGACGACAAAATCGTCCTTTTCTTCAAGGGCCTGCTGGTAAAGGGCCAAGGCTTCGGCAAACATTCCCGCCTTCAGCAACATGGCAGCACGCTTGAGCATACCTCCGCGATCATTCACCGTCGACGGCACCATGGATTGCAATTTGGCGGAATATTTTTGCAACATGTTCCGCGCTTGCTCGCTGCCCCTGGCAAGCGTCAGCCTGGCCATACGTTCGGGTGAGTCGTCTTTGAACAAGGCTGGGGGATAGTCCTTCCAGGCCTTGGCCATCATGATCACCTGTTTTCCCCTTGGCTTGTATTTGCCATGGAAATTCTGGGCACCCACCGAGCATGCTGCCTTGAAATCCGAACTTTTTCCCACCATGGTAGTCTCTATGGGTATCCACAATTTTCCATCAATGTTTACCATGTTAGCTCGCGGCAGGGGAAACACCTTCATGTTGTCTTCCAACACTCCGGCATAGAACATCAAAAACACATGACCTTCCACCACTAGAGCAGCGGTGGGTATATTCATGTTTTCCAGGATCGACGAGAACAACACCGTCAGATCATCGCAGTCACCGGTCTTTCTGCCCAAGGTTTGAGACGGAAACTGGACCGTGTCCAGCGTGTCTGAAGTCAGCCCCGAAAAGGGTCTCACCGGATCCGGTTTGTACTTTACTCCTAGTTCTGCAAGAGCGCTGTATGCATACAAGGCGAGCATGTAGTTGCGCAGGGGAGAAGAATCCTTGAGCTGTTGACGATGATCCTGTGATGCTTTTCTGTAAACCATTGCGGTCAGTCTCTGAACCTCTGGATCAGCCGGATTAACGAAGGACGCGATGGAGGCCGCAGGATGCCAGATGATGGCATTGGCGTCCATGATGTCCACTCGGAAAGATCGTCTGGTAGAACGATCAACTTTTTCCCATGAATACTTAGCCTCCACAATGGCAGTCGCCACACCATTGCCGGAAGTATGAAGGATTTTATCTGACAGGGGAGCTGGAAGATTCACCCACTTTTCCTCATGTGCGGCCAGCCTTACCTGAACACTTGCAGGTTTTTCGAAAAGGTCTTCAATCTTGAGTTCAATGTTGACTTCCACGGGCTTATCGCCTGTGTTGCCAACTTTCACCCGGGCGAATCCAACTTTCTGCAGTCTTCGATACTGGTTTGGAAACACTCTCCGGAACTGTCCATCCATGATTTTGATCACAGTCACTTCTTTTGTCTGCACGCTGAACCTGACAACGGCAGGACTGGGATCAACGTTTTTTTGTATATCGCGCGATTGCACCTGAATGCGGTGAACCCCTTCATCCAGTATCCTTGGAGTAATGAGCGCATTTGCATCAGACCACTTGGTCCATTTGTCCTCGTCCACCTTGAACCTGTATTCCACTGGACCAAAATCCCATGGGTCCTTTGCAATCGCTGAAACTCTCACTGTATTTGCCGGCATCCTTATGACCTTTCCCTTGTCGAACATCCTCTTCCTGTTGGGAAGAGAGAGATTGACATCCGGGTTGTCGAGTGAAAACGAAGCGCCGGAGATCTGGGCCACCAAAGTATCCGGTGGCATTGCCATCCTGTCCTTGTCTCTTGTGATAGTCCTCAGAACCGTGCCTATTTGTCCGGATTTGGAATTGATTATATTCGTACCTGCCCACCACAGCTCCCCCGTATCAGTCCACATCATGCTTACAGGCGGTATGCCTGCTGAAACAGGAGAATCCGCCTTGGGCAGGACCTGATATGCCATGCGTTTCCATCGTCTGTTTTTCAGGACATCCAAATAACCAGGATAACCAACAGCCACTTCTCCAGCGGGACCGATGGCCAAGGAATGAGCTACATTCCAGGGCCAATACTTTCTTGCGCGGGATAGAGAGACAAATCTCTTTCCATGAAAGGACATCAGGCCCTGGGAGGTGGCAAAAAAAATCTTTCCATTGGAATCCTGGGCCATGTCAAAAACGCCAAGCAGGCCCTGGCCATGACCTATGTTTGTCTTGATTTTTGCGTTGTAATGGATAAATGGCTCCACAATGGCTCTCCATGTGCCCTGGTGATACGTGTAAAGCGGGGCCACTCCCTGCGGTTTCTCATTCCACCATTCTTTGCTCGGCACTGTTGCCACCCACAGCCTTGCCCTGGAATCCAGCAACACAGATCCAATCATTCCCTTTGGAGCTTGTGCTCCCTCCAACTCCCTGAATGATTTCCCATCAAAAAGTAAAACTTCATTTTTTGTGGCGACATAGACCATCTTGCCCCGGGAGACCACTCTCATTATTGGCTTTGGATATGCGATACACTTGAATCTCTTTCCATTTCCAATTCCGACTCCCCCGGAAGAAGCAATCATTATCCTCTGACCCGAGATGCTGATATCGTAGGCATCATCAGAACAGAGTCCATCCCTGAGGCCCTGATTTTTCCACTGCATGCCATCATACTTCATCAATCCGTACCTGGTGGCAGCCCAGATGTTTCCATTGGAATCCTGGGCCAAACGCCTAACCATCATCGTATCGAGAGGATGTCTGTGATGATGATCCACAAAGGGATGAGATGCACTTGGATCTATGTATGATGGCCGGCTCAAACCGGGACTATATGTCATAAACTCCCAAGGCAATGACGGCAGCTCAGGTCTGTGGGGTGGACAAGATCTTTCGCCCGTGGCCAAAGCCAACAATCGCCTCGCTTCGTCCACGACCTGCCATGCTGAATCTCCAAGCGCCTTTTGAAGCATGGGCTTTGACTTCTTCGGAAAAATCAAGCCTGCACGCCTCAAGGCCAGAACTCTTGACTGAACATCTCCCTTTTTCAAGATTTTCTTGTAAAAAGCCAGGGCATCTACAGGCAAACTCTCAAGTGCCCTGGCAGCCTTGTTTCTGTCTTTCCACGAGCCCGCAAGCAAACGGTTTGCTGCGAACCT
>JALVPF010000031.1:0-4503 GCA_027031935.1 Myxococcales bacterium | reverse complement strand
TTCGCCTGTACGCGGGGTCCCATACGGTTCAGGGTTTTCTTTGCAAAATACGGTCCTCTTCCTGCTTTCTTCCACAAGGAAATATCCTGGACCATGGACATGATTTCGTCATGGCCGGTTTGGATCATGGCATTAAAAATCTGCTCAAAAGGAAACCTGGGGCATCCGCCAATATCCTTGTATGGTCGAATCTCGTCCACAATTCGACGGGAGAGTGCCAGGCTCTTTGACTTGCTGTGCTGTGACATCAACAAAAACAACAAGCCGTACATGCGTTCGACGGGCTCTTTGGATTTTGACAAATCCTCGAGGTATTTTAGCCCATTGCTGTCGCCGAGTTTGGCCAAGGCAAAAGAGATGGCTGCCTGATTCACATACCTGTGTGATGCAGCATAGTCCCGCACCTTTTCAAATGCCTTCCTGAGATCACCCAAGGCGCTCCTGTCACCCAACAGGCCCAAGGAAACAGCAGCCCAGTATCGAATGCGAAAATCTTTCCTGACCACGGCTTTTCTGAGCACATCGAGGGCTCTGTCATCACCCATCAAGCCCAGGGATCTGTATACCTCCGGAACCACCGTTGCATTACCCAAGCCCCTTTGTGCTGCTATGATCAGTTCGTCCAGCAAGCCCACACGCCTTTGTCTACCGGCTTCGAGAGCAATTATTGCATACCATGGCATGTAGGACCTGGACGTCTTGGAGAGTTTTTCCTTCAGGTACCTAGTCATCTCGGGACCGGGAGTCCTGGCGATGGCTTTGGCCATCGTGTTCACCAGCGGTGTGTTTGAATCACCGTGTGCCCTGTCCCAGCTTATGAGGTCTGATGTACAAGCCTTGTTGGGATACCTGGCGAGAAAAAATGCAGCCTTCTCCTTTGGAAACCTTCCTGCCTTTGGGTCCAACAGGAGTTTTACCATCGCCTTTGCAACCTGTGCATCTGCTGCGAATCGTTCGAGTCCTTCTATTGCTTGCTCGCGAAGAGTTCTTCGTACAGATGGATCCAGGCTTTTGGGGTTTTTCAGAAGATCCAGTAAAAATCTCTTTACAGAAGGATGACCGGTAGAGGCTATGGCCGAAACCAGGCCATACTTGTTTTTGGCGGTCTTCAGCTTGGAGACGAGATCATCAAAAGCATAGGACCCAAAAAGTTCGACCTGCAAACGAGGCATTTTCGAATAGAGACATTGATCGAAGAGGGACTTGTAAGGCTGAGCCCTGACCGAACCTGCCTGGCACAAAAAAATAAGAAATACCCCCAGGGACAAACTCATCTTCTTCATTTGGCACCCCGCAAAATGCCTGGTTCACGAATTGCATAAATACGCACTTCAACATAATATACGGAAGAAAAATCAAAACTGAAACCTACATCCAAAATAGATCTTTTGGACTTGTTGCATTGACCTGAACCAGATACAGAGGATGCCATGAACCTAGTGAGCATAGAAGCCCATGAACATGCAAACATCATCAGATTAAACAATGGCCCGACAAACGCCCTGTGCGTAGAGATGGTTACTCAGCTGGAAAACGCCCTCAAGGAGATCTCAAGCCAGGACAAAGGCCTGGTGTTGGCCGGCGGCGACAAGTTTTTCAGCATCGGGCTGGATCTACCGGGTTTGCTGGACTTCCATCGACCTGACATGCAAGCCTATTGGCGACGTTTCGAGCAGATACAATTGGACATTCTCACCATGCCCATACCAACAGCAAGTGCCTTAAGGGGGCATGCAACAGCAGGTGGCATGATCCTGTCTTTGACCACCGATATCAGAATAATGGCGCAAGGCAAGATCCTGGCCGGACTGAACGAATTGCATATCGGTATAATGGTGCCATATCTGACCCACTTGATGCTGGAGCACCGGGTTTCAACGGCCCAAGCCATCAGGCTGGAAATGTCAGGTGAGTTCATGACTCCTGACAGAGCAAAGGACTTAGGATACGCAGACGAGGTCCTGCCCTCCGAACAAGTGGAGCAGCGAGCCCTGGAGCTGGTGAGCAAGATGGCTCAAATTCCAAGGAAGGCTTTTGTAGGTTCCAAAGATGGCATGACCAGGCTCATCCGGGAAAAATTTGAGGCTCTGAGGGATGAGAAGGAAGAGGTTCTGCTCGATTCATGGTTCGATCCCAAAACCCAAGCCCTTCTCCACGAAGCAGCCAAGAAGTTCTGACTCTTGAAGATATTTTCAAGATTCTGCCAAATGCGCATAGACTCGATCATGAATCAGGCAGCTTGGAACGGCAGGCTATGGCCCGAGGCTTAGTGATCGGAGTCCACGTCCAGCAGGTTGAACTCATTCAGATCGAAGCGATAGATGCCATACTTTCCCGCAGGGATGATCATGTCATCTCCAGCGAGCACCATTGTCTGTGGCCATCCCAAGGTTGAGAAGAAAGCCTGGGCAAATGGATTGGCTGCGTCGTCCAGGTTCAGCACGAGGATTCCTCCAGGCACCTGGTACATGGCACGACCCACCCTGGCATCCTTGAGCCACGCCCAGTCGTCTACCTCCACCTGGCTGATTTGACTGAGCTCGTCGCCCCGTGAGTCAAAAACACTCAGTGTCTCGTATAGATCATTCCAATCCGTGTCATGAGCCTCTTGCGCATACCAAGACAATCTATGCGACACCAGGAGGTGCCCGGCACCATCCAGCAAGGTCTGGTTGACCATCCGGTCATGAAATCTCACCCTGGCCAAGAGGGTAGCAACACCATTTTGCACCTGAAGCTTGTTTACGGCTGACTCCAGATGCTCATCATCCCAGATGTAGTCCCTGGTGAACACCGCATGCCCATGGTCCTGTACTGCAATAAGATCACCGGGGATATTGATACCAGAGTGAACCACAGGATTTGACGGCGTGGAAAGATCAACCCTGCTGAAATAGTACCTGGCATAGTCCCTGGTGTCACCAGGCACATCCACAGGTATATTGTATGACATGTAGAGATCTGTTCCATCGGCGAGCATGCCGACCGCTCTCTGTTCCCTGGGGGTATCGATGATTGGAAGCAAATCCGGAGACCGGGGATCTTCAAGGTTCAGGACGTTCAGGGCAAAGTGAGACCAGTAGTTCCTGCGTTCATAATCATAACAGGTAGTGGTAGTGCTTACATCATCAGGATCAATATCAACACACTCCCAGTCGTGCCACATGTATTCATCGGTGGTGCATTTCTGTATGCTCCCACTGCATTCCTCCGGTCCTCCATCCATGCTCGTGCAGGTAATACCACCACTATACATCACACATGTGGTGCTCCCGTCATCATTCTCCCAGCAACTTTCGACAGAATCATCCACATAGGTGCTGCATACATGCTCAACACCGATGAGCTCACTCTCTGTCTTTAATTCCGGAAACACCAGGGTCTGTCCGACGGTTTTCGCACCCTGGGAACCATACCAATAATATCCCCAACCACAGTCAAAGCAATCATCGATTCCAGGACCGCCGTACCAGTAATAGTATGGATTGAGCCTATCCGTCCTCAAGGTCCCCGTATGAACAGGATGAACAGGATCGGAAAGATCGAACACGTCTATGGTGGTATCGTATCCATATTCGTTCTCTGAACGTTCCACCCATTTCATGCTTACGGCCACAGCCAGATCTCCCACCTTGTACACCTGTGCATCGGACTGCAAATCCACCACTGCCACCGGATCTGCCGTATCCGGATCATCGAGGTCTACTATCTGCAACTGGTTGACTGGCATATCCATACTCGGGCCCCACCACCAGTAGTAGTAGTCGCGGTTGTACTTGAGCCTCGCTCCATACTGACCGTAAACCAAGAAGTCCATGTAGTTTGGTGCAAGCTCCACCCGTCCCAGCTCTCTTGGAGAATCAGGTGTCGTGCTGTCAAAGAGGCTCAAAGAATCTTCGCTGAGATTCGCCGTCAGACCGTCCTCAGGCTGAAAGGACCTTCGAACCCATGTTCCATGCTCCATGACTCCGCGACGCGTAAGGCTGGAATCGGAAAAAGTAAAAATCTGAACGGCTGCCATGTAGGTACCACGTTGCTCGTCCCAGCCCGAAAAAGGTAAAAGCACCATACCTGTCTCGACTTTTCCTGCAGAGTTCTGAACAGCGACAGCGTCCTGTAAAACCGAAAAGGCCTTGTCATCCCAGCGCGCTTCGCTCCAGGAGTTGCTTGCATCCACTTCAACCCTGGCGACCAAAGGATTTGAATTATCCAGGTCCGTGATATCGTAAAGGCTTACGGCCATCGTCTGGTCGTTCATGCCGATTCCCACCAGGCGGCTATCGTTCATCACCGGCTTGAAAAAGTCATTCCACCCGCTGACTTCGAACTCGCTGCGCGCCTGGGCATTTCCATCATCGTCGATATAAAAAGCATGAAAAGGATCCACCTGACGGAAGGTCACAAAAAAGGCCTTGTTGCCCAAGAACAATGTCGCATAGAGATTCTCGTTCTCGGCAAAGGCCTTATGGTCTACTTCCACAGGATGCTGTATGTCCATAACGT
>JALVPF010000030.1 GCA_027031935.1 Myxococcales bacterium | reverse complement strand
AGATCCGGAAGACTCAAAGGGAAGTCGGGGTTACACATCTGTTTTAGGTGGACGAACCTGGTGTGCCATTACGACGTTGTTTCCTTACGCCTACCGAGGTGGAGAGACCTGGGCCTGGGTGTGCACCCGCTACGGTGAAGGTTCGTGGCTTCTCGAGTTTCTCTGCGGATTCCTCTGTGCTCCCCCGGGCTCTATTTTTCCAGCAGGCTCCGCGCGGTACTTGGAAGCATGGCGGCCGTCTTCGAACCTGTTGTCGATCATGCTATCACGGCAAGAAACTAGCATTTCCTTTTGCTCGGTTCTACGTCCTCTCCAGAATCCACAGCAATCGACCGTTTCTTTGCAGCCACCCAATCGACGAATTTTCGTGCCGACGGGCCGTCTAACTGGAGGCATGCTCCTCGTCGCCCGTCCGGATTTCCGTTCTTGTTCAAGCCAAAGATGGCGTAGCTATCAATACCCCTTTTTCCGGGCTGTGCATTCCGCAATATTCCGAGGATCTCATGGTCGATCTCTATTCCCTTCCCGCGGGCGTAGAAAATGTTCTCACACAAAAAGCAACAGTCCCGTGTCAGCACATCTTTCCGCCGAGACGGATCCAGCAGAAACAGGCTTCTGCCCTCTACCCTGACCTGCCCTTGATTCTTTGCTGGCACCACATCCGTCACCCAAGCATCTCCTTTTTCATGCTCTTTTGACCGTAATCTATAGCCAACGAATTGCTCTCCTTTGTACAGAGGCTCCAGATGCATGGGCGAGTGGGGCAGTCTGAACATCGCCCTGAAACGCCTGTCAGCTGAGAACAGGTGAAATGCCTGCTCGAAAGTCATGACGGTTTGGATCTTGCCGGCCCAAACGATTTTTCTCACCCTTCTCTCACTGGCAGCGTTCACTCCCATGATGTAAAGCTCTTCCCCTGAGACGTCCGCGCTGCCGTTCGCGGAGCCTTTCAAGTACTTGCTGTAAAGTTTCTCCCTTAGTCTGATCTTGCACGGTCCGAAAAAGACGAGCTCATCATCTATCTCAAACGGTACAGTAGACCCAACTCTGTCCGGGTCACTCGATGCCCCAAGAACGTAAAGGTACAGCTTCATGCGGTTACCTCAGCGGTCGGATGGAAGTGGTTTAAGGAATTGAGGGGTGCGTGCCCCACAGTGACTTTCGCGATCCTCCCCTTTGTTTTGCAGTTACCGGGTCTTAACAATTGAAACACGCATACCTGCAACTGGACCGTTTGGTGGATATCACCCCAGCGTTCGCCCCGTTCTCCCCCGTGAATGGAAGCCCGATCTAAGCTCTCCTGAACACCACAATGTTCCTCCCAGTCCTCCATCACATGTCTATTCGGCCAACGACTCGCCGAGGTCGATCAGTGTCCACACGATCCCCAAGCCACCGCCTTCTTCGAGCCAAGTCTGACTATCTGTGGGCGGTTGGTCAGCTTGCCCGCTGGCGTATGTTAGATTCAGATACTGCTTCCCCAACCGGCTCCAGGTGTCCTTGCCGCCCTTACTTTCCGCAGCCGCCAATCTCCTCATCAGTGCAATAACGAGGTCATGAACTGCTCTGTTCGCCCTCATAGGTTCTGGGGCATACACCATCTCCCCAACCTGGAGGTTCAGATAGGCATGGGCAAAATCGAATACATTGAGGGTAGCGCATTTGTGAGGCCACCGCATCCAAGTTGCATTTGGGTTACAAAGCAGGGTTTCCATGCACTGAGGCGGTATCAGGCGATGTCTGCCGATGAAGCAATACAGCTCCACCAGTGCGTGCATGTCCAAAGGGTGTCGCGGCCAACTTTGCAAGTCAAGCCAGAGCACTCTGGGTACTAGCCAGTCGAGCGTCACCGATGGTTTTGAAGCGACCAGCGTGTTGAGTATGCGCGAACTGACGACGAACATATCTCCCGGATAGTACAGCAGACCGTGCGTCCCAAGACAACCAGAGGTGTTTTGAAACGAATAGGAACCAGGGGGGAACGCTCCGTTTTTGTTCTTACGTGTGAAATGTGGAAAATGAGCAAGCAGATACAGCTGTTCCCTATCTCCACCTCCAAAATACCACCTTGCGCTTTTCGACTTTTTCACCTGATTGAAAGTCACGACCTCAAGCTGCCTAGTGCCCTCGAATACGAGCGTAGCTATGTAGATTATGTCCGCGAGCTCCCTGACCGTGGGCTTTCCGTTGTACTTGAATTCAACGGTTGACCGGTTGCCATGTACGAAAACGGATCTCGTTTCTATCTTGACCCCATTGGCTTTGGGAATGTTACTAGAAAATGTTCCTACCTCGTTGACTATGCCCTCGACCAGCTTTACGACATCAGGCTCATTCCTGTGATACGCTTTGACAATTCCGTGTTGAAGGCGGGAACCAAATTCTGACGCATGTGCGACAAACTCCGGTGAATGGGCCACTTCGAGAAACTTATGAATGCAAGCGATAAGCTGGTCCATCATTGTTGTCCCTCGTCGTTACCTG
>JALVPF010000029.1:522-2489 GCA_027031935.1 Myxococcales bacterium | reverse complement strand
CCTTCTTGAGGCTGCCGAGTTGGATGAAGCGCAGGAGAAGAAACTCGAGCGCGAGTTCGCCCGGCAGTATCACCTCATTACCCGGGATGACCGCCTGGAGGCAATCGCCAAAGATATCGTGCAGCACTTCCTGAGCCGTGGCTTTCAGGGCAAGGCCATGGTAATCAGCATCGACAAGGCCACGGCGGTTCGCATGTACGACAAGGTGCAGAAGCACTGGAAAAAGGAGATGTCCCGTCTCATGGACGAAATGGCCGCCGCGCTTACGGACGATGCTCGCAAAGCGATAAAGGAAAAGCTCGATTACATGGAATCCACCGACATGGCGGTGGTGGTTTCTCAGGGCCAGAACGAGATAGAGGAGATGAAGGCCAAGGGACTGAACATTGAGCCGCATCGCAAGCGCATGATCAGCGAGGACCTGGAGACCAAGTTCAAGGACCCGGATGACCCTTTACGCATGGTGTTCGTCTGTGCCATGTGGTTGACGGGATTCGATGCGCCAGCCTGCTCGACCATCTATCTCGACAAACCCATGCGCAACCACACGCTGATGCAGACCATTGCCCGGGCCAACAGGGTGTTCAAGGACAAGGTGAACGGGCTTATCGTGGACTATGTAGGCGTCTTCCGAAACCTGGAAAAGGCGCTGGCGATCTATGGCAGGGGTAGTGGCGGCGAAACCCCGGTAAAGGACAAGGCTGAACTGGTTGCCCAGCTGGAAGCAGCTGTTCGCATTCTTGAGGAATTCTGTGCGGAGCGGGGTGTGGACCTTGATGTTATTCAGTCTGCGGAAGGACTGGAGAAGATCAAACAACTGGATGACGCGGTGGAAGCGATCCTGGTAAACGAGGAGAGCAAAAAGCGCTTTCTCAATCAGGCCGATACTGTTTGGCGCCTTTACAAGGCCATTCTGCCAGACTCCAGGGCAGATGAGTTTGCGAAGTCGAGCCGTCTGTTCAAGGTGCTGGCCCAGAAGATTCGCTCACTGATACCAGAAGCGGATATCTCAGAAGTAATGGGGCAGGTTGAAGACCTGCTTGATGAGTCCATCCAGTCGGAAGGCTATATGATCCGTGAGGGTGCTGAAAGCTATGGCGAAGAGCACTGGATTGATCTCTCGAACATCGACTTTGAAGCGTTGCAGGAAAAGTTTGCCAAGGGAAGAAAGCGTACCGAGGCGGAAAAACTGAAAGGACAGATTAACAGCAAACTGAAGCAGATGGTTTGCCTCAATCGCTCCCGGATGGACTACTTGGAGAAATTCCAGGAAATGATCGACGAATACAATGCCGGTAGTATGAATGTGGAGGAGTTCTTTAAGCAGCTTCTGGAATTTGCCAAGGGCCTCAGCAAAGAAGAGCAGAGAAGTGTTGCCGAGCAATTGAGCGAGGAAGAGCTGGCCGTGTTTGACATCCTGACCCGCCCCGGTCCGAAGCTGACGGCAAAGGAGGCCAAACAGGTAAAAAAAGCTGCACGCGACCTGTTGAAGACATTGAAAGGCGGAAAACTCGTACTCGACTGGAGGAAATTTCAGCGCTCACGAGCTGCTGTCAAGGTTGCCATCGAGGACGTGCTGGATACGGATCTTCCTGATAGCTATACACCTGAGTTGTTCCAGCAGAAAGTTGAGGAGGTATATGAGCATGTGTTTGATGCTTACTATGGTAAAGGACAGGGTATATATGCTTTGGTTTAGGTGTTGTGGTCAAATTTGATTTGATGGTTTTTTTCACTCTGGATTGAAGTATCCAACTCATGGGTGTCCAAAAGAATACCCATTCAATGGGGTCACAAAGTCATCGCGCATCCTATATGCAGCCGACGAGCCCGCCTCAACGAGATGATCGAGGAGCGCCAGCACAGCTCTTCGGATAGCTGGATCGGACTTCAGCCTCTCCGGCTCCGAATAGACGTATCTACGAAGCAGGGACTCAAGCAAGAAAACCGTGTTCTGATCGGACAAC
>JALVPF010000029.1:0-512 GCA_027031935.1 Myxococcales bacterium | reverse complement strand
CGCCAGCCGCTAAAGAGTCGGCCACGAGTACGAAGGCCCTCGGGAGCAAAGACTCCCCAATGTCATAGAGAAACCGGCAATAAGCATTGAACACCGTCACCGATCCCCGAAACTGCGCAGCCAGCTCATCGACGCGATGTCCCTGGCCTTCAAGTCTATGCCAATGGCGCACGTTCTCTTTCCAGTAGTTTCCGAGGAAGATCACTCTTACCAATTCCTTGCCATGACCGTAGCGTGCATCGAGCTGGTCAATCCAGGGTGCTTTGACGATTGCATCGGCAAATGCCTGCCACATTTCCCAGAAAGAATCATCTTCCCTAGAATGATCTGCTTCAATGACAAGGTCCCGAATGAAATCTTTGACTTCGCCGGGATGCTTTTTAACAGCTGCCAGGTATGGCTCACACACATACAATGCCTTCTGTTTATCTAGTCTCAACACAAAACGTGCAAGCCGTTGGAAAAATTGGTGGATGAATTCAAAATCCCGTTGACCCCTCTGAGTGCGATCC
>JALVPF010000028.1 GCA_027031935.1 Myxococcales bacterium | reverse complement strand
GATAAGGCATGTCTTCTTCCGGCAAAATACGAGAGATAACTCCCTTGTTTCCATGGCGACCAGCCATCTTGTCGCCAACGGAGAGTTTTCTCTTGATGGCTATGAAAACCTTGACCATTTTTATGACGCCAGGAGGAAGCTCATCACCCTTTTTCATTCGGCTTATCTTGTCGCCGAAAACCATCTTCACCAACTCGGCCTGGTCATTATAATCCTGCACGACCTTTTCGATCTTCTCGTTGGTTTTAGCATCCGTGGTCTGTATGTCCCGCCAGGCCGTATCCGGCAATTCATCCAGGACCTCTTCGGTAAAAGGCTTGCCTCGTGAGATTATGGTCTTGCCCTTGGCGTCAACCATCCTAGATGCAGAGGTCGATCCTTTCAAAAGACGACGGACCTTCTTCCTTGCTGAATCGGTGATGATCTTGATCTCGTCGTTTTGGTCCTTGAGCAAACGGGCCTCTTCGCTGTCCTCGATCTCCCTGGTCCTCTCGTCCTTGTCGACCCCCTTGCGGGAGAACACCCTTGCGTTGACAACCACTCCTGAAATACCAGGGGGTACCTTGAGAGAGGTATCCCTGACATCTCCGGCCTTCTCACCAAAAATTGCCCGAAGCAGCTTTTCCTCAGGGCTGAGCTGCGTCTCACCCTTCGGGGTTATCTTTCCAACGAGTATGTCACCAGGTTTGACCTCGGCTCCGATTCGAATGATACCGCTTTCGTCCAGATCCTTGAGTGCTTCTTCTCCGACGTTGGGGATGTCCCTGGTTATCTCCTCACGTCCCAGTTTCGTGTCACGTGCAATACAGTCGACCTCTTCTATATGTATGGATGTGAAGCTATCGTCCTTTACCACGCGCTCACTGATGAGAATGGAGTCCTCGTAGTTGTATCCACCCCATGACATGAATGCCACTGTCATATTCTGCCCCAGAGCCAATTCTCCCGTATCTGTGGCAGGCCCGTCGGCAAGAACCTCACCTGCCTTTACGCGGTCACCTCTTTGTACGATAGGCTTCTGGTTCAGGCATGTGTTTTGATTTGACCGGCTGAATTTCAGGAGGTTATAGATATCGACCTCACTGCCGATCTCCTTGCCTCTATCGCTGGTGGCCTTGACGACGATTCGGGTGGAATCCACCGAGTCAACCACCCCGTCCCTTCTGGCCACGACGCAAACACCACTATCCCTGGCGACCATGGCTTCCATGCCTGTGCCGATCAAGGGTGAAGATGTCTTGATCAAGGGCACAGCCTGCCGCTGCATGTTCGAGCCCATCAAGGCCCTGTTCGCGTCATCGTTTTCCAAAAATGGTATCAGACCTGCAGCAACCGATACCAGCTGATTTGGAGACACGTCCATCAGATCCACTTCCTCCGGAGGAATAAGGACGAACTCACCGCTGTGACGAGCCGAGATCCTGTCATCCAGGAATCTCCCCTTTTCATCCACGAGAGCGTTGGCCTGGGCTATGACGTGACCTTCCTCTTCCAGGGCTGAAAAATAATCTACCTGGCCGGTAAGCCTTCCGTTTTTCACCCTCTGGTATGGTGTCTCTACGAAACCGAATTCGTTTACCCTGGCATAGGTGGACAAGGATGCGATCAGACCGATGTTGGGACCTTCCGGGGTCTCGATGGGGCAGATTCGACCGTAATGGGTATTGTGAACATCGCGAACCTCGAAACCGGCACGTTCTCTCGTCAATCCACCGGGGCCCAATGCACTCAATCTCCTCTTGTGTGTCACCTCGCTGAGGGGATTTGTCTGATCCATGAACTGGGAGAGTTGGCTAGATCCAAAGAACTCCTTGATCACGGCGCTGACGGGTTTTGCATTGATCAGGTCATGGGGCATGAGTGTTTCTATTTCCTGCAGACTCATGCGCTCCTTGATGGCCCTTTCCATTCTGACCAATCCTATGCGATACTGATTTTCCAACAGTTCGCCGACAGAACGCACTCGTCTGTTACCCAGATGATCGATGTCATCCACGGTTCCCCTGCCATCGCGAAGGTTCAACAGGTATCTTACCGTCTCGAGGATGTCCTTGCGGGTCAGAACGTTCTTGTCCAAATCTTCGCTCAATCCGAACTTGTAATTCAGCTTCAGGCGACCGACTCGGCTCAGATCATAACGTTCCTCGTTGAAAAACAGATTGAAAAACAGTTTCTGAGCTGATTCCAGAGTTGGTGGATCACCAGGGCGCATGCGAGAGTAGATCTCGACCACCGCTTCTTCGGGAGTGCTCACCTTGTCATCCAGTAAGGTATCTCGCAACCAGGGCCCCACATTCAGACCGTCTATGTGCAACACCTCCAGCTCTGCTATCCCATGCTTTCTCAACAGGGCGAGCTTGGATTCGGTGAGTTCCTCGTTGCACTCCATAAGGACTTCACCCGTCTCTTCATCGATGACATCATGAGCCGCGACCTTGCCTATTATCTCTTCCTTCTGAATGGAAAGCGCGTCTAGTCCCAGTTCCTTGAATCGCTCGATGGCACGCCTTGTGAACTTTCTGTTCTTGGGAACCAGTATCCGATTGTTTTCAGGATCGCGGATATTGCGAACAGCTCTCTCATCTGCCAGACGATCGTAGTTTATACTCCTGGTGTACTTCCCACCCTTTTCGAACTTGATTACATCGGTCTCGTAGTAATAGTTCAGCAACTCTTCTGCCGAATATCCCAAAGCCCTCAGCAGTACCGTAGCCGGAAGCTTTCTCCTTCGGTCGATGCGAACAAATAGCTTGTCTCGTACATCAAATTCGAAATCCAGCCACGATCCGCGATACGGGATTACACGAGCCGAATATAAAAGTTTTCCAGAAGAATGGGTCTTTCCGTGATCATGATCGAAGAAAACACCTGGTGATCGATGCAACTGGCTGACCACGACCCTCTCGGTGCCATTGATTATGAACGTGCCATAATCCGTCATCAAGGGGATCTCGCCAAAATAGACTTCTTGCTCCTTGACGTCACGAATGGATTTAGCACCCGTCTCCTCGTCCTTGTCCCAAACGACCAGCCGAATAATCACTTTGACAGGGGCAGCATAAGTCATGCCCCTCTGGTGACATTCGTCAACATCGTATTTTGGTTTTTCAAGGACGTAGTTGACGAACTCCAGGGAGGATGTCTCGTTGAAATCCTTGATTGGAAAAACGCTCTTGAACACGCCCTGCAGGCCCACATCCTGCCGTTGATCCGGAGGAATGTCGTTTTGCAGAAACTTTCGATAAGACTGTTTCTGCACATCGATAAGGTTTGGAATATCGATAATCTGCCTGATAGAGGCAAAGCTCTTGCGGAGCCGAAAATTATTCTGAATGACCGCAGCCATGCGCCGCTCCCGCTACAATGGGTGGACCGATATGGACCGAAGTACGGTATCGGGTTAAAACTCCCCCGGGCGAACTATATGGCCCGACCGGGGGCAACAAAAACTCAATTACTTCATTGCAACTTTAGCGCCTGCATCCTCCAGCTTTTTCTTTGCTTCTTCAGCTGTTTCCTTGTCGACGCCCTCTTTTACAGCCTTGGGAGCATTGTCAACCAGCTCCTTGGCGTCTTTCAGGCCCAGACCTGTAAGCTCTCTGACAGCCTTGATAACCTTGATCTTCTCGCTACCAGCCGCTTCCAGGACCACGTCGAACTCGGTTTTCTCTTCTTCTTCAACAGCTGCAGCTGCTGGCATGGCAGCCATTGCCATGGGGGCTGCAGCCTCAACGCCCCATTTATCCTCGAGGGCTTTTCTGAGTTCGTTCAACTCGAGCACCGTCATGTTGCTGAGGTGATCGATCAACTGATCTTTTGTAAGTTCTGCCATTTGTTCCTTCTCCTCTGTTTCAAACCACCGGGTGGTCGTTTTTCATTAAATGTCCATGGAGGTCGCCTGAACTCACATCAAGCGCCCTCGCCAATCTTTTCCTCTTGGGCCTGCAGTACTCCCAGGAATTTCTGGGGTACACCATTGAGCACGCCTAGCATGCGCTGGGCCGGTGCATTGAAAACGGACAGCATCTGTGCCAGAAGCTGATCTTTGCCACCAAGCTTGGACAGCTCCGCAACTTCGGCTGGTGCAAGCACTCCACCTTCCATGAAACCTTCTTTGACCTCAAAGGCAGAATTCTCCTTTGCAAATTCCATGGTGACTTTGGCTGCCAAGATAGCGTCTTGTTCACTGAAAGCAATACCCGTTGGTCCCTTCAGGTATTGATCAAGTGTTTCATAAGACGAACCCTTGACAGCAAGCCTGGTTCGCGTGTTTTTCACCACGTGAAACGTGACGTTGTGCTCACGCAACTTTTCGCGCAACTCCGAAATGGCTTTCATATCCAAACCGCGATAGTCAGCCAGAACACCGCCCTTGTGAGCCTCGAACATCCCTCGGAGTTCGTCGATTTTTGCGCTTCTTTCGGCCCTTCCTTTGGTTACCTTCTCCACTCTTCTCACCTCCTTTCCCCGGCTCCTCTTTAGGAGGAAACCGTCAATGAATACAACCCCCGGTAAAGAGCAGGGGAGGAGATGTTGAAATACATCGCCACCTTCTCCGTCTCGGCAGGCGCAGGCTCAAGAGCCTCCATTATCCCAATAAACAGGGACCTGCTGTCTCTGACCGGAAGGGTCTCACATCCACCAAAAGGTGCATGTGCTATGTGCATAACGGAAACCCTCACGCTGACAAGGAGGTGAATTCCGTTAAATCCAACCGAATGCCGGGCCCCATGGTACTTGTCAAAGTGGCATTTCGGAAATAGACGCCTTTGGCAGTCGATGGTTTTGCCTTTGCCAAGGCATCGACCAATGCTCCCATGTTCTCCTTCAGCTTCTGTTTTTCAAATGAGAGCTTTCCAACAGGAGCATGAACGATTCCCTCCTTGTCCACACGAAAATCGACCTTTCCTGCCTTGGTATCCGTTACAGCCTTTTTTATATCGAAAGTAACGGTGCCCACCTTGGGATTAGGCATCATTCCCCGCGGGCCCAGGACTTTTCCCAATTTGCCCACAACCTTCATCATGTCAGGAGTGGCGATGGCCTTGTCAAAATCCAAAAACCCACCCTGAATTTTCTCAGCCAGCTCTTCAGCACCAATAATGTCGGCGCCGGCTTCTTCGGCTTCCTTGGCTTTGTCACCCTTTGCAAAAACAGCAACCTTCAAGACCTTGCCAACACCATGGGGCATGACCACGGCTCCACGAACCATCTGGTCCGAGTACTTCGGGTTGACTCCTAAGTTCACCGCTACATCCACAGTCTCATCGAACTTGGCCCAGGCGCATTCCTTGAGGAGATCCAGAGCTTCATCAAGGGGATACCTCTTGAAACGATCTACCTTTTCCGCGCTGTTCCTGTAATTCTTTCCTCTTTTGGGCATGACAATTCCTCCAGCAGTTCAAACGCCTGTCTTCAAGAGACAGACTCCTGCAAAATCTTTATGCATCTGCCGATGCTAATCGGTGACTTCCATTCCCATGGATCGGGCGGTTCCCTCGACGATACGTACTGCAGAATCAATATTGAAGGCGTTCAAGTCCTTCATCTTCGACTCCGCTATCTCTTTCACCTGAGCCCTGGTCACCTTGCCGACCTTCTCCTTGCCGGGATTGTGGGCTCCCTTGTCAATGCCAGCCGCCTTCTTCAGAAGAATGGAGGCTGGAGGGGTTTTGGTGATGAACGTAAAAGTCCGGTCGTGGAATACCGTAATGACGACAGGAATGATCAAGCCAGCCTGCTTTTGAGTCCTTGCATTGAACGATTTGCAAAACTCCATTATGTTCAGACCATGCTGTCCCAAAGCAGGGCCGACCGGGGGTGACGGGTTCGCCTGGCCTGCAGGTACCTGCAATTTTATCTGTCCGACAACCTTCTTTGCCATTTTTCTGCTCCTTCACACTGCGTAGACAAGCCACGCGTAGCCTTCACGTCTTTTCTACCTGTACAAAATCCATTTCCACCGGAGTTGCTCTGCCAAAAATACTCACCAAAACCCTTAGCTTGCCCTTTTCTGAATCCACATCGTCTATGGTTCCATTGAAATTGGCAAACGGACCGTCCACCACCCTGACCGCATCACCCTTCTCGAAGACGATCTTTGGCCTGAGACGATCTGCTCCCTCGGCCATCTGGTTGGTGATTCGACGGATCTCCTTGTCTGGCACCGGATTCGGTTTCGTGGAATTACCGACGAAGCCCGTAATCTTCGGAGTCGATTTGACCAGGTACCACGTATTCTCGGTCATGTTCATCTGCACCAACATGTACCCAGGGAAAAACTTCCTCTTGGAGGTGCGGCGTTTACCCTTTGTCATCTCCACGACTTCTTCTGTCGGCACTAAAATCTGACCAAACTCGTTCTCCAGGCCATCTCGCTTTATTCGGTCCTCAAGAGCCTGCCTCGCCTTGTTTTCATAACCCGAGTAGGTGTGAACGACATACCACTTCAAGTGAGAGGTATCCCTGGCAGGCTCTTCATCGGCCTGACCATCGACAGGGCTGCTCTCATCCAAAGCAGGTTGCGCCGAGTCATCTTTTTGGGTAGATGCTTGGGCACCAGCCTCTTGCTCTGTGGACTCTTGAATCATGCCACTGGCGTCATCCGAAGGAGCTACAGGACTATCCATGGAACCTGCACCTTCACCAGGATTCCCTGCAGGTAACTCTTCGGATCCAACCGCCTCGTTTTC
Source organism: Myxococcales bacterium (assembly GCA_027031935.1). GTDB lineage: Bacteria > Myxococcota > B64-G9 > B64-G9 > B64-G9 > JALVPF01. The sequence goes on along the minus strand of JALVPF010000028.1, from coordinate 981 downwards.
TTCGAGGTCTTTGCGATCCTGCTCGTTCATACCACTCAAATCTCCCGCTCACCTGCTCATGTATTAGAAAATTCAACCGTATACCAATACAATCACGGGTGTAGTGGATTTAGTTCGCCTTCCTCAAACGGCCTGGACGCTCGGGTACAGCAAGTCCAGAAACGATGACCATAAAAAGTCGAACAAGCCTAAAAAAATGGCCATGATGAAGACAGTGATAATCACAACCACCGTCGCACCACGTGTCTCTTGAGCAGTTGGCCAAGTCACCTTCTTCAGTTCGACCACGACTTCATTTGACAAAGTCGACAGCCTTGGACTACGCCAGGCCATGATCACGCTTGTCCCGGCCAGCAACAACCCGATCAGAGTGGTGAGCGTGAAACGCTCGCCAGCCATCTCGTAGTTGTACTGATCCAATCCGACTATTGCCATGGTCCAGGACAAGAACTTGTCCACCAAAACCCATAGCAACAAGCCGAAGGAGAAATATGCCATCGCTACCCAACGCCGATTCGGATTCATCGGAACCTCGATCCGCGCCTTACGTAAATAAAAGGACGGGCCAGGAAGGAATTGAACCCTCAGCCTACGGTTTTGGAGACCGTTGCTCTACCAATTGAGCTACTGACCCGTCACTCCCTGAATCGGTGCGCAATCCGAAACAGGGCTCGATTACTTCGACTCCTTGTGCTCGGTATGCCTCCGGTCAAAGGGGCAATACTTTTTCAACCGGTACTTCTCTGGGTGCTTTTTCTTGTTACGCGTCGTGGTGTAGTTCCTACGCTTGCACTCAGTGCATTCGAGCGTGACAATAATCCGATTCATCTGCGACTCCCACAGCCCGGCCCTCCAGCATCAGCTGGGAAGGGACGCAGCAACTACTCGATGATCTCGGTGATGACGCCCGCGCCTACGGTCCGGCCACCTTCTCGAATGGCAAACCTCAGCTCCTTTTCCATCGCTATGGGCGTTATCAAC
>JALVPF010000027.1 GCA_027031935.1 Myxococcales bacterium | reverse complement strand
CACGTATAAATCGAATGCAAGCATAAAACGTATGAAACAGACAAACAGACAGACAGTTATCACAGGTAGGAACTGAGATGCTCGCAGAAAAACACGAACTATTCCCAACAAGTCAGGATACAAACTACCCGAGTTGTAATAATGATAATTATACGAAGAAGCAGAAATACTAAGGCAATTTACACTAAAAACACAAGCGTGCAATGATTACAAACCGCAACATCAATTGTAAGTACATGCCACAAACCGGTGATAATAAACGTAAAATCTACGTATGCGTTTGGCTTTTATCTTCTGTCAGAGAAGAGGGAGCTGATGATTCTCCCGTTAACTAACATAATTTAGCTGATTACTTACCGTATCTAACACGGACTGACCTCTTACGATAACACGCCTTACATACGATACATTATCGGCCAGAAGTCTGGATGGAAGACGCTCAGATGTATCGCTTCAAGGACAAAACGAACCATTTTACGTCTGACTGACCTGGCCATGTTACCCATCAACAGCTATACGGCTGTCTCGCTGTTGGCGTGACCATCGTTTGTGAAGGCAGCACGGGCTCCTGGAGAAAAGCCAAGACTGCTTACGGCTAATGGTAAAGTGGAGTAGATAAGGGAACGATAAGGCGACGACTGGTTTTTGTTTACATAGAGGAAAATAATGTAAACTGAATTTAAACTAAAATCGACAAAACATTCACGAAACGAACTTCGTTCGCTTTCTAACGAGTCTCGATCTCCTCTGGTTAAAACTGCCTGTGCTGTCACTGTTAAGGTAGCATAGTGTAGACTGTTTCACAGTTACGAGCGAAAGTAAAGATTGTTTTTGGTTTTTTTCATAAGAAAACAACTTTTAAAACACAGTCTTGAGGATTTAAGACGCCTTTATTTTAAGTCAGTATAGTCTCTCCTTTTCACAAACCTATGACCAACTAAAACAACAACGAAACATTGTAACAGTGTTCATTTTGCATACAAAATGGAAGACGAGTCAAGATGGTCTTCTTTTCCTAATAGTATTTACTATTTCATATAAAAATCCCAACTTTGCAAATGTCGACTATGGAGCCATGGGAGGACCTGTTGCCCTGTTTTCAGATGCTGACAATGGCTTTGTCGCCAGGCAACTGCTGTGTGGGGATACAAGCTGCCACTGGGACGAAAACCCTCTGGGGCATCTGCTTCCAGATGATTTTCCCATAAACTCCAGCCTGAGGTTTTTCATGACAGGTGATGGCATTCCTGTGCTTGTAAACTACAGCTTCGATTTGCTCTGGCCTGGAGGAAGAAAAAAAATTCCAATGAAAGAGATATACTTTTGGGACGTGGCGGCGCGTCCGGAGCACGGCTTGGCCTTTGTCTCCTACCGCTCACATGATGATCGTACCTTGGATGTCGTTTTGCTGGATGAGACATTTGCTGAGACCAGATACGAGATCCCTCTGGATTCCTATGCTTTCGATCTGGTCATTTTGCCGGTTGAGCTTCCTGACAAGCAGGAGAGGGAATTTATCTTTTATACGGACGGCATGAGCTTCATGTGTCGTGTGGTGGATCCAAAAAAAGGACTGGTGGATTCCTGGAAGATAAAACTGCCAAGTGGAGAATGATCAGTATGGGAAAAATATTGATTCATGTCTTGATGGACTGACAAGTGATAGATGCAACAGAAAAAACCATAGACTTGGGCCAGGTTTTTTTCCGCCATGAGCTTGATAGACCTTTTTGTTCTGATGTCACATATGAACAGCTGTACTCCATGGCAGCCAAGCTCCTCGAATCCATGTCAGAAGTGGACGGTCCTGTATGCTTTGCTTCTCCTGACCGGCTCTTGTGTGCAGTGGCCCTTCTTGCAGCATTGGCAGGAAGAAAAGAGTTAGTACTGCCCCACGGTTTTTCTTCCCCGGTTTTGAAAGAGGCCAAGGATGTCTATGATTATGCTGCCTTGTTAGGGCCTGGTGCACAGGCGCCAAAAGGCGTAGAAGTTCTGCCCATACCTGAACCCCACAATCTACCCCAATCATGGTCGCATCTTCATGTCTTGCGAAAAGCCGACGAAGCACTGGTACACATGTTTACCGGAGGCTCCACGGGAAAGCCAAGGGTGTGGTCCAAGACTGTGGCCAATGTCTTGGGAGAAGCCTCATACATGTGCAAGAGATTTGCTTTCGGGCCTGGTGATTTTTTTCTATCCACCATGCCGGTACAGCACATATACGGATTTTTGTTTTCAGTGGTAGCCCCCTTGTTGGTGGGGGCAAGGGTAGTGCGGGATACAGCGTATTTTCCCGCTGAGATCGTCGAGATCTTGTCCGGCAAACACCCGACGGTATTTATATCAGGGCCTGTTCACTACAGGCTCCTGAGGCAAGGGACACTTCATTTGCCTGCTCTTCGCCTGGCCACGAGTTCCGGAGGCATGTTGGATCCTGCCGATGGGGAGAGGTTTTTTCATGACACGGGGATTGGTGTGACCGAGATATACGGTTCTACAGAGACAGGTGGGCTTGCCTTCAGGAACAGGGCTGAGGGTGAAAAATACTGGACTCCTTTGGATCTTGTGAAATGGAAAACCCAGGGAGAGAGGCTGTGTGTGCTTTCGCCCTTTCTGTCCATGAAAATACCTACGGATGATGATGGTTTTTTTGTCACTGCGGATCGTGTCCGGCCTGCTGACCCGGGAAAATTTCTTTTGCTTGGGAGAATGGACGGGGTGGTGAAGGTGGCTGGCGAGAGGGTGGACCTGATGGAGGTGGAGCAGAAGATTCGCACCCTGGACCAGGTCTTGGATGCGCATGTGCTCTCGGTGCCAAGCGCCAAGCGTGGCCGGGAAATTGTGGCCATGGTGGTGACCGAGTGTACTACGGGAGAGCTTGTGCGTCTGTTGCGGGATTTGATGGAGCCCTACGCGCTGCCCAGAAGATTTGTGAAAGTGGACAAGATACCTCGAACCGAAGCGGGAAAGCCGGACAGGGAAGAGATTTTGCGCTTGGTGGAAACAAGGCCACACTGAAGTGAGCGGCAAATCCATGGCTATCAATTGAAGATCGTTGATTCGGATCAAAGAAGTATCCGATAACTTGCCATATGGAGAGCCGCAGCCAATTTCTTTGCTCGATTTTTCCCGATAGAGCGCTTGTTGTTCTCCATCTCTGAAATCTGGTGCTGTGGGATACCGGTGAGATCGGATAGCTGCTTCTGGGTAAGTCCCTGGCTTGTTCTCGCGCCTTTGAGCATTGAACCTGGATTATCGAAGTCACCCAAGAGCTCTCTCCAGGGAACAGAGGATTTTTCTTGGGCTTCTTTGTATCCAAGATCTTTGACCAACTTGAGAACCTTAGCCTTATTCTTAGCAGGTCCCAAGAGGTTCAAGGAGGCGGATGCTTCAGTACGGGGCTTTTTCATGACTTCCGACATAGGTTACCTCCACTAGGTTTACACGAGATTCTCTTTCTTCCCAGACAGCCACATAAGTCGGATGACCTTTCTTCAAGTGGCAATGGTGTCGTTTTTTCCCGAGCCTACCGTAATTAGGCCGATTTCCTCTCACTGGACCCTTTTCCTCGATCTCCCTAATCAGCAAAGCCAAAGCAGCTTTGGTTTTATCTGGCAGTTTTTTATTGATTTTGCTGCCTTCTGTGAGAGTTCCACTGTCCACATATTCAGATTATACCTATTTTGGGTATATCGTCAATGAGAAAATGATTCTTAGGAAAACAGGAAGGAAGCAACAATTTTATCTTCTCGTGTCGTCATCTGGAGATACCTCGTCGCCCTTCGAACACATACCGCGTTTTGGGGATCACCGGAGTGGACATATCATGCACCAGGGCGTCATCTACGACTGGGGCATTCTGGGCTTGGGTCAGATCAAAAGTGGACAAGATACCTCGAACCGAAGCGGGAAAGCCGGACAGGGAAGAGATTTTGCGCTTGGTGGAAACAAGGCCACACTGAAGTGCGAAGGAGATTTGAGGAAAACAAGTAGTGATTTTTTTTATAAAATATCCTACAATATTGTAGAGTAATGGAGGAAATTGTATGAAAACGGCTCAGATATCGGCTTATGTGTCAGTAGAGACTCGCAAACTGCTGGACAAGTATGTGCGGGAGCGAGGAGTCAAGAAGGCTTTTGTTATTGAGACTGCTTTGTTGCATCACTTGAAGGCCATGGGTGAGATCCCTCTTGATGTGGTCATTCCTCCCAGGTTGGTGGTAACTCGCCAATCGGGAGAAAAAATCCTTGATTCTATCGAGAACCCTGCTGAGCCTACCGACGTAATGCGGGCGTTATTTGATGATTGAAATTCGGCCTCTTGAATCGTCAGATGATCGCACTTCGTTCCGCTGTGGGGACCCTGATCTCGATCGCTTTTTTCACAAGTATGCCGGACAGAACCAGTTCAGGCATCACCTGGGCGTAAGTCTGGTGGCAAGCGATGGGGCGAGAGTGCTGGGATTCGTGACCATTGCTGCGTCAGCCATTGAAATTGAAGATTTGCCGGAAAAGAGAAAAAAGATCCTGGCAAAGTACCCTTTGCCTGTATTGAGACTGGCACGACTGGCTGTGGATAGAAACGCCCGTGGCATGGGAGTCGGAAAGAAATTGCTCAGGGAGGTTTTTCGACAGGCGTGGAGGATGAGTTCCAGTTATGGCTGTGTGGGCATTGTCGTGGACGCAAAGCAAGCGGTCGTTGAGTACTACAAAAGATTCAGCTTTGATGTCATGGAGTCCATAGAAGGTCGCCTGCAGGAAAGGCCTCAACCTGTACCCATGTTCATTCCCTTGGGCTCCGTCATTCGTCAGAAGTGATATCCCCCGTCGATTCCACCACCGCCTGACCGCCGGTGGCATCTGCGGCAGAAGCCCTGAAGTTTTGAAAATCGCTCCTGGCAATGCCAAGGGTAGCTTCGAGCCCCTTGTCCGTGTAGGTCTCATGCACATCCGAAGCTGCGTATTTTTCCACCAGCTGGTGGAGTATGCCCACGTGTTCGAATCCAAGGTGCAGGCTTACGGTGATAGTGGGCACGATCCGGCGTTTTTTAGCCAGCCTAATGCACGAGGCGGCAACACCACCGTAGGCGCGGGCGAGGCCCCCGGCCCCCAGCTTGATACCCCCGAAGTACCTGGTGACCACCACCATTACCCGGTCTACTCCCTGTCGCTCCATGGCCCCAAGGATGGGTCTTCCGGCAGTGCCTCCTGGCTCACCGTCGTCGCTGAAACGATACTCTCCGCCTATCTTGTATGCCCAGCAGTTGTGGGTTGCCGCTGGCTCTCGCACCTTTTGTAGAAAAGCCAGGGCCTCTTCAATCGACTCTACGGGCGCAGCTCGCGCGATGAAGCGACTTTTCTTGATCTCCTCTGAGTATTCAGCCGACTTGGCAAGGCTTACGATTGTGGTGTCATTAGTCATGCTGACAATGGCCTATGGGCACCACAGCTCCACGGTGCAGGCCTTTGCTTCCTCGAAAGTTGCATCATCTTCGCCCTTGCCCCATGATGCAGGAGGATAAAAAAAGGTACCTGATGGAAACTCCGGATGGGGGGAGTCAGGTGACTCCATGGAGTCGAACAAGGAATGCCAGATGGAGCAGGGTCCCATTTGGGGATCATCGAATTCGATAAAAAGCGAATCAAATTTTTGAGTGGCTCTACATGCGGACCTGTCTTGAAATTCAAGCTGCGCCGATTCACAGGTACACATGGGGACAACTGTAGTGTCCGAGTTCATGGGGTAGGTCACCAGTTTCCATTCGGTAAACTTGCTCCTGCTGCCGTCTGCGAACAAGAAAGCCATGCGTACGATAAAGGAATTTCCAGCGAGGCGAGGGATATAATGAACCCTGGCCTCCATGATGAGCTGCGAGCCAACCAGGGCCGTGTCGGGATCCGAAGGAATTATCTGAAGGTACCTGGACGAAAAATCATCCTTGTTCGCCTGGAATATTTGAGCCACTGCACCTGTGACTCCTGCGGTCTGAAGATCATCATTTGAGTTCATTATTACCTGGAACCATGTGTCATACTCGATCATGTCTTGCCCAAAGCCTAGGTCAGGGGGACCAAACAGGTGCGGCGCCTGAATGTGAAATGGCTTCAATGTGCTACTTCCTTCGTCCGGAATATCCTCGCTTTTCGTCTCACCGTCCTTGAACTCCAGGCCGTCAGTAAACTCCTCGCTCAGTGCGTCTGCAAGGGATCTTGCGTCAACGGATGACTCCTTGCATCCATGAGACATGAATGCTGCCAGTGAGAAAAGCAAAAGGGCAATCTTGAGCTTGTTATCCGACATTTTTTTCCTCTTTCGTGTTTTTATTTGTTGAGTTACCAGTATACGACAAGGCCTGCGGTAAACGCCAGGTGGTGGTAGATGTTCTTGGCTGCCAGAAGCTTGCCCAGTTCCTGGTGCCCGGAAGAGGTGTTTACCTCGCCCCTGAACGGTACTCTGAGATCGGAATCGGATTTGAACAAGTATGTGAGCTCGTATGTAAGCTGTGCCTTTATCCCAAGAAAATGGGTGAGAAGATATTCGGCACCTGCCCCTGCGACAAGCTCCATGCCCAACTCCGAGATCCCCGAATCAGGCTTCATGGCCAGGTCATCGAGGATGCAAACATCCAGCTTGCCTGATGTCTCAGGCTGGAAGGGCTCTGCGCAACTGCCTGATTGCTGTTCTCTGAAAACATCCAGGTTGCCATCGGATGGATTGAAGGAAATATAGCTTGCGCCAATGCCCACGAGGGCAAAGGGAAGGAATCGTCCTCGTTGCGGTATGGCCTTTATTCCAAGAACTAGAGGTATCCTCATGGAGGTATAATCAACACTGAATCCGGAACCCTGGGTCCAGTATGATGTTGGATCCTGGCCGGAACCGTAGATTACGGCGATATCATTGGTCTCCTGGTGCTCTTGTGCGTTTACGGAAAAGCTTGCGCCAAGGGATGCAAAGGCCCGTATCCATTTCCAGATGGCCAGGTCCAGTAGGATATTGGATCCTGGCCGGAACCGTAGATTACGGCGATATCATTGGTCTCCTGGTGCTCTTGTGCGTTTACGGAAAAGCTTGCGCCAAGGGATGCAAAGGCCCGTATCCATTTCCAGATGGCCAGGTCCACGTCCAGGCGCGCTCCAATATAGTCCGGCCTGAAGACCATTATGTCATCGTCGCTTTTCTGATAGCCGAGGGGTGCTTCGTAGACGGGTGAGATTGAGATGAACCAGCTCTTGGCCTTTTCGGATATGGCCAGCGAGTCAAGGAGCTGATCGCTAATATCAGGAGATGTACCCTTTTGCTCCAGGTTCAAAGCCAGCGCTGCCGTGCGAATGGATCCCGCAAGTCCTGTCTTGTCTCCCACAAGGGTCTGATTCACCCTGCGCACGACCTGGATTTTTTCTGCGTCCAGAAGTGTCAAGGTCAGCACATAGGCATGACCCACTTTTCCCAGTGATGATGCCAGTACGAATGGCGCTTTGAGCTTTTGCGCCAGCTTGGACATCATCTGCTCGTGTCCGTCTATCTCGCCGAGCATGAGCCTGTCCTGCTCCACCTTCAAAAGCGTCTTTATATCCTCTCGCGAGATGACAGTGAACAGTCCTCCCTGCTCGACTTCCAGAGCCAGGAGCCCGGTCAGAGATTCTGCGATGGATTTTTCAACCCCCTTGGGCGGTATGTCCAG
>JALVPF010000026.1 GCA_027031935.1 Myxococcales bacterium | reverse complement strand
GTGGCGAGATTTCGCAAGGTCTCCCTGGGGCAGATACTGTATGCAGGCGATGATGTATCGGGCCCCAAGTGGAATCACAGGCGCTGGAACCACTTGAGCGAAACCCGCAGGAATCTGTTCGACCTTGCCATGCAAGCCTGCAAGGCCATGGAGGACTGAGCGGTGGACTTTTTTGCAACGGCGGCCAAGGGAACAGAGCCTGCGCTTCGTGACGAACTAATACACATGCACATAGGAAGGGTGCGGGCTGATCGAGGTGGTGTGCATTTTACAGGCAGCCTGGAGGGAGCATACAAGGCTTGTCTTTACAGCCGAATAGCGCTGCGTGTGTTTTTGCATCTGCGTACATTTGAAGCCTTGGACGAAGACGGGCTGTACGACGGTATCAGATCCATGGACTGGGACGAACACCTAAGCCCAAGCCACACCCTGGCTATTACTGCCTGGTGCAGGGACTCGGCACTGACCCACACCAACTATGTGGCGCAGAAGGCAAAGGACGCCATCGTGGACCAGCAGAGGGACAGGCATGGCAAGAGATCATCCGTGGACCGAAAAGACGCTGACGTACCGATTTTTGTACATCTGGTTAAAAACCAGGCCACGATCTACCTGGACCTTGCGGGTCAGTCCCTTCACCGTCGAGGCTACCGACGTCGCAGCGTTGATGCCCCTTTGAAGGAAAACCTTGCCGCAGCCTGCATTCGGCTTGCCGGCTGGGATAGAAAGAGCCCCTTTTGCGATCCCATGTGTGGCTCCGGTACGCTGGCCATAGAGGCATGGCAATGGTCTCGAAACATCGCCCCGGGACTGAGCAGGAAAAGGTTCGCATTCGAGCGCTGGCCGTCTTTTGACTCTTCGGCCCGCAAATACATGTCTGAGCTTCGCGAACAGGCTCGTGCGGATGAAATCGAGGACGGGCCTGAGATATTCGCTTCGGACCTGGATCACAAGGCAGTAATGGCCTCGGAGATAAACGCTGTGGCTGCGAGGGCAAAGATAATACTGGACAAGAAATCCGTACTGGATCTCGCCCCCTTGTCACCCCCTGGTTTTGTCATTTCAAACCCCCCTTATGGCCAAAGGCTCATGACCGACAGGGAGTTCTATGGCAAGCTGGGTCGCAAGCTTCGTACCTTGAGCAACCACAAGGTTGCTCTGCTGCTGATCAAAGAGTCCATGGAGAGGGATCTTGGCCTCAGACGGGACAAGTTTCAGATAATGTTCAACGGTGATATCCGCTTCAGGCTGACCATGTTCACTATCAAACACGGCAAGAACAAAGTGTCCTCAAAAGCTTCCTGGCATAAAAACGACAGGCCCTCGGTGGACAAAAAGCATCACCGTGCAAAAAAAGCATCACCCCACAAAGGTTCATCTCCTAAAGGTTCATCTCCTAAAGGTTCATCTCCTAAAGGTTCATCTCCTAAAAAATCATCTCATAAAAGATCACCCTGGGACGAAGTGAAACGTGGTGGTCACAAGCACTGAGGTGAAAAGAGCTGAGGGGCTGGAGTCCAGGGAGTAGTCCACGTCGTGCTTCCAGTCCACAAACCACCTGGAGAAAAAGGGCACGGCAAACCTCACCTGTGCACCCAAAGAAAACCACTTGGTAAAATAGTACTCACCGGTAAAGCCGCATTCCAGCACACCTCCGTCCAGACCACGGGAGTGATCCGTATCGTGGCCTCCACCTACGATGACGTATCCCCCGCCCAAAAACACCGTGGCATCGAAATCCCTCTCCGGCAGGAAAAACTCAAGGGGGTGAAAGTGCGCTACCAAAGCAAGCGAGCCGGATCCTCCCAATGTCACAGAGTCATCCAGGTTCCAGCCGTGGCCGGTTACGCCCAATTCCACGGATGCGTATCCCTTGATGTTGTATGCCATGGACAACCTCAGGGCCATACCGTCCGAGAGTTCGTCTGTGAGCAATCGGTAATCGGTCTGAGGAGGGGACAACTTTGCAAGCTCGGAGGCGAGATCGTCTTGTGAAAGACTCCAGAAACCTCCCCCTAATCCCAATGACACGGAAAACCCCTCCTTGGCGTAGGAGCCTTGAGTCAACAGCAAGCCCAGCAACACAAAAAATGTTCTCATCGCAGCGCCTCCCTGAAAAACTCAAAAGAGAAAAACTCGAAAGACTCTCAGGCCAGGTTTTGCTATATTACATCACATGAACGCCAGCAGTCCCATCCTGAGTTTTGGGATAGGCACAAGCTAGGCAATAATATGTTTTTTTCAAAAGGAAGCAAGCTATGATCAACTACAAGAAGTCAATCGGAGCCATGTTTGCAGCCCTGCTATTTTTTTCTCAGGGAACACGGGCTGCACAGCCGCCTCGACTTCTGCTCCTGGACATACAGCCCAAGGGGGTCGAAAAATCCATCGCAGAATCTCTGACCGGGCTCCTGGCTCTGGAAGTCGAGCAGGGAGGACTGTTCACTGTCATCTCGCGAGAGGATATAAAGACGCTTTTGAAGGTGGAGCAGGACAGGCTCATG
>JALVPF010000025.1 GCA_027031935.1 Myxococcales bacterium | reverse complement strand
GCCGCTGGGGGTGTTCAAGTGCAGGTTGAAATCCATGGTGGCGCTCTGGCAGTCAGCCTCCGATAAGCTGGCATCGTCTATGGTCAGCACGGGAGGGTTATCGTTGTTCTCGATGGTGCCTGTACCAAGGTCTTTTTCCATGACCAGGTTAGGGTTGGAGATGCGAACATGGAACATCTCGTTACCCTCGTAGAGATCGTCTCCAATGATCTTCACACCAACGGTCTGAGTCTGTTGACCTGCGTCGAACACGGCGCTTCCAGACGTGAATTCGTAGTCGTTTTCCTCGTAGGATGCGGTGTCGTCTTCGGTGATATAGTCCACCGTCAGCTGCTCTTGGGCAGGTGCGGACAGGGAGATGGTAAAGAACATGGTCATGGTGGAACCAGTGTCTAGCTCTACGGCTGACTGGTCGTCTATGCTTGCGGACAATTGGTCGTCGTTGATGATGGTTCCGGTGGCCCTGTCTTTTTGCATGTCTGCCTTAGTGGCGCTTGACAGGACTACGCTGAAGGTCTCATCCTGCTCCGGCAGCATGTCTCCGTTGACCTGTATGGAGATGGTCCCGGATGTGCTGCCAGCAGGTATGGTCAAGGTATCGGATATGGACGTGTAGTCCGTGTCGGCCATAGCGGTGCCGTCTTCGGTGTGGTATTCGACAGTTACATCGCTAGAGGATGTCTCCGAGAGCATCACCTGGAAGTCGAAGGATGTGCTTGCTGTATCTCCTTCCGACTGGCTGATATCGTCTATGGATATCAAGGGCCTGTTAGCTGCCGAGTCGTCACTGCAGCCTGCCAAGAGCATGAAACTCAAAAAAGCAGGACTCAGGAATATTTTCAGAAATAGGGTAATCTTGTTCGTGGACCGATCGGTGAACATTCTCATGAGGCTTCTCCTGATTCTCCCTCCCTGTTACCTTGCATCGCATGACAATCTATACCTCTTTGGTAAAAGATTGAAGACTTGATCTTTTCCCCTGATTTCTCACCTCGCTTGCGATCTGGAAAATCTGATTCCAGGGATGGGAGTCGTCATGACGCCTTTGGCGTCACCCGCAGATGATGAAAATAATCCTGGAGTGTGTGGTACGGCCCTGTCTACGGCTAGCTACCCTTGACAACTGAACTTATGTTCAGTATTATTCTGTCATGGATGCAGCCATGGACATCATAGAGCATTTGAAGCGCAAGGGCTTGGTCCACGTGGCCCGTAATTGCTCCGAGGAGCTGGAGTTGCTTCCCAGCGGTTACGAGCGTTTGGATTCACTGTGCTCGGGCGGGCTTGCCAAGGGACGCATAAGCGAGATCATGACAGGACCATGGGGCGCTTCTTCGGTGATCTACAGTCTCCTGGCCAGGGCGACGGCCGGGAATGGCGCGGCTGCCGTGGTGGATCTGGGGCAGGGCTTCGATGCCGTTTCAGCCGCTTGCGCGGGGGTGTCCCTGGACAGGCTCCTGTGGGTCACACCCCGTGGCATCAAAGAGGCATACCAGGCTTCGGACTTGCTCCTTGCTACCAATGGATTTGTTGCCATGGTCTTGGACCTGAGTTCCAGGGAGATTGAGTCTACAAACGCAGCCTGGATGCGCCTGGACAGACTTGCCAGGGGCAGCAACACCGTGGTGCTCGTGCTTTCCCGAAGTGGATTGGTGGGCCCCTTTGCCCACGTTTCACTGCAGGTGCGTAGATGCCGTCCTGTCTGGCGTCGTGCTGGTGACGGTAAAAGTTCAAACGCGCCTTTTTGCTTGGCGGGAATTGACCTGGATTTCGTCCTGCACAGGCGAAGAAGCGCCTGAGTCTTTTTGTCATGCCCGTGTCCATCGCATGTCTCGTGATACCAGACCTGCCCCTGGCGTCAGTCTACAGGAGCCATCCTCGCTTGGAGCAAAAGCCTGTGGCAGTGTGTGAGAGCGACGATTCTGATGCACCCATACTGTCCGTATCCACGCAGGCGTCGGTTTTTGGAATACGAAGAGGCATGAGCCGGTCTCAGGCGAAGGCTTTGTTGCCGGATGTGCTTGTTTTTATGCTTGCACAACAGTGGCTTCGTTCCGCGCTGCATGCCCTGAGGGATGTTGCCCTGTCGTTTTCGCCCAGGGTCAGCAAGGTCGACTCGGACTCGGTGGCGGGTTTGCTGCATGGCCATGTGTATCTGGACGCCAAGGGGCTTTATGGCTTGTACGGAGACGAGAATCGCCTGGGTCGTGTCATGGCACACAGCGCACAAAAGCTGGGTTTGGACATCAGGGTCGGCTTGTCAGACGTGGTGCATGTGGCGAAGTTGGCTGCATTGAGTGCCACGGACACAGCCCCTGTCCGCATTGTTGCCAAAGGCACAGAGCAAAAATTCCTGGCACCCTTGTCCCTGGATATTCTCTCGTTGCCTGCTCAGCTCAGGAGGATCTTGGATAGTTTCGGCATCAACACCCTCGGGAAGTTGGCTTCCCTGCCTGAAAGGGGGCTGAAGTTGCGCCTGGGCCACGAGGGCATGATGGCATGGCGGCTTTCGCGCGGTGAGCCGGTGGAGCACTTTGTTTCCGAGCAGCTACGAGAGAGCTTTGCAGAGTTTTCGGATACCGCTTGGCCCATGGATAGACTAGAACCCGTGTTGGCTGAGCTGGAGCAGGTTTTTGTGAGATTGTCCCACAGGCTGGGATGCAGGGGTTTTGTGGCAAGGGCCCTGCTCATAAGCCTGGATCTCGAGTCTGGTGATCTGTGGGAACACGAGGTGCAGCCGGCTTCGCCTTGTCTGGATACCAGGGTTTGGCTGGATGCGGCAAGGCTCGTGTTGCAGGCCGAGCCTCCCAAATCTCCGGTAGAGAAGGTAGGTGCCAGGGCTTTCGTGTTGCCTGCTCGTCCCGGTCAGGGGGATCTCTTTCGCCGCACGGTCCTGGTGTCGTCGCGCAAGCTGGACGAGGTCCTGGCGCGCCTGGGTGCTGTTGCCGTGACAGGAGGGGTGGGTTCGCCAAGGCTTTTGAATACCCACAGGCCAGATCCGGTGGAGATGGCCCCGGTGGGCAGGGGAGGGGCTGATTTCATGCTGTCGTGTGGTGATACAGTTGCCATCAGGCGATTTCGTCCACCGCTTCGTGTGGAGGTGCTCCTGGGACATGGCAGACCGGTGCGTCTCGACTCTCCTGTCTTTGGCGGCAGGATCGTAAGAGCCGCAGGGCCGTTCAGCTTGCGATGGGGATGGTGGGAAGATCGAGCGGTTCAACGGGACTATTATGATGTGGAGCTGAGCAGCGGGGGACTCTATCGCTTGTTTTTCGACGCTGTGGGCAAGCGATGGTTTGCAGATGGAGTCTTGGGATAATAGGTTTAGGCATACCTTTATTTGTTATTTTGTAGATTCGTGAAGTTCCAATGCATCTCTTACACTGAAAACCCGAACTCCAGTTTCATCAAGGATTAGTTTTATTCTCTTTTTGTCAGAGAGAATATTTTCGTCTTCAGTTATCAATGTCTTATCTGTGGCCATAGCAGCCATAAACAGATGTATGTCATCAGACACGGCATGGTGACCAGTTTTCGAAGAAGATTGCTTGCGTCCTCTTTTGTTCTTCAAGCTGTTTTCGATGGAAGAGGGGAGTTTTTTCAGTTTTGAGGCATTGATTTTTACAAGTTTGTCTTTCTCATCCAATTCACGAATTATGTCAAACCTTGCAGGCTGCCGGAATGAAGCATGTGCTGTGGCCTCTTTCCACTGTTCGGGTGAAAACACAAGTTTGGGAGAATTTTTGATCACTTCTGTGAGTAACTCGTATGCATCATCTTCCCGTTCCGTCTCTTCTGATGGTTGCTCCACTGGGTGCCTATTGTGTTTTTCTTTGTTTATGGCAGCCTGAAGAACATGAGTATCAATCACTATTCTTTTCTTCGGCGACAGGAAGGGCTTGTGACCATTCATCAAATAATTCCTCCTCGATGTCTCTAAAGCTGCTGATCCAACCCTCGAGATTGCCCTTTTTACTGATTTGAACCTTTTCTTTTTTTATCTCACCTTCTGTGTTGCGATCCAGGTGCCAAATAGAGACTTGATCAGACGAAATACGATTGGACCTGACAGCATTGGCTATGGATGATATCAGAATCTCGCTGTGGGTCGTAATGACCAGTTGTTGCCCAAGTCCCACTGCATCAGAAAAGAGTTTTGCCAACTCTGCCTCGAATTTTGGATGCATGTGAATTTCTGGTTCTTCTATGAGATGACAAGATCCTGGTTCTGCTATGAGCAACTGGGTGGCCACAAGCAGACCTTGTATGGATCCTGCTGCTGCGCTTTCTATTTCGAGAAATGAGTTAGTCGCCTTGTCAAGGAAAGACACAGATATTTCATTCGAGCTTATAAGACTCGAGTCGATTTCATTCAGGTTGAACCTGGCTGCCCATTCTACCAATTTCTGGTAGGCTGGATGTCGACGGGCTCTTCGACTGGCCAGCAGTCGTTTTGCGAGTTCGGCATGTTGTCCTATTCTCCTCGGTTCGGGGCCAGATTCATTTTGCATCAATTGCTTTCCTCGAAGACCTGACAGGAATGATGTCTTCTCAAGTTGTGAAACCAACTCCGTTTTGAGGAATTGAAGGAATTCTGTTGAATCTCTTAGAACTTTTAATACTTCAGGAGCAGAGCTTGCAACGCTATTGATAAAGCCATTGGTGAAGATTCTTTCATGAAGGACCCGTTCGAAGTCCATGCCCAATTCGATGGTTTTATCTCTCAGTCCGGATGAGTTGCCCATGCGAAATTGTGTCCTGAATGAACCTGGGGGCTCATTTCTGTCTGCAGTGGTCTCTATTTCGAAGCAAGTCTCGCCATCAACCGAAAATATATGTGACCAACATGCCTTCCTTGCACCATCCATTCCTCTTCTGCCCCAGGAGTAGGAAATTGTCTCAGGAGGCCATGGAGCATCTTTTATTATTGGAGGAGGAGTCTTGCCCAAGCCAGCCTGCTGCCATTTTGTTTTGTCGATCTCTATTTCAAACCCTACACGCAGCTTTCTGGAAATGTCTTTTGCGTTATAGATTTCTCTATCGATTTCGTAGCCTTTTGCTGTTCCGTTTGGTATGTCAATGATTGAACCATTCAGTACCAGGTCATATCTAGAGGGGTCTTCGATGGCGCTTTGAGACGTCAGGGCAATGGCTTCGATTATGCTGGATTTACCCGCTCCGCTAGGACCAACTATTACGGTGAGGGGCGTCAGTGGCAACCATAGCCCAGGTTGAGCAATTGCTCGATAGTTTTCTACGAAAAATTTTCTGAACATCGATATTACCTCATTTCTTAATGCCCAGTGTTCATGATATGGAAGTACTGGACGGAGTGCTAGTACTTTTGTGCCATGGGAGATTGTATATTGGGCTCTGTCTAACGCACCAAGTTTAGTGCAGAGTCTTCGGATTCTGGAAAAAAAGTGTTATCTGTTTGCCCATGACCCAATTGTCTGCAGTAGATCGCTATTTGCACCGTCACGCGCTGGACGTACCGGAACATGCCACCTCACCCGCTGTTTCGGAGCAGCTCCGCCTGGTCATCGTGATTCCTGCCATGGCCGAGTCTGAAGGCATAGGCGCAGTGCTGGATTCTCTGGAGCAGGGTTCCGAGAGACTGGGCGAGGCCGAGTGTGTCGTGGTGGTGAACAACCCGACCGATGCACCAGAGGTCATAAAGGACGATAACCTCCGGACTCTTTCCCTGCTGGAGCATCGTAAGAACTCGAAGCCGAGATTGCTCGTGTTGGACAGGTCTTGTGTTGGCAAGGCCTTCGACCCACAGACAGCGGGGGTTGGACTTGCGCGCAGGGTGGGTATGGACCTGGCCCTTCGGCGACTGGTGGATGCAGGTCACGTGCCCGATGGGGCCATCGCATGTCTGGATGGGGATTCTCCGGTGGAGCCAGGATACGTGGACGCTGTGCTGGACGTTTTCGGCAGGAAGGGCGCGCCATTGGGGGGTGTTTGTACCTGTGAGCATCCCATCCCCACAGACCCTGTCCTGGCAAAGGCCATTGTGGCCTACGAGACGTGGATGAGGTACTTCGAACTGGGCTTGCGGTTTGCCGGTTCTCCTTTTTCCTATCCAACCATAGGTTCATCCCTGGTGGCGTCTGCTGAAGGCTACGCCATGGCGGACGGCATGCCCACCAGGCAGGCGGCCGAGGATTTTTATTTTGCACAAAAATTGATAAAGCTATCCAGAGGCAGGGGCCTTGAGAAAATACGAAATGCCGTGGTCCATCCTGCTGCAAGGCTGTCTCACCGGGTGCCCTTTGGCACGGGCAGAGCCATGAGAAGGTGTATGGACGAAGGCACCGGCTCCTATCTTTATGCCGAGCCGTCATCTGCATTTTTCGATTTACGGCGATGGTTTTCATCCTTCGAGGAGGGCTTTTTCGAGCCTTCTGTCCTCGAACGCCAGGCCAGTTCAGATCTCTTGCGCTTTCTACAGTCCCACAAGGCTTTTGACGCCATAGACAGGATAAGAGCAAACAGCCGGGACAGTGAGGCCTTCGCCTTTGGAGTCCACAGTTGGTTCGATGGTCTAAAGTGCGTACGCTTTGCCCACGAATGTAAACGCACATCAGGTGGCAAGTGGATTTTTGACGAGCTTTTGAGAGTGATACAGGGTTTGGAGCCAGGAGGCCGCTTTGAACACATGCATCCTTTGGCAGAAGATGATGCATCCTTGCAAGCGATGATCCACTGGCTGGACTTGCTCAGGATGATAGATTGATTTGTGCTGAATGTTTTGTCCAAAAAGTCCCTTCGAATCGTTATATATTCGGGAAGGGCGATTGTTATGGCGGCTGAATTGAGCAGGAAGGATTGAGGCCTCTGTGAACCGACACGACAAGTCTTCCTTGCCCTCAGATTGGCTTGAAGGTTTCTATTCAGGCGAGCGAAGGGTGATGCAGGAATGTTATACCGATTTTTTTGATACGGTTTTTCAATCGGTTGGGCGTGTCCTTGGTGGAGCTGATCAGGAGACGGTCGTGCATGAGGTCTTTTTCAAGTTGTTGTCCGAGGAGAAAATGCGCAGGAGCTTTACGGGTGGTTCTCTAGGTGCTTGGCTTTCTGCCGTTGCCCGCAACCGTGCCATTGATTTCTGGCGCAAATATCGCAGGGAGCAAAATGCCGAACCGGATTTCATGGATTCGGTAGAGCACCCTGCTTCCTTTGGCTCCATAGACAGGAGTGATGCGAGGATTACACTGGAGCGATTTCATGATGAGCTTCTTCCTGTAAAGCTCAAAGCGGTGTTCAAGGCACGTTTCATTCAGGGCTTGAGCCAACGTGAGGCTGCCAGGAGCCTGGGTATGTTGAGAACGACCCTCGCCTATCAGGAGCGCCAGGTCAAAAGAGAACTCAGGCGTTTTCTGAAAGGAAAACAGGAGCGATGATGAAGTCATCTTGCCCACAGATCCATTTTGTCGAGGAATATTTTGACGGCAAGCTCTCTCCCTTACGAGAACATCAATGGCGTAAGCACCTTGTGCAGTGTGAAGATTGTACGAAATATTACAACTGGCACCTCATGATACCAGCCTTGTCTGCAGCTAGCGCCAGGGACCGAATGGCAAAAGGGCTTGGTTTGAAAAGGTCTCGGGGATCAAGCCTGAGGTGGTCTCCTGCTTTGCTCACCGCGCTTGGCTCGGTCTTGATAGTGGTTCTCGCTGTAGCCTTTTGG
>JALVPF010000024.1:16256-21371 GCA_027031935.1 Myxococcales bacterium | reverse complement strand
GAGTACTCCTCCCGGCGGGTTTTCGTCCTCTCTCCCAAGCTCCCGCCGGGAGGAGGAGGAACGAGCAGGGGAGACCCTATATTTCCGGGTCTATTATTTGGAGGTTGGACGCCAAGTTTCTGAGAAATGTGCCTTTGCAGTGGCAACTGCCCAGTGCAAGGGGCTTTATCGTCATCGAGGAGATGAAGCCTTTGATGGTCGCTCCATCGACGTAACAACAGGTCTGATCGAACCACTGTAAATCCAAGCTTGCGCAAAGATTTCAGCTGTCGTGATGTGCTGTGTTCATTTACAGGCAGATGAATCGATGCAGCATGGATTTTCTTTTCCGAGATCAAGACCAGGGCCCGCCTGACCAATAACTCGAACACTCCTTTTGACATGTACCGGGGCAAAATGACAGCCGGACTGATTCTGGCCATAAGCCCATTCCAATGGCCATGGGAAAGGTCAACTTGCAAATATCCCACCAGTCGCTCACCGTGATGGGCAACTATTGTTGAGACTTGTGAATTTTCCAGGCTCAAACGCAACATGCGGTCGACCATGAGCTGCATGGCATCGAATTCGGTGCTTTTCATGCCTCGCCAGGACAATGCGGAACCCGAGACTTCCAGCATGGAAGCGTCCTCTATGTGTTTTGGTTCCAAGAAGACGAAGGAAAACTCCGGATGTTTGACATCACCATGGGATCTTCCATGAAAAACACATACGGCCTCGCCTGTGATCACCTGGAAGTGATTGGATATCAGGGCGCTGATGGATGCTCCGTCCCAGGCTGCGACCCTTGCGCGCAAAAGGCCCTGCTCGGAGTCCATATATTCCATGGAAGCGGCGGTAAGTTTTCCGGATGCGGACTTGGGAGCCTGGGGGGCCAGCAATATTTTTCGTATTTCCCAAACCTTGTGACCCAGCAGAAGACTCTCTCCCGGTTCGTGACTGATCACCGACAGCCCCACCGGGCGGTCTTTGGAGATGGCCACCAGAAGAGCATGGTTGGCGTCGGTGTATTCTGCGAGCTGGCGCCTTGCCAACTCCCTGGCGGAAATACCCAGGATTCTGAAGGTTTCATCCTGTCTTGCAGCCCACGCCAACAACCTGATCAAGCCCCTGTGAATACTTCGATCCGGCGAAAGCTTGTAATACTCCTGAATGGTAACTCGATCGGTCATCTTTCCTGGGCTCCTGTGGTATCGCCTTTCGCTAATATAACCACCACGGCAAAGAGCTTATTCCATCAATCAGTTGTTCATGACCGGGCAAGAGAAAAATAATCCAGTATTATGGAGTGGATGTCCTTTACAGATGAAGGCATGGGAAGAGATTCTTTTTTTCGAAGAGGATCCCAGTAGACAAAAATACCGTCCTTGGAATGATTTGCGTCATCAGGACCGGTGTCATTGAGCTTGCCGAATATGGTGCTTACTCCCACCTGAGCTGTCGCGCGAAAAGCAAGGTCGCCGAAATAAACCATAATATCAGGGGCTATTCCCCGCAACTGCAAATAGTTTTCTTCCGGCAGGATGACATGGTTTGGACCAAGGGACGATGGAAGCTGAATCTCGCTCAACCTGGTGGCCAGGTCCCTGCGATATGCTCCATAATCGTCGAAAGGGATCTTTCCCGCAGGCTCCCTGCCCTGGAGATTTATCCACACTCTGGCGTAGAATCCTCCGTCAGCCCATGCGCTGGTCTTTTCCCAATCCACCATGGCAGGGCTCAAGGCACGGGGATTTTCGGGTGTCTGCCTGAGAACCAGATCTCCCTGGTCCACCAGGTACTGGTTGACAGCCAATGTGCCTTGCATGGACATGGCACCATGGTCGCTTACCACCATCAGGGCGGTCGAAGGCCCTGCCAAACTCAGCAGCTGCCCAATGTGCTCGTCCATTAGGGAATAGTATTCAGGTATCACGCTGCCAAACTCGCTGTGTTCTTCATGCATGGGGTGGCCGGGGTCGAAATGCCGCCAGAAGCCATGGTGCATCCTGTCGGTACCCATCTCCACCATGATCATCAGATCCCAGTCATCTTGCGCGACCCAGGACTTGGCCACATTGAAGCGGCGTTCTGTAACATCCTCTATGAGCTTGCGGAGTTTGCTCTTGTCGGCTGTCCTGTAGTTCTCCACGTCCGGAAGGTAAGCACCCTCACCTGCAAGTCGGTCCAGTTCCTGCCTGTAGTGGCCTGGCCAGACAAGGGGGCTGTGCCTATCCGGGCTCAGAGGTCCAGAGACCATTCTTCCCCGGATTGGCCAGGGGGGATAGGTGCCAGGCACCCCGAGAACGAGACAGCGAAAGCCCTGCGAACTGAGCTTGTCCCAAACCCTGGGAGCTTTGACATCCCGCGATGTTGTTACCGACAATCCCTCATAATCGTGCTGCCGGCGGATACGAAATCCATATAGTCCCAATTGTCCCGGATCCAGCCCGGTAAACATGCTCACCCAGGAGGGAATGGTCACGGGAGGGTCGGTACTGGGCAAAGGACCGTAGACACCTTTTTCGGCTATGGACATGAGATTCGGCATCCTGGATTTCAATCTCTCAAAAACCAGGTCTGGTCCCGCCCCGTCCAGTCCCACGACCAACAATTTTTTTCTTCGGTTTTGAGTTTTGCTTGCCATGGCACCTTTCCCAAGCCAGGCATGATAAACCCATACTCTCAAAAATCACAAAGCATAAAGAAGAACCTAAATTTCCCGCCCGGGCGGTGGACTTCAGCCCCACTCTTTCCGCCTGTATTCCGAACACCGCCACTATGGGACGCCGGTCGCCTCCTCGTACACCTGATGGAAGCACCAGGACCACGGCCAACAACAGAAGCAGAACTCTTGCGTGCATGGGTGTATCTCCATACATTTCTGCAAATCCGGGCCCATGATAATCAGGCGGATCGAAACCGACTTCGCCTCAAAGCTCCCAATACGAGCTCTGGATGACTTTACGAAAAGCTTCGTCGATTGAAGCCCAGTCGACCAGATCTACCATGAAAGGCAGATCGGAATCGGAGAAGGCCTCCCGAAGTTTGCCCAAAGTCAAAAGAGGTACCGGCTTTTCTGTCATGAGGGCTAGATCCAAATCGGAAAAAGGCTTTGAATTCCCCCTTACCCTTGAACCAAAAGCCCAGACGCGGATACCAGGCAAGTTTTCGGCCAAGATGGACCTTACCAACTCTACTTGCTGCTTGGTGAGATCAATCATGTTCGTGCTTTTTTAGCTCTTCCAACAGAGCTCGGGCCGGGGAAAGAAAACGCAGTGCAACCTGATATACCGCTTCTGCCTTGGACTCATTGTAGGTGTGTGAGGTTTCGTTTCTGGCAATATGAAACTCGAACCAAGCCTGGGGATCATCTAAAATGCCCTTCTCTGCCGCCAATCTAAACAGGTCTTTTCGCGACAAGTGGTCGACCTGGACAACGCCTTCGGCATCTTCCAGATAGCGTTTGAGTAACTTCCAACTCAGTTCATAGGTGTACTCAAATCGTTGGATAACAGAATCACGAATGAACTCATCTTTGGGTTGAGCAATGGCTCGTTGTAGTGAGTCAATGGCTTCCGACAGCGGCTGACAATAAAGTTTAGTAGAGGCCATAAATAATCTCTCCAGGCAGGGGAAGCAATTTCAAAGCACTCATTTTCATCAACCATGACTAAATCTGCTGAGAATATAGCCCAATTTCAATATTGAATTCTACTCGTGGCTGACCAAGACGACAAGGTTCTTAATCTACCAAGGTCTCCTTCCCCCTTTTGGAATTATTGTCGGACAACTCTGAAGGAATGCTCGTCACGGGAGGGTCAGTGCTGGGCAAAGGGCCATAGACACCTTTTTCGGCTATGGACATGAGATTCGGCATCCTGGATTTCAATCTCTCAAAGACCAGGTCTGGCCCCGCCCCGTCCAGTCCCACGACCAACAATCTTTTTCTTTGGTTTTGAGTTTTGCTTGCCATGGCACCTTTCCCAAGCCAGGCATGATAAACCCATACTCTCAAAAATCACAAAGCATAAAGAAGAAAAAGAGAAATTGACCTGAAATGCGCTTGGCTACATACTCCCATCGACAAAGGGAAAATCAATTGGAACCTGGAGCAATAAAACATGACTAATCAACAAGCCAAGCCATACGGCGGCCAGCTCGTAAACCTGTTGATGGACGACGAACAGAGGCAAGAAGCCCTGGAAAAGGCCATTCATTTGCCTTCCTGGCAATTGACCCCCAGGCAGTTGGGAGACGTGGAGTTGCTCATCACCGGCGGGTTTTCACCTCTGGATGGATTTTTGTGCCGCGACGACTACAACAGCGTGCTGGAACACATGCGCCTGAGTGATCAAAGCTTTTGGCCCATGCCCGTGACCCTGGACATCTCTGAAGATCTCGCCAGGGATCTGCACGAAGATGACGAGTTGGTACTGAGGGATCTGTTTGGGGTGGCAGTGGCCCTGCTCACGGTAAAGGACGTCTGGCAACCAGGGCTGACCAGGGAGGCAGAGTCAGTATACGCAACAGACGATCCTCTTCATCCGGGGGTGGCGTATCTCAGAGAACACGTCCAGAGATGGTACGTGGGAGGCAAAATACGCGGTATTGAACGTCCCTTGCATTATGATTTTTCAGAGATTCGTCTCAGCCCCGACCAGGTTCGCGCAAGGATACAAGAACTCGGTTGGACAAAGACCCTGGCATACGAAGCTCGAAAACCTATGCACAGGGCGCAGGTTGAGCAGACCTTGTCCGCCATGAAAAAACTGGATGCTGGTCTGCTCATAAACCCGACAGTGGGCCAGACCAAGACCGGAGACGTGGAACACTTCGCCAGGGTGAGGTGCTACCAGTCCGTCATCCCCCACTATCCCAAAGACAGTGTACTCTTATCCCTTCTCCCCTTTTCTTCCCGATTTGCCGGTCCAAAAGAGGCTGCGCTGCTGGCTATTGTCCAACGCAATCATGGATGCACCCATATGCTGATTTACCCTGACCTTGCCAGCCCGAACAACAGCCCGAAATTTTATGAACCTGAGGCCGCATATGAACTATGTAAAAAGCACCAAGAAACCATTGGCATAGAACCCGTACCATGCGAGCCCATGGTACCAATGCCCTCGTCAGGCA
>JALVPF010000024.1:9942-16246 GCA_027031935.1 Myxococcales bacterium | reverse complement strand
AAATGGATTGCAGAAGATCAGGTATCAGGCGAAGAATCTGTCCTGAGCATGTCCCAGGATGAGATCTCCCATAGCCTGGAGAAAAACGAAAACGTTGCAGACACACTCAGTTTTCCTGAGGTCATCTCACAACTTCGCAAAGCCAGGCCACCACGGCTGCGCCAGGGCTTTACGGTATTTTGCACCGGACTTCCCTCAGCGGGAAAATCCACGGTTGCACAGGTACTAATGATCAGGTTGCTGGAGCTGGGAGACCGTCCTGTGACCCTGCTGGACGGAGACATAGTCCGAACCCATCTTTCCAGCGAGTTGGGGTTTTCAAGACACGACAGGGACCTGAATATCCGACGCATTGGATTCGTGGCCTCGGAGATAACCAAGAACGGTGGGGTTGCTATATGCGCTCCCATCGCGCCCTATGACACGGTCAGGAGGGAAGTGCGCGAAATGATCGAGCCCAAGGGCGGTTTCGTTCTCGTTCATATCTCCACACCGGTCAGTGTATGTGAAAAGAGAGACAGAAAGGGTCTGTACGCAAAAGCGAGAGCAGGACTCATCAAGGAGTTTACCGGGGTATCGGATCCATACGAGCCACCCCAAGACGCACAGGTTGAGGTAGACACCAGCAAATTGTCCCCCGTGGAGTGCGCTGAAAAAATACTCCATCACCTCAAGCTACAAGGGTACCTGAAGAGTTAAAAATTCGCAGACTTCAAGTCCAGATTCCCTCCGCTGAGAATCACACCAAGCCTCGAGCCAGCCTGCCCAAAATCTGACTCCAGCAAGGCAGCCAAAGGCACCGCTGCCGATGGCTCCACCACGATCTTCATGCGCTCCAGAGTCGTCTTCAATGCCATGTGTATGGACTTTTCACCGACAGTCACGATTTTGACCTCGTGTTGCAAAAGAATGCTGAAAGTCCTGGGGCTCAAGGAAGTCAGCAATCCATCAGCCATGGTCTTAGGATTTACCGAAGGCACCAATGTGCCCTGAGTAAGTGATTGAAAGGCATCGTCAGCTCCCTTTGGTTCAGCGCCGATCAGTTGAATCGAAGGGCTTAGTATCCCTGCAGCTATTGCGGTTCCGCTCATCAAGCCCCCTCCACCCACGGGTGCCATGAGCATGTCCAAAGCCCCCACTTGCTCTATTAGCTCCAAAGCCGCGGTAGCCTGTCCTGCGATGACCATGGGATCATCATAGGGATGGACCACAACACATCCTGTGTCGCGCACTACCTTTTCAAGGGTATGTTCCCTGGCCTCCAGGGTCGGTTCGCAGAATGTAATCCTGGCCCCATAGCCTCTTACTGCAGCCTGCTTTACCTTCGGTGAGTTCGAAGGCATGACGATATGGGCTTCGACTCCCCTGTTTCGGGCAGCCAGAGCAAGGGCTGCTGCATGATTGCCGGATGAGTGGGTGGCCACACCACGCCTAGCCTGCTGGTCAGTAAGGGCCATGACCGCATTATGAGCACCGCGAGCCTTGAAGGCACCCGCCTTCTGAAAATTTTCGGCTTTAAAAAAAACCTTGCATCCGACCATGGCGTCTATGGCCGAACAGGTCAACACGGGCGTCCGGTGCACAAAGGGTTTGATACGTCTGGCCGCATCTTCGACATCAGCAATTTGCGGGATTTCCATACCGCACTTCCTCCTGCTTCAAGCTCTTCTTCCACTTTGGCCCGTGACCAGGCCTCCTGCTATCAGGTGGGCTGCGCGCAGCGGTTCCGGCAGATTTGACCTGGTGCAGGTAAGCTGGAGCAACTCAGATGCTTCGGCCACATCCATACCCCTGAGCTGGCAATAAATCTCTCCCACCGGGTAAATCTCACCGGCCGAGATTATCATATTCCATCGCGACTCCCAGCGGCTCAGATTCCTGACAGCTCTTTTCATAGCCTTCAGGTTGGGCACCTTTCTCATGGGAACCATGATCTTCAGCCCCGTCTCCCTTTGCAAGCTGTCCAGGTTCACCACATTGAACCCTCCCAGCGCTATGCCGTCGAGGATTATGTAATGAAGCTGGTTTATGAACTTGCTTTGACACAACATGTCTATGAGTCTATCCGTGGCGTTCCACCCGTCTTTTCTTACCCTTGTGGAAAGAAGGCCGTCGAACCATGTGCCGCCCTTGAATATGGCACCGACCACCAACACATCACCCTTACCATCTCGCAAAAAAGGCCCATCGTCGATACCTATGCTTCGAACACCGGATTTCATGACTTACATACTGTGATTCTGTCTTAACAATTGCAAGCCCAAGCTCACGTGATAACATGATTTCAGTTTTTCAAAGGAAGCATGATGGTCGCAGCAGGAAAAATCAAAGGCATGCCGATTCCCCGCCCCTTTCTCAAATGGGCTGGGGGCAAAGCTCAGCTCTTGTCGAAACTCCTGGAAAAAATGCCTGAAGAATTCAACGCGTACCATGAGCCATTCATGGGTGGAGCTGCGATGTTTTTTGCACTCTACAGGCAGGGACTGGTCAAAGGCAGGCAGGTATACCTGTCCGACGCCAACAAGGAACTCGTGGACACATTTAAAGCGGTACGCAGCAGGATAAACATGCTTATCTCCAAGCTACGGACACACCACTACGACAAGGACTATTACTACGAGGTGCGCTCACAAGATCCTGACTCCATGCCCTTGTACGAAAAAGCTGCGAGGATGATATTCTTGAACAGGACCGGATTCAACGGTCTGTATCGTGTAAACTCCAAGGGCAAATTCAACGTACCTTTTGGCAGGTACAAAAATCCAACCATCTGTGATGAACCAAACCTCAGGGCAGTGTCCAGGGCACTGAAAGGTGTATTTATTTCATCCGGGTCTTTCGAGAAGGTGCTCAATCGAGCCAATCCCGGTGATCTGGTGTATTTCGATCCTCCCTATGTTCCTGTCTCCTCCACTGCGTATTTTACCGCCTATTCTAGCACCGGTTTCGGACAACAAGACCAGACAAGGCTTGCCCAGGTCTTTTCTGCTCTTTCCGGCAGAGGGGTACAGGTGATGCTATCAAACTCCGACACTCCTTTAGTCAGAAAGCTATACGCCGACTTTCATATCCAAAGAGTACTTGCCACCAGATTGGTCAACTCGCGCTCAGACCGTCGCGGTCCTGTGTACGAAGTCATCGTACGGAATTTTTCTCGGGGAGGTAATGAATAATGCCTGGACGTTCATCGGCTCCAGCCTCGGGCAAGGCACTTGAGGACCAGGTAGAATCCCTGGCAAAGAGCTTGGGCCTCGAAGTGGATCGACAGGTCCGGGTTGGTAGACGGATCTGGGGTTCGGAACGCAGGATCGACCTCGTGCTGAGGCACAGGCAGAGCGGAAAACGTCTCGGGCTGGAGTGCAAATTTCAGGGAACTCCAGGAACGGCTGAAGAAAAAATACCTGCTGTGGTAGAGGACATAGCAGCCTGGCCCATAGATGGACTTGTGGTCCTGGAAGGAGAAGGGTTCTCCGATCACATGAAGGCCTTCCTGCTGTCAACCGGCAAGTCCGTATACTTAGAGGATCTGGAGATATGGTTGAGGCTGTATTTTGGCATGGATCTCCATTCCTGAATCCAGCCATAAAAAAACCCCGGAAATGATCCGGGGCGTCAAAATTGGACTGGGACAAAGAGTCAGTTGAAAATCTTCTCCAGCTCCTTCTCCACCACTTTCTCCTTGACGTTTCTTGCTACCGAGATCTCTTTGATGAGCAAGGTTCTTGCAGTATCCAACATCTTCCGCTCACCAAAGCTGAGGTCCTTGTCGAACTTCAACAAGTATAAATCCCGCAAGACCTCGGCGATGTCAAAAATGGAACCGGTCTTGATCTTCTCCATGTACTCCCGGTAACGGCGATTCCAGGTCTGACTGCGTGAAGCATTCCCGTTCTTTTTTCTAAGGATCTTGTAAACATCCTTGACTTTGTTTTTAGGAATAACCTCTCGCAAACCAACTGATTCGACCTTGTCCGTGGGGATCATTATCTTCATGCCATTGTCCAGTATTCTAAGGACATAGACCTGCTGCTTCTGTCCCAGAATTTCCCTGGATTCGATCCCCTCGACTTCTCCCACACCGTGTGCAGGGTACACAGCCCTGTCACCTGTTTTGAAGCTTGGCTGCATGGAAACTCCTTCTTTGAGATACAAACGAACCTGATTCGAGGCCCGCAGACACTATCACAATGTAAACCGTCAAGTCAATGTAATAATTCCAACCTGGCAACAAATCCGTCTTAATTGGCTTGAATTTTGCTTGAAAAAAAAGCATGGGTCCTCTTTTGCCACAGATCAATCTATTTAGCAAATGGGTACAAACATGCCGCTATGGACTTCTGGACCCGATTCACCTTGTAATTCAAATAGATACAAAGCCAAAGGCTTATAGGCAAGAACATGCACCACCAAGGATTTCACAATGCCTCACCGACATCACAGTCGGAAACCCGACACCATGCGACCAGCCCCTGGAATCAGATTTCCCAGATTATCGAAAAAGATTCCTCAGCATGGACACAGATATGGCAAGCGAGGTGGGAAATCAGTGTGGGAAAACGGGGCTTGACTGTAGGAGCCATGATGCCTACGGTACGTGATGACAATGACAAGATTGAGAATGATGAAATCTGATATGGTGGCAGCCAAATCGAAGACAGGAGCAAGCTGAATGAAATCATGGATTGTCACGTGGTCATCTTTGATCGTCTTGGTGTTTGGAGTTCCTGGCGCATCTTTTGCGGATGAGCTAACCTTACAGCAGGCAAGGGACCTGGCCAGGAAAAACAGCCCGACGATTCAGTTGGCAAAGGAAAAATTGTACCAGACCGAAATGATGATCGACAAGGCATGGGTGATGCTAAAGCCTCAGCTGAACGCAACAGGCACCTACACCCACACCGAACCTGACGCGAAGATCGCCTTCCCGGATTTTGACTCCATGTTTGGCGCCATAGTCATGGATCCGAACATTTGCGGAGACAATCCGGTCTGTGTGGACTGGAGCAAGGTCAAGGTAAACGAGACAAACATAGTAAAGACGGATTCTTTCGGATTTACTGCCACGCTCATGCAACCTCTGTTCAACGCAAGAGCCTATACCACCATAAAACAAGCCTACGATGGCTATGACCTGGCAAAAATAAACACGACCAACCTTGAAGATTACCTTTTGTATTCCGTGGATGTTGCCTATTACAGTGCCCTGACGGCCAAGAAATTCGTCACGGCTGCCCGCAAGGCAGTAGATCTGCGCAGAGAGCATCTCAAGGTTGCAAAGGCAAAGTTCGAGGTTGGTGATCAACCAAAGATAACGGTTCTAAAGGCAGAGATAGACCTGAACAGATCCGAACAGGACGTAAAAACGGCTGAGAACTCCCTGGATCAGGCAAAAGAAGCCCTCGCTCTAATCATGGGACGCGATTCGAACTTTGACCTGGTCGAGCCAGGATTATCCGCCGCTCCCGAAGAAAGCCTTGACTCACTCATTGAAAAGGCATTGGGCAAGAGACGTGATCTTCAGATCGCAGAGCTGAACCTCAATATTGCAGACAGGAGCAAAACCGACGCATGGTACAGATTTCTCCCCAGCCTGAACCTGACCGGGATGTTTCATGCTTCTGATACAAAGGGTTTTACCGGTGAATATTACACCTGGAATATCGGACTGAGCCTGTCCTTGCCCCTGTATGATGGTGGACTGAGATACGCAGAACTTCATGAAGCGGAGAGCAAGATCAGAGAGGCCCAGATCAACATAAAGAACACCAAGCTGCAAATACGAAGCGAGATCCGTCAGCTTTGGCTGAACATGAAATCCACAGAGGCCAATCTTACAAAAGCAAGAAAGGCACTGGAATTGGCAGAGGAGCAAGCGCAACTGTCAAAGGTCTCTTTCGAGGCCGGGGCCATTACAAACCTGGAGGTCCTGGACGCCAACCATACGGTTTTTCTGGCGGAAGTGAATGTGGCTCAACTGGAATTCCAATTCCAGCTGGCGGTGATGAAGCTGAAAAACGCCATGGTCATGTTCAACCCTGCCGGGGTCTCTTCATCAGGCATACAGAGTCAGGCGGCTGCATCATCAGGAAGCATGTCCCAGGGTTCTCCACCACCTTCAGGCTCTTCGGGAGCAGCAATTTCCTCAAGCGCCCAGTCTCAATCCCTAGGCTCTGGCGGTATGCCAGTAGGCCGATGAGGTAGTTTTCATCCCGAAACGGCCCTTTTCCGCAATCTCTGCGTCAAACTTCACATTTTCTTGTGCGGCGTACAATAGTACGCCTCCGCGCAAATGTTTGTTTTCCTT
>JALVPF010000024.1:0-9932 GCA_027031935.1 Myxococcales bacterium | reverse complement strand
CTCCAGCCCAATCGCCCAATCGATCATCCAGAACAAGCAGATTTTCCGACGACACTCCCAAGACCCTTGACAGCAATCTTCTCTCCGCTCGTCTGCGAATGGACGGACAACCCTTGAGAACGGTCCCCCCAATTACAAGGGCGGAGACATTCAACAAGGTGACAGCGTTGGCGAGCACATCTCCCAACATGTCCCCTAGCTCATCCATGAGAGCTATTGCCCTGGCGTCACCTTGGCCAGCAAGGACCTCTAGCAAGCCAGGGTGGATGGAATCATCTCTGCCACCCGATAAGGTCGCCAGGGCTTGCCAATCGCTTGCTGCCATCCGGGTCAGTCTCCGGGTGAGATTCTTGCCTCCCAGGTATGCCTCCAGGCATCCTCTCGCACCACAGCCACACGGTTCGCCATCTTCATCCCTTACCTTCACGTGACCGATTTCGCAGGCCACTCCTGTGGATCCATGATATGGGCGTCTGCCCAACACGAGCCCACCGCCGACTCCGGTACCACAAAAGACGACCAGAACATCATCATGGCCCTGAGCTGCACCAAAAAGCCTCTCAGCCCAGGCTATGGCATCGAGATCATTTACGACCCTTACCGCAACACCTGTCTTTCTCTCCAGAACTTCACCAAGAGCCACATCCCGCCATCCCAGGTTCGGGGCATTGGCCAATATGCCGGAATCTCCGCGAACCTGGGCAGCGACACCAATTCCCACCGAAGCCATATCGGCCCAGGTTCGTCCAAGCTGCTCAAGCACCTCTTCAGATATGCTCATGAGCTTTTCACACACGGCATCAAGGGACAAGTCGGGTCCAAGCACCTGGCGTGACCTGGCCACAATCCGGCCTGATGCATCCAGGGCAACCACTCGCACATTGGTCCCCCCCAGGTCGATTCCCAAGGAGAGTTCTTTTCGAATACTCAAAGTACGTCATCCCTGTGGGATTTTCGCAGCGCCGCCACTACCTTGCGAACGTCCTGAGCTTTTTCCACGGGGCACACCAGGATGGCGTCTGCGGTTTCTACCACGACCATATCATCACATCCAACACAGGCAACGGTCCTGGATTTCGCCTGGACCACACAGCCCTTGCTGTCTATCACCAGGGCATCACCAGACACGATGTTGCCTTGTGCATCCGTCTTTGTAACCTCGGACAAGGCAGCCCAAGAACCAACGTCGCTCCAAAAAACATCACAGGGCAACATCTGTATGGAAGAGGCTTTTTCCATGACACCATAATCTATGGATGTGGAGTCAAGACCATCAAAGACCCGAGTCATGACTGCCCTTCTTCGTTTTACGGGGGCATCCATGATTTGCATAAGGCCCTTGTGCAAAAGCGGCATGTGTTGTGCAATAGCATGCAGTATGGCCTTGGTGGAAAAAACGAACATTCCCGAGTTCCAGTAATATTTTCCGGACTTGAGGTAGCGCCGTGCCGTAGGCAAATCCGGCTTCTCCACAAAGCGTTTGACCTTGAACACATCCACCCCGCTGAGCTTCGAGGTGGCAGATGGTGCATGAATATACCCATAACCCGTCTCAGGGCGGTTGGGTTTCACGCCAAGGGTAACAAGGGCACCGTCTTTCGCTACCTTGGCAGCAGCTCGCAGCAACTTCCGAAATCGACCGGCAGGATGAATGACATGGTCCGCTGGCAAAACAACCATCATGGCTTGCCGATCCCGTTCATCGATCAGGGCAGCAGCGAGTCCGATGGCGGGTGCTGTATTCCTGGGCATTGGTTCGAGCAAAAGATTTCTTTTGGGCATGGAAGGAAGAATCTTGCGTATGGACCGTGAATGAAGCGGAGATGATACCGTGTAGATCCTCTCCCAGCCACAAAGGGGCAAGACCCTGGCCGCAGTTTGGGCGAGCATACTGTCGTGCCCTGCAATGGACAGAAACTGCTTTGGATGAGTCTTGCGACTTACGGGCCAGAATCTCGTTCCAGAACCACCTGCCATTATCACCGCATGAATCATGATACCTCCTTCAGTCTCCTGCTGGAATCGTCTCCTATCAACTTGACAAGTGACCGAACAACGCGCGCTGTAGCACCCCATATGAAATGCTTGCCGAACTTGTAGGCATCCACATCAAAGCTCGTACCGTCATGTTCCATGACCGTGTGATGTGTGGGTTCTTGGGTAAAAATATCCCAGGGAACCTCCAGGATTTCCGCCACCTCAAACTCGCAGAGTTCGTATCGAACATTGGGAGGAATAATCCCCACTACTGGAGTTACCAAGAAATTTGTAATGGTCACTATGTCATCCAGCTTGCCGATGACATCCACCTGCTCCGGCCTGATTCCAACTTCCTCCTGGGCCTCGCGAAGGGCCGTGGCAACAGCGTCGTCGTCTTGCGGATCTGCGTGTCCCCCGGGGAACGAGACCTGTCCCTTGTGGTGATCGACCATGTCGGTACGTTTTTGAAAAAGTAAATACAACTGCTCGTTACGGACGAACAAGGGCACCAGGACAGCCGCACGTATCCTGTCCTCGAGTTCTATGACCCTTCTTTCATGAGCAGACACAATTTGACGGATGCGAGCAAGCATACCAATTCCTTGATACCATGCCAGGCGCTGTCAAACAAGTCGCGTGTACCCTGAATTCATACTTGTGCTCCAAAACGATCAAGTAATGACAAAAAGCATAAAAGCTGGTTTAGAATATAAAAAACTCAAAAGTGTACCATTGAGGGTGAACATGGGTCGATTTTCCAAGTTTCCAGTTTTGATCATTCTTTTTTTCGCAGAAATTTCGCTACAGGCATGTTCAAACCCTCCAAATGAAAAATGCAGTGCCGATATAGATTGCCCCTCCGGCAGATACTGTGCCGCAGGAAGTTGCATCTATGACTGCACCTTGGACAGGGATTGTCCCGAAGACTTCCACTGTTCCATAAGGGGGAGGTGTGAGAGAGGTTGTATGTCGACAAACGGGGGAGAAGAAGCATGCGATGGATTGGACAACGACTGTGACGGCAAAACTGACGAGGACTGGAGTCAACTGGGCCAGAGCTGTTCGAACGGCGGATGTGAAGAGGGGCACTGGGTCTGCACACAAGACAAGACCGACGTGGAGTGCGACGGTCCTGTGCCTGCTGAGGACGATTCTGTCTGCGATGGACTGGATGAGGACTGTGACGGGGAGACCGACGAAGATGTTGCAGATGAGCCCTGTCCTTTGCAGCAGGGCGTATGTGCAGGCGCGATGATGCATTGTCAAGGTATAGCGGGATTTGGACAATGTGATTACGGATCGGAATATACCGAAGGGGCGGATGATACATGCGACCAAAAGGACAACGACTGTGATGGCAAGACAGACGAGGATGCGATGTCCATATTACAACCCGAGACAGGAGAACAAGCAAGAGACGGACTGGACAACAACTGTAACGGTCTGGTGGATGAAAAAGGTGGGGTGATGGTGCCTCATCCTACCATGGAGAACGTGTGGATCGATTCGTACGAAAGCGTAATCAGCGCTGACCAGGATTGCAAGGGCCCGTACTATGGCCAAGATGCAGATGATTATCCTCAGGAGTGGACACCAGGAGTCAGTGGTGGTGGTGTAAGTCTATACGCCTGTTCTTTACCAGGTGTGGTTCCATCCGGATGGCTCAGCTGGCACCGGGCAAAGAGGGCTTGCGAGGCCCAGGGCAAGAGATTGTGTGGACCAAGCGAATGGGCTGTCGCTTGTCATCATGGGACCACATCATTGTTCCCGTATGGCATGCAGTTTGTAGCCGGTGTGTGCAACGATGCCTGGAACTCCCTGCTCACCGGAGTAGAGCAGGTTATGCCGACTGCCAGTCTCATAAACTGTACAGCCGCCGGTCAGATATTCGATGCAAGTGGAAACCTGGCTGAATGGGTAAATGCATGGAGTGAGGATTACCCAGACAGAGCTGTTTTTGCCGGCTATGGTTTCAGGTGTGAGCTTTGTGAGCCAGATGGCAACTGCCTGGATTGCAACCCAAACTCTGATGGGGACTACAACGACATACTAAGGGGCCTCGAATGCCGGGTTCAAACAGGACGAACAGAAAATTGTGCCTTTAGCGATCAAGTCAGAAGTTATTTTGGAGTTCGTTGCTGTTACGCACAGTAATGTTGCATGATTGGCCAAACAGGAAACTTTCCACAGAGAGACGGTCCAAGGGAGTGGCGTTTTATTTTGATGATCACAACTACATGGAAAAAGATTGGATTAGTCCCCAGGGAAGGATATGATCAACGACATGAAAATGGTAAACGTACTTCTGAATGGAAATTCGCTGCGAATCCCGGACTCGACGCCAATTCTGGCCCTTGTTGCAAACGAATCGGACCCCGGGCTGGGCCTAAGGCGACCCATAGGCGCACTCGTCAACAACCGTAGAGTGTCTCTGAACGCCACATTGTACGAAGGGGCAGAGGTCAAACTCATCGACGCCATGAGTTCCCAGGGACTGAGGATTTACAGGCGAGGCTGCATCCTCATGCTGCTGGAGGCCACCAGGCGGCTCTTTCCCCAGGTGCGGCTGGTTGTGGGCCAATCGCTGGGCGATGGGTTCTATTTCGACTGGACGGGCAAACCGGATTTCAGCAACGAGCATCTCGATGCCATCAGGGCCGAGATGGAAAACCTCGTTGCCGAGGATCTTCCTTTTGAACAGGAACGAACCGGGGTTCCGGAGGCGCTGCGGAGGTTTGAATCCCTGGGCTTGATGGACAGGGTAGAATTGCTCAACACCTTCTGGCATGAGACGATTCGCCTGATTCATCTTGGAGGCACGGTGGATATTCACCACGGTCCGACCCCACCTTCCACCTCGTACCTGAACTGCTTCGGTCTTGCTCCCTACTCTCCCGGATTCGTCATGAGGTTTCCGGAACAAGAAGACTGCGGCGACCTGGACGAACCGCCCCCAAACACTCAAAAGCTTTTCGATATCCACCGTCAAAGCAAAGAGTGGAATAAGATGCTTCGGGTGGAAAATATCGGAACCCTTAACAGGCTGGTAATACAGGGGGGCATCAACGAGCTGATTCGTGTCTCGGAGGGATTCCACGAAAAGCGTATTGCCGAGATTGCCAGCAGGATTGTAGAACGAAGAAACAAGGTTCGTATGGTTCTTATCGCCGGGCCATCCAGTTCAGGAAAGACGACCTTCCTGAAACGTCTCTCGGTCCAGCTCAAGTGTAATGGTCTTCAACCCGTGGGATTGAGCATAGACAACTACTATGTCAACCGGGAGGATACTCCCAGGGATGAAAATGGTGACTATGACTTCGAAGCCATCGAGGCTATAGATCTTCCCCTTTTCAACCAGCACCTGGTGGATCTACTCGATGGCCGCGAAATCGCCACACCCAGATTCAACTTCGAGACAGGCAAAAGAACCCCAAAAAAGAAATGGAGGTCCCTTAAGCTGGACAAGGGGCAGGTTCTGGTCATTGAAGGAATTCATGGTTTGAATGACCGGCTCACAAGTCAGATTCCGCAGGATGCCAAATTCAAGATATACGTCTCTGCATTGAGTCAACTATGTCTGGATGACGCAAACAGAATCCACACTACCGACCTTCGCCTCATGAGGCGGACTGTCAGGGACAGGCTTTATCGTGGCTATTCAGCATCCGAGACATTAGCCACATGGCCTTCTGTGAGGCGGGGAGAGTCCAGGAACATCTTCCCCTTCCAGGAAGCAGCGGATGAGATGTTCAACACTGCGCTTCCCTATGAAGCAGCAGTCCTGAAAGTTTACGCTGAAAGATTTTTACTGGATGTCACCCAGGATGATCCCAACTATCATGAAGTCCACAGACTCATGAAGCTACTTTCATTGATAGTGGGGATTTTTCCTGACAGGGTTCCTCAAAACTCCATTCTTAGGGAGTTCATAGGAGGAAGCACCTTTCGATATTGACGCAAAGGGGATCTCCAATGATAAGGATGAAGGATTCAGTGAGTAGTATGCGCCGGGTACTATACCTATCATTTGCCCTTGTTATTGGCTCAGGCTTTGTGTTGAGTTCTGCAAGTGCAAAAGCCCCACAGCAACAGTCGGCCATAAAGCACACCAACAAGGGTTTGAGACTCTATCGACAAAAAAAATATGCAGAAGCAGCAAAAGAATTCCAGCAGGCAGTCGACATAAATCCTCAATCTGCCTCAGCCCACTGGAACCTGGCCCGCGCCATGGGCATGCTTCTTCAAGGCAAAAAAGCATGCGAGAATGGGGTCAACCAGAGCGTCATCATTCAGCATCTGTTCAAGGCCTGCAGGCTCAAGCCAAGGCTAAAGCGCAAACTGCTGCGGCAGCGGTCCTTGCGGTCTGTAAGCAACACCTTGGCCTGGCAGAGACTCATGGGCTTGTCACCGAGCAACACGAAAAACGTCAAAAAAATACTCCGAAATGTTTCATGGTATGGCCCCGCATCTGCTGAAGGTGATCCCATCGCAGGCATAGACTTTCGCCCGAGGGGAAGGCTCCTGTTCTGGCTAAAGGACAAGACAACAGAACTTGGCAGAAAGACCATCGAGGGCACATGGCGGGTTCAACAAAAACGAGTGTTTGTGGACCTGAAAAAACCATACAAGGACAAGAAGCACTTTGAGGGAGAGATGAAACAAACCGGAGAGCTTTGGCTGCCTGGTCTGCCTGCACCCTTTACGGATGATTCACTCCTGTGTGCCTCTAAGGCCACTGACAAACAAGCTCCTTGATTTCCCACCTCGCTTGTGATCTCTGCGGCTATGCTGCGGAATCTTTTTCGGTGAGGTGATGCCTCGACGTGGGCAATCCACGACTGCGGACGCTTCCTTGCATCTACATGACCTCACAAGCGATCTGGGAAATCTGATTCAATAGCTTGGGAGATTTGGGATAAACAGAAAAAGGCCCGGACCAAATAGTTGGCCCGGGCCAGGTGCGTCCCGTTATTGAAGCATCACCCCCCCTTTGCGCTTCTTTATCAGTCTCGCTTCATCTCCATGGACCAACTGTTGATGGTTCCAGTATCCCGTTTAGCCAGGTCCTTTACCACCAATGTCCAGTCACCCGATGATGTAACACCTTCGAAATCATCAATGGTGAAAGTCCTGTTGATGTCGTGGGTATCATCACCTTCACGGTTGTGCAAAGTGGCTATTCCGGTACCGTGATGCAATTCCACCACCAGGTCAGACACCCATGTGTGGGAAATATTTACTGTCACGAGCAAGGATTTGACAGCACCGGTGCCCGGAACCGAAATGCTGCTAGTAACCCCTTGCTCGTCATTGTCGGGAATATCAACCTTTTCGTTGGAAGAAAACACCTCGGAGTTTGCGGGATTGGAACCGTCACCAGCGATCACGATCAACTCGAAACGCTCTATGGTTCCGGTATCACGTGAGGCGTTGTCCACCACGTGCAGTTCCCACTCACCCTTTGCGCTTCCGGCAAAATCCGCAACCGAGAATGTCTTGGTGATATCGGCAGTGGAACCGCCGGCATTTTTCTGCAAGGTCACCTCGTGACCGTCATGAAGCAAGGTCAGGGTCAGATCACCGATATAGGTATGCTTGATCTCGACGGCTACCTTGAGAGTATCTATATTGATATCATCATCCACGGTGAGGGTTGAGCTTGCACCAGCAGGATCGTTATCGGGGATGGCGACAGAATCATCGCTGACATAAGTGTTCGCCGCTATGTCACCTGGTTCCTCATCCTCAAGACTCATCTTCACCAGCATTCTGATCTTTTCCAGGTCGGCATTGGGATTAGACCTGTAACCTACCCGCAGCGGCAACCAGAGGAAGTCAGCATGGGTAAATTGGCTATCAGGTGTGTAGAGACGATCCGGAAAAGCCGTTACATGCTCGGAGATCCATTCTCCACCAATAATCTTTCCATCGGCATCTGCCTCCAGGACCATGTGATAGGTATCGGTACGGATATAGTCTTCTATATTGGGAAGCCTCGGCTCCTTGGAAGGATAGGATTCGGTGATATATCTGACATCCATGAGCACCTCGTAGAAACGCTTGGCATCGGTATTCCAGGTATACTCACAAGTATTTCCATCAGCATCGCAGTCAGGGTCTATCAACTTGGTTGCCTGTTCTTCGTCGATTTCCAGATGCTGCTTTACCTCGTAACCCATCACGGGTTGGTTCCATACCTGGTAGTTCATGGTCCTGTCTTCGGCAAAAGCTCTCTTGTCCCTACCGAGCATGTTGGTCACAATAAGATACAAAGAACCGGCATTTGTGTCACGACACTCGGTCTGCTTGATCCTTCCGTACTCGTCACGCTCGATCTCCTCGTTCTTGGTGTTGCACCTGCGACCGAGGAACTTGGTCTGGCTACGATCATACATCATGATCATCAGGGCCTTCATGTCCGAAACATCAAAAGTTACACCATTGTATGTTACTGACTTGGCAGGCTCCGGCTCCAGGATTGAGGCGGGGACCCAAGCGTGGCACAAGCCCCACCATGATTCTATCTTGTCATCGCAGTCATCCTTGTCCCATGCATCCCTTTGCGCCTTGTTGCCCTTGTGATTTGACCAGTATTTTGCAGCAGGACCAAGCTCGTCATAATACTTGGTATCGAACTCGGCACCACATGCCTTGAAGCGAGCCAGATTCATGAATCCCTCTGGCGGTTCCCAGTCGTTGAATGCTCTGTCATACTTTTCAACAGGAGAAAGTACATCAGGCCCCTGCCACCTGGCGTTTACCGAATCCTCGTTTGTAGGCCAATATGTATCCGGCCATGGGATTCTCTCCGCCTCTCCGGAAAGAGGTAGATTATCAAACTTGTATTCCAGATCCACGCCGAACAACCTGGGGTCGTTTTGTGAATCCCACCTGTCGGCCTTTGGGGCCATCTTGTCTATGCAATCCTGCCGGATCTTTCCCTGCGGTAAGTCTGCACACGCTTCTTCTCCCGTTGTCTCGGTACCGCAAGCGACAGCTAAAAACAATGCAGGAATAAACAACAAACCCCTCTGGAAAAATTTCATGCTAAATCTCCTCTCGCAAAAATCAGCCAATTATTATATGAATACGACATTTCAATACACATCATTACCTTTGTCAAGCTCAATTGTTGCCTCATTTATGCCTGAAGCGATACTTGATTCAGGTTATAGCAAAAAATGGGCCAAATTTCTCCTTGGGTATCTATTTGTATTAGAAGAAAATAAAATGACATGATTATTTCAGCTGTATCCCCAGGGATTCAGCGACACGATAACAGACTACAGTTCTGTAGTAAAACAACTAAAACTCTTCGAGAAAGCGATCCACTTCTTCCCTTTGTTCATATGCTTTGGCCATCGCAAGGAGAAAGCCATCTTCATCAACATCCAGAAGGCTGCAGATCTCTTCCCGGAGCCTTTCTTGCAGGTCTTTTGACATGGAAAGAGCAGCAAGCTTGGTCATACGGTCTGCGGCCATGACTACCTTGCGAATAAGCATGATTTTATTGCTAGTCCTGGGTAGAGCCGGATCATGCTGTTCATGATACATGCAAGCATCCTTTATGGTTTCAGGCAGGTTCCAATGTTCACACAAGACTGCACCCAAATCCACATGAGTATGAGCTCCTACCGCCTTTTCTGCTTCTATGAACAGACAATTATGTTCTTTCCAGTATTCAACCGCTTTTTTGTATTCTTCCGGAAACAGTCGCATGGAGACGAGTTCTCCAACGTCGTGCAACAGAGCAGCAGGCCACAACTCCCCCGCAACAGCGCCGGCATCGCTGCCAGACAGCAATTTCCGGGCGACCAGAGCCGTAAAAAAAGAGTGTCTCCAGAATCTCTGAAAATTCTCGCCATCAACCTTGAGCTTATCCACAACCGACGCGGTAAGCACGATACGGTAGATCTCGGAAAAGCCCAAATAGGCGATTGCAAATTTCAAGT
>JALVPF010000023.1 GCA_027031935.1 Myxococcales bacterium | reverse complement strand
CCTGTGGATGGATCTATCTCCAGCCACGCCAGGTCATCGCCCCCCGTGAGCACCTTTATGGACCAGGAGTAAGTCGGAACTCCACCTGATGCGGATAATGCTGCCGAATAGTCATCCTGCCCCAGCAGCGCATCGGGTAACAGGCCCGCTGCGATCTCCAGCGCTGCTTTCTTTACGCAGTTGCCCTCTGGATCGCAAAGATAGCCCGGGACACAGTCGTCGTTGCTTTGACATTTGCTGTCGTCTATGGGCTCCGGGCATCCTGCCAGCAAGCTGGTGGAAAGACAAAAAAACACTGACAAAATCATGCGCTTGACCTGCATCTGATCTCTCCCCTTGTACAAGTTACATCAAAGCACGGTGGCACATTCTGACATGAAGCGGCAGTTCAGATCCATATTTGATCCGGATTTTTTTCTCTCCGGGACCCGGAGCTTTACCGGGACTCTGGCTAAAAATCATGAAAATGAAATAATGACTGAATCCAGGGAACCTTTTGCTCACTGGCGGTATGAAAGGGGAGAGGACACAAATGGACGAAATAAAAGACGAGGTGCTCATGATGAACTATCGCCAAAAGCGAGATCCCGAGGCCATGGTTTCCCTTTTCCGAAGATATCGCCGCCCCTTGTTCCAGTACCTGGTGAGGCGAACCGGCAGTCCAAGCAGGGCAGAGGATCTAACCCAGGAGGTCTTTGCCGCCCTCATGAAAGGGGCGGACAAGTACGAACCCAGCGGCTCATTCAAGTCGTATATATATCGCATCGCCTCCAATTTATCCGCCAAGGAGTGGCGCACCTATCGCAGAAGGGTGCAACTGCAGACCGAGGTGGTGGACACAAAAGCACAATCCGCCGATCGCGTGGAATCCATGGAAGAAGCTGCCAGAGTACGCAATGCCTTGCTGGAGCTGGACGATGGCCAACGTGATGCGATTTTGTTACGCGAATATCAGGGCTTGAGCTACGAGGAGATCTCCCAGGTCATGGATGTGGCAGTGGGGACCATAAAATCTCGTATAGCCAGGGGTAAATTGGCGCTGAGGCGCACCCTCTTGGGTCAACCTGGAGCGCAGGCTGCCAGGATAGGAGTCCGGTCATGAAAAAGGAAAACAAGACATGCGAATCTTTTCAGGAAGATCTGGTCCTGCTTGTGGATGGAGAGTTGGACGAAGAGCAAAAGGCCCATGTCCTCGAACACGTAAAACAGTGCAAAGAGTGCAGTGCTGTATTGGATGATCTCAAACGACTGAATGAAAAAATGCAGCTATGGCCTGTTGCGGATCCCAGCGAGTCCTGGGAACACAGGACAGAGGAGCAGATCAGAAAGCAGGCACAGGACCTGCTGCCAACAAAAGAAAAAGAGTCCGGAGATGGGAAATCCAAGCCGCCTGCCAAGGTGATTTTTCTCAGGCCGTGGTTTTTGAGCGCTGCCGCTGCGAGCGTGCTGCTGCTGGTCTCGGTTTTGGGTTTGACATTGGTGAACAAGGCCCGTCCCATTGTGGCAGAATCCGCAAATGCCTTGCCAGGTGACAAACCCGGGCATGAGTATACGATATATGGACACAAGAACATGAAGAGCTTTGGAGGCGGACCGGGCTTTGGCGGAGGATCTCCATCCCATGCGGGAGCTCCTGGTCAAGTCGCCTCCAAGGGTACCTGGGGGCAAGGTGCCAATTTTGACGGAGATGCATACATCAAATCCCGAAGCAAGTATCAGTATGAAAGGACCAAGGAGCTTGTAACAAAAAGGACGCAAAAGCTGAAAATTATCAGGCTTGGATCTGTCAGTGACGAACAAGAGGATGTGCCAGTGGTCCATAGTGCACCCAAGAACGGCTGGTACCAGTCGAATTACAGGTCGGGTCAAGGGGAACGAGAGCGGGTGGAAAAGCTCATCCGCGAAGGAGTAGTAGTGGATGGAAGCAAGATCAAGCTGGACTCTCTTGCCAGGTCTTATCACCAAAAATTTCCTGTTCCTGGTCATACAGCCCTTGCCTTGTACGCTGATGTGGATCACTCCAAGGTCCTGGCGTCTGGTGGAGACGTGTTTTTACAGCTTGGCATACAGGCAGCCACCAGGGAGATGCCCCGTCGGCCGTCTTTGAACATCGCCTTGGTGATCGATCGCTCCGGGTCCATGGGTTCTGATGGTAAAATGAAAGAGGCTCGCAATGCGGCCCTTAAGTTCATCGACCGTCTGAGAGATGACGATGACGTGGTGGTGATCGCTTATGATGACAGAATAGAAACCCCTTGCGGCGGTGATGTAAAGTGTGACAGGGAGTCTACCAAGGCATACATTCGTTCGCTTGATGCGCGAGGTTCGACAAACATCCATGGAGCCTTGGATCGAGCCTACAGGATGGTGGCGGACAGATCTGCCCCTGGCAAGCTGAATACCGTCATCCTGATTTCCGATGGCATGCCCACCGCGGGCATCACGGACGAGGCCTCTATCGTCAACTTGGCAAGGATCGCTGCTGAAAACAACATCTCCACCACCTCGGTGGGCATGGGGCTTGAATACAACGACAAGTTGATGATGCATTTGGCCAGCCAGGGACAAGGCCACTACCACTTTGTCAAGAATGCTTCGTCAATGGAGACCATCCTCAAAGAGGAGTTCGATTCTCTCAACCGCGTGGTGGCAAGGGCACTACGCCTGAAGATAAAGCTCGCAGATGATGTCGTTCTGAAGAGAGTGCTGGGATCCAGGGCCCTTGACTGGAAGCAGACTGCTCAGGTGCGCAGCGA
The DNA here is from genome assembly GCA_027031935.1 of Myxococcales bacterium. Lineage (GTDB taxonomy): Bacteria > Myxococcota > B64-G9 > B64-G9 > B64-G9 > JALVPF01. Next base: position 18,622 of record JALVPF010000023.1, on the reverse strand, counting down.
AGAGAGACACCTGGACGACAAGCTCTATCGGGAGTTGGGTATAAAGAAGGACAGGCAAGAGGATGACCATGAAGGCATCAGGATGCTCATACCTTATTTCTTCTCAGGTGACTCCCACGTGGTTATGCTGCATTTATACCTGCCACCGGGTACCAATCCCGAGCGCATCGCCGAAGTCACCCTCAAGTACAAGGACATGCTTCATTCCAAGAACAACATGGCGGAAAAAGAGGTGGTGGTCAGCCGGGCCAAGGATGTGGATCAGATGGTCAAGTCCATAAACCGCAAGGTGAAGAAGAACCTCCTCGGATTCAGGGCAGGTGAAACGCTGATGACGGTTGCCCAGATGATAAACAATGGGCAGGAGCAGAGGGCTGCACAAATGATCGGGGATCAGGCCGAGATGTTCAGGCAGGCCGGGCAGAGGTGGTCTGATGACGATCTGCTCAAAGACGCAAGGCTCCTGGACCAGTACCAGGGGGTCATCTTGAAGCTGCAGGACCCCAACCTTGCTGCAAAAAGCAGCCTCAGGGCCTATCTCACCAAAACCATGTCTCACTCTGCATACGGGATGTTCAGGTAGTTTCCCATCAGTTTTCCATCCCATGCCCATATCACGAGTACCTTGATTTCCCACCTCGCTTGCGATCTTGGTGGCTATGCTGCAGAAACCTTTTCGCCAAACCGGGGCTTGTGCCTGGTGAACCAAGCACTGCCCGGGCTTCTTCGCATCTGTTTGACCTCACAGGGGATTTGGGAAATCTGATTCCGGGTGCTGCAGAAGGGGAGAGCTGGCGATAAAAAAATACTGGAAACGGGGAGGGATATTCTGTATATGCTCGGCATCATTGGGGAAGAAATCTTTCAAATCAACTCTGCAGGGGAGGAATGTCGAGATGAAGAGAATGGGAATCCTGGGATATCTGTCCGTGGCTTTCTTGCTTGCCGGCTGTTCGCCCGAGGCCGACGATTCGTGCCAGGTACAAAGCGACTGTGTGGATGGGTATGTGTGTTACCAGGGCAAGTGTGAGCAGCGGGATCACCTGATGATGGAGACCGATTCTTTGCCCAACGCGGTGGTGGGTGTGGACTACCAGGTATCCATGAAAGCCAGCGGCGGTGTCGTGCCATATTCGTGGAGCCTGGATGAGGGGCCGCAGTGGTTGTCCATAAACGAGGATTCCGGGCTGCTGTCGGGCATCCCCGATGAAGCTGTGGCCAACGTCCAGGTTGTAGTGCGCGTGAAAGATTCCAGTGACGGAGATGGACAGAGCGCCTCTGTGACCCTCATGTTGACAGTGGTGGAGTGCGTGGATGGAACTGCCAAAGCCTGTTTTGAAGTGCAGGCCGGCAAGTGCGCGCAAGGCAATACGAGCTGTGCCAGCGGAAAATGGGGAGAGTGTTCTGGACTTGTTGTCTCCAGCCGCATGGATCATTGCGGTCCCGAATGTGGCCAGTGTGATCTCGGGGTGAGCGATGGGTGTTATCTTGGCACATGCACCTGCGGTGACGGCCCGGCCTGCGCTGATGGGCAGGCCTGCTGTTTGCAGGAGTGCGTGGATGTCAATCAGGATACTGAGAATTGTGGCCAGTGCGGTCTCAACTGTACAAACCAGGTGCAGGGTGCGAGCAGCGTCCATTGCGAGATGGGTAAATGCGACTATGATGCCTGCGATGAAGACAGGCTGGACTGTGATGGTGACAGGTCCAACGGGTGCGAGACAGTCAGGGACATGGATAACTGCAGTTTTTGTGGTCAGCCCTGTGTTGGTACGGTGAAGAACGCCACGGGCCTCTCTTGTATACAGAACGAGGACAATGGGGAGTATGCCTGTGATTATGAGCAGTGCGATCTAGGTTTTTTTGATTGTGATGCTGACAGGTCCAATGGATGCGAAATCGAACCCAGCGTTGAAAACTGCGGGGGCTGTGGTGTAAACTGTGGCGACAACCCGGACGGCATGAACTGCGTTTTGGATGAGGGCATAGGTTCATACAGGTGTGGGTGTAACTATGATACCTCTTGTGATGGCGGGGCCGGACAGTGTTGCGACAAGAGGTGTTTTGCCAGAGATGATCCAATGCATTGCGGCGATTGCACCACCGTCTGCGATGATCCAGCAAGACCCTTCTGCATCAAATCATACGAGCACTTGTGCGGGTGTGACAGCAACGAGCAGTGCGGTCAGGGGCGTATCTGTTGTGATCAACATTGTATTGACATAGATGAGCAAAACTGCGGAGAGTGTGGCCGGGTGTGTGATGCGAAGATAGATCACGGTTCACGATGTGATCTCGACACGGGAACATGTTATTGCGAAGGCCCGGAGGATTGCCGGCTGAGCGGCTTTGCCATGTCGGCCATGAGTTGCCGCAATTCTGTCTGCGTATGTGAGTGGTCCGAGGACCCACTAAACCCGGTCGATCCGACCTATCCCAATGAAAACGTCCCTTGTTGCGGTAGACAGTGGGTGTTTGATTTCCTGTCCAACCCCCTTGCATGTGGCCAGTGTGGAGTACAATGCCAAGGAGACTGTCTGGGTGGTGGCTGTGCTTGCTCTTCTGATTCTGATTGTCCCAAGTATTCAACAGCGACCTCGTGCGATCTGAATCAGGGCAGGTGTGTGTGTTCGGACAATCCGGATGGCAATTTACCCTGTCAGGATGGACGGTCCTGCTGTAATGGAGAAATGGGGGGTAGCGGTGGCCCTGATGGAGGGCAAGACCTGGGTTGCTGCTGGTACCAGTGTGGGAACAACGAGCCTGGAGACTGCCTGTACTGAAATAATTTGCTCAAGGTACTTGCACCTGTCTGGTTCATGCTTCACAATCTGCCGCCATGGACCTGGAACGAGAACTCAATCCCGAGCAACTGGACGCTGTCATGCATCCTGGTGGACCCCTTCTCATCCTGGCTGGTGCCGGGTCTGGAAAGACCAGGGCCATAACCTATCGTATAGCGCACCTGGTACACGACATGGGGGTCGAGCCCTGGAAGATCCTGGCCCTTACCTTCACCAACAAGGCAGCTGGCGAGATGTGCGAGCGTATAGACAAGCTGGTGGGGGAAGCCTCGGGTCTGTGGGCCCTTACCTTTCATTCCTTTGGCGCCAGGCTGCTGAGAAGGCATGCCGATCTTCTGGGATGGGGCAAGGATTTCACCATATACGATGACAGGGATTCGAAGCGCCTTGGCAAGCTCATCCTGGAGAAGTTGGACCTGGATCGTCAACTGTACAAGGTGGACAGGATGTTGGCCGCAGTGGAGCGCGCGAAAAGAAAACTTCGCGGTCCACGCCAATCAGGTCTCAAAGGGCCTCAAAGGGATTTTTATATCCTGTACCAGCGCAGTCTGAAGGCGGCCAACGCCTTTGATTTTTCCGATCTGATCATGCAAGCCAATTTCCTGTTCGACAGACATCCGGAAGTGCTCGAAAAATACAGGCGCAGGTTCGAACACGTGCTGGTGGACGAGTTCCAGGATACGGATCGCGCACAATACACCTTGTTGCGCATGCTGTGTCCGCCCGGGGCAAACCTGTGCGTGGTGGGCGATGACGACCAGTCCATCTACAGGTGGCGTGGCGCGGAGATCGGAAACATCATGGGCTTTGCCTCTGATTACCCGGGCTGCAAGACCGTCAAGCTCGAGAGAAATTATCGTTCCACTGCACATATTCTCCAGGCTGCCGGCCTTCTGATCCACAAGAATTCCAGACGTCATCCAAAGGCCCTCTGGACAGAGATGGAGCCGGGCCCTCCGGTGGAAAAGTTTCAGGCCCGGGACGAGCGGGAAGAGGCAGGCCTGGTAGCCAGGGGAATCTTGAAGATAGTCCAGCAATACGGTTTTAGCCTCGGGCAGGTGGCAGTGCTTTACAGGGTCAACGCCCAGAGTCGTGCACTGGAAGAGGGTATGAGGCTGTTTGGGATTCCCTACCGCGTGGTTGGTGGCCTGAGATTTTTCGACAGGGCGGAGGTCCGCGATGTGGTCTCGTACCTGCGCTTGATCCAGAATTACAAGTCGGACGTGGATCTCATGAGGATCATGAACGTGCCTCCCAGGGGCCTGGGGCAAAAATCGCGCCAGAGGATCGTCGCTTTGGCAGAGGAGCATGGATGCTCCATGTTCGAGGTCATGACACCGCAGAACTTGTCCGGGTTCAGAAAAAAGGAACGCGAGGCAGTGCTCCAGCTCAGGCGTCTGCTGGAGCAACTTGGCCAAGAAGCTTCTGCCTCGAGTGCCAGCGATGCGGTCGAGGCTGTAATCAAGACCACCGGATATGGCCGCTGGCTAGAGAGCATGGGCACCATGGAATCGGAGGGGCGGCTGGAGAATATAAAGGAACTCATCACCGCGGCCCAAGACATGGCACGAGGAACCGGGGACGAAAGCCTGGAGGGTTTTTTGGAGCAGGTGGCCTTGTTGACGGATATGGACCTGGCGCAGGAAGGACAGGGCATGGTCACCCTGATGACCTTGCATGCATCCAAGGGCCTGGAGTTCGATGTGGTATTCATAACCGGCATGGAGGAGGGGCTGCTCCCCCACTCCAGGTCACTGGATGACGATGAGCGACAGATGTTGAAATCTCCAGGTCGGGCTTTTCCCAGGGCAGTGGAAGAAGAGCGACGCCTGTGTTATGTGGGAATGACCAGGGCCAGGCAGGTCTTGACCCTGACCTATACCAAAAGCAGGTCCATGGCAGGCCAGGTGGCCATAAATCCGCCTTCGCGTTTTTTGAAGGATATCTTCCAGGACATGGGCAAAACCAGCAAAGCCCCATTGGCCGAGGTCGTGGATATTGGCGGGTTCGACCTGGATGATGATGATGAGATATTCCATGGTGACATGCTCCATGCTTCGGATGAAGAGACTGTGGACTATTCGGACGAATATTCCCAACTTGCAGGTGATGATGGATTGGATGATCTAGTGGGCAGGACCGTTGTACACCAGGCTTTTGGCAAGGGCCTTGTGAGTGGGGCGAGAATGTCGCCTCACGGCCCCATGTTGACGGTTGTTTTCAATTCGGTGGGCACAAAGACCGTCATGCTGGATTATGTCAAAATGAAATGAACGGATTCTTGCTTGAAAATCAACCAGATGCTATAAAACAGTTCGTGATTTCACAGGGAGAATGCGGGTTTGAAGGCGATTTGCCCAAACTGTCAAGCAGCCTACCGTGTCGATGACGAAAAGGTGCCGGATACAGGTGCACAAATAAAGTGCCCCAAGTGCGAGCATACCTTCATCGTCAAGAGGTCCAAGCCTGCGGTACCCGTCTCTTCGCCACCTACTGCTGTGCCTCCAGCCAAACCGGTCACGCCTGCCAAAGCTGCCTTCAGTTCAAGCGCTCCGCCCCCAGGAGAAGATCTCTTTGGCAGCCTGGTTTCTGCACCTAACACGGCATCCACAGACGTGTCTCAACTTCAGTCCTCACCAACCCAGGCCAAGTCTGCTGCCTCCACTACCCCCAATCTGGATTCTCTTTCAGGAGAGGCTTTTATATCTGCGTCACCAAAGGAAGAGACTAAGACGAGGCAAGTTCGCCCAGCGAGGGTTTCTTCCAGGGGAGTGTCTGCCATAAGGGCACAGTCCACCACCTCCAAGCTCCTGGATGGATATCGTGTCAGAACCGCCAGTGGTCTGACCTATGATTTTCCTTCCGAACAGGCCATGATCAGGTGGTTGGGCGACAGGGAGGAACTGGATGGATACCAGGCTGCCGAACCAGGCGGCGAATGGATACCCGTGGAGCAGTTGCTCGGTCGCCCGGTCAAAGAGGCCGATTCTTCTAATACGACCCCGGTTGTTAGTTCTCCGATGCCGCCACGAAAGGCCTCTGCCGAGAAGATAAAAAGAGGTGATAATGCGGATCCATCGAGACCCATCGAGGTGGAACGTCTGAAGCCGGTGGTACCCGTTTTGCCAGGTGCCCCTGTTCCTGGTTCCGGTGCCACTGCCGATCCCTATTCAGCTGCTGTGCCATCCAGGGCCGGCTTTGGTCTGTGGATGGGGATTATCGTAGCTTTGGTGCTTTTTTTGGCCATGGGATCCGTAACCCTTACCAGATATGGATTGGTGGATCTCTCCACCGTATTGCCCATGGAAAAAATAAACCGCATCTTCCCCAGCCCCGAAAAAGGCGCAGCCAAAGAGAAAGACGATGTCATAGATGTCGACCTGGGCAAAATAGACCGGGAGGCGGTATTCTCCAAGGCCCTTGCTGCAGGGCGCCGTGCTCTTGCCTTGAAGAGGTTTTCCACTGCTGCACTGGAATTCAACAGGGCACGGGCAGTTCACCCTGGTTCCGTAAAGGCACTGGACGGGCTGGCGCGGGCTTTCATGGGGCTGGGTGATGTTCAGAGGGCAAGAGAGGTCATGAAAAAGGCTAAAGCAATCAAGGGTAGATGATAGTGCTTGTATACGGCATGTCTTTGCTGGAAAGTGGAGACAGGGCCTGCAGTCAAGAGGTAGACAACCATGGACATCAAGTGTGAACGGTGCGGTACCGAATACGAATTCGATGACGATCGGGTTACCGAAGACGGCGTAACGGTCAAGTGTAGTTCCTGTGGTCATCTGTTCAAGGTAAGAAAAAAATCCTTTGTGCTAACCGAGCCGGTGCCTCAGGATGGCCCTGAGTCCAATGTGGTGGAAAAGAACTGGATGGTGCGAAAACCTGACGGAACCATGTTGAGCTTCAAGGAACTGACCACGCTTCAAAAGTGGATAGTGGAGCGTAAGGTTAGCCGGGATGATGAAATTTCCAAAAGTGGTGAGACATGGAAACGTCTGGGGTCCATCGCTGAACTGGCTTCTTTTTTTCAGGTCGTCGACCAGGCCAATGCGGTATCTCAGCCCCCGCTAAACCAGGCGCCCCTTGAGCAGGCTCCGGCGACTCAACCCCCAGTGACTTTACCTCCGTCGGCACCACAAGCACAGTCTCCAGCGCAAATGGCTGCCATGTCGACACAGGCCATGCCAGCTGCGCCTCAACAGGTGATGCCCGCCCAGGCAGTACCCCCTGCGTCCCAGCCGGTGATGCCCGCCCAGGCAGTACCCCCTGCGTCCCAGCCGGTGATGCCCGCCCAGGCAGTGCCCCCCGCGTCCCAGCCGGTGATGCCGAGCATGGGAGTAGCCCAGGAGCCGGATTCATGGGGCGATGCAGGATATGAGCCAACAAGCGAAGATGTTGTGGAAAAATGGAAGAGGAGGGGAAGACGCAAGTGGTATGTGATCATCCCCTTGCTGTTTATTTTGGTGGGACTGGGGGTCGTATATTTGCTTGCTCCTGAAAAGCTCAAGGGAATTGTGGGCGATGTGTTGGGCGTAGAGGATCAAAATACCGCAAAGTCTGATTCAGGGCCGGATGGACAATCCCAGGGAGCAGTATTGGCTCCTGATGCTGGTGATGACAGTGGTGTGGTGGACGCTGGTACCGTGCCTTCTTCTGCTGATGCAATTGCCGACGCTTCAACGGGCGACAATAGCGCTGACAAACCCGGGGCTTTAGATGCCGGTGCTGCAAAGGTCGAGAAGAAGAAGGCGAACGTCAAGTCAAAGGTTGACAGCAAGGACCATGTGGGTGGGCAACCGGCAATGGGCTATGATGCCTTGATGGCAAAAGCTGACAGCTTGCAAAGGGCTGGACGGTCGGCAAAGGCCCTGGAGGCGTACGATGAGGCCCTGTCACTGAAACCGCAGGATGTGGAGGCTTTGACGGGTAAAGGACTTTGCCTGTTGGACATGGGATCAAACTCCAGTGCAATTTCGACTTTCAAGAGGGCCTTGAAGATCAACCCCAGCTATGGAGATGCCATAATGGGGACAGCCGAGGCATACAAATACCGAAAAGACACTGCCAATGCTATCAAGTATTATAAAAAATATCTGGACGTCTTGCCCGATGGCCCGGAGGCCGCCGTGGCGAGGTCAAACCTGGAACAACTCAAGTAGGCAAGGACGGAGGCGCCATGTGCCCACTTAAGCCAAGCAACAAGGAAGATGAATATTTCGCCAAACAGGAAGCCATCAAGCTACGCAAGCTGGCCTTGAAACACAAGGAACAGATGAGCAAGGAAGAGACGAAAAAGCTTAAGGAATTGCACTGGATGCATTGTCCCAAGTGCGGTCATGAAATGCAAGAGATCACTATCAACAACGTACAGGTGGACAAGTGTTTCATCTGTGGTGGCTTGTTTCTGGATGCCGGCGAGCTGGAGAAAATTTCCGGCAGACAGGAGGGCTTTTTCAAATCCATGGATAAGGTGTTTGAAGAGTCTTAGAGGTATTTTTCGAGCAGGCCTGTTTTTTTGTTGAAAGCCTCGATGAGTTCGTCGTACTTGTCGGTCATTCGCCAATGCCTGGGCCAGTACGTCTTGTACTCGTGCCACTGGGCGTTGAGTTCTGACAATTGCTTTTGCTGCTGTTCGATCCATGTGAAGTATTTCAGGTTGTGAATCCTGTTTCTGTCCCAATGATTCAGTTCCAGCATGGTGTCCGTCTTGAGACCATGAAGATGTATGGCAAGGTCCATCTCAGCCTGGGCTTTGGTATATTCTCCATGTTCCTGACGAGCTTCTTCAAGCCTGGATCCATACATTTCCATGGAATCGGTGAATATGGTAAAGAGAATGTCCTTTTCATCCAGTTCGTTGTATTTGGCTGTTTTAATGGCAGCGATGAGGTTTCCGATAGAGGAGATGCCAAGCAGGTCCAGGCGGTCTACAAAGTCTGCGTCCATGCCCCGTTGTTTCAACAGTTCCTTGCCCTGGGGTTCATTAAAAAGCCTCATGAGTGCCATGGGATCGTTGTCATCCACTGCCACGATGAAGTCTGTGTTTCTGACATTGTGTATCCATGGTACGTGCTTGTCCCCTATGCCTTCGATGCGATGTCCTCCGAAACCATTTCGAAGCAGGGTAGGGCACTGCAGCGCTTCCGATGCGATGATCTTGGAGGCAGGGTAAAGCTCCTTGAGCTTCTCCCCTGCGCCTATGGTTCCTGCCGACCCGGTGGCTGATACGTATCCGAAGAAACTTTCGTCACTGCCCATTACATCTTGAAGCACTTCATGTATGGCGCTCGCGGTGATTTCGTAGTGCCACATGGCATTGCCGAACTCATCGAACTGGTTGAGCACGACGATCTTGTCTCCCCGCTCTTTTTTGAGCTCCCAGCACTTGTCGTAGATCTCCTTGACATTGGATTCACAACCAGGCGTTGCGAACACCTCTGAACCAATGGATTTGAGCCAGTCGAATCTCTCCCTGCTCATTTCTTCCGGAAGGATGGCCACAGAATCACAAGCGAGCAGGGCTGCCACGTAGGCTCCACCGCGACAGTAGTTTCCCGTGGAAGGCCAGACAGCTTTCTGACTCGTTGGATCGAAGGTTCCTGAAACCAGGCGAGGAGCCAGGCAACCGAAAGTTGCGCCAACCTTGTGGGCACCAGTGGGGAAGAACTTTCCTATGAGAGCGAAGATTCGTGCTTTCACTCCGGTGAGTTCTCTCGGGATTTCCATGAAGTTTACACCATGGAATCCACCCGTTTCCGGATCGTTCTTCCATGTAATTCGAAAAAGGTTGCGGGGGTGGAGGTCCCAAAGGCCGATGTCCTTGAGTTCTTGTTGTATTTTTTCAGGGATGAGGCTTGGATCTTTCATCTGAGCAAAGGTTGGCACGATGATGTCTCGTTCACGACATCGTTGGGCCGTGTTTTCGATGGTGCTGTCATTGAGTTGGATATCCGTCATCTCTTGCTTCTCCTGTTTATATGTGTTGACCGAAACCCGGGCCATGCCGGGCCTGAACTCATCAAATGGACCGGCAAGCCTAACATGTCCGGTATAGTCCCTCAACAGCTTTTATTGTTGGCCACAACTGATGTAAACTGATGCACACGGTGCTAGAGACGATAAACAAACAGAGGTGTTGAATGCAGGAAGCCAGGTATTACGAGAAAATCGATGGTGGAACAAGCGTGCGGTGCCGGTTGTGTCCTCACGGCTGTGTCATCAGGAATGGCAAGCTGGGTATCTGCAAGGTCAGGAAAAACGACAGCGGTATTCTGTATAGCCTGAATTACGCCAAGGCCATCGCTCTGCATCATGATCCCATAGAAAAAAAGCCATTCTTTCATGTGTTGCCGGGATCGGTGAGCACGAGCATCGCGACGGTTGGGTGCAACATGACCTGCGCCCATTGCCAGAACCATGACATCAGCCAGTACCCCGCCAGGTTCGGCCAGATACCCGGTGATCAGACATCTGCGCAGCAGGTGGTAAAACAGGCACTGGATGTCGGCGCCAGCACCATTGCGTTTACCTACACAGAACCCACGATATTTATCGAGTGGGCCCGGGATGTTGCCCATCATGCAGCTCATGAACATCTTCGCTGTGTGTCCGTGACAAACGGATATATCAATGCCAGGCCCCTGAGGGACCTGGCAGAAAACCTCACGGCAGCCAATGTGGATCTCAAGGCCCATGACGACAGCATATACAGGAAAATCTGTGGTGGAGCCCTTGAACCGGTAAAAGAGTCCATCAGATTGTTGCACGATTTGGGGATTTGGGTGGAGGTCACCACCCTGTTGATTCCCGGATTGAACGATGACGATGAACAACTTGACGCCATGGCGCAGTTCATATCCTCTGTTGACCGATCGATTCCATGGCATTTGAGCAGGTTTCATCCGGCCAACCAGATGAGAGATCGTCCAGTGACTCCCGTAGATTCCATTCAGCGTGCTCGAAAGCTGGGAAAAGAAGCAGGGCTGAAATTTGTGTATTCAGGTAATGTCTGGGGGGATGAAGGTGAAAACACAATTTGCCCCGCTTGTGGTGAAATCGTAATACAGCGGCATGGCTTCAGCGTTGTCGCAAACCACCTCCTCGAAGGGGGCAAATGTCCTGCATGTGGTCAAGCCATCGAGGGTGTCTGGTCCTGAATCTGATTACTGGGTTTTGTTGATCTTGAAGGCGTAAAGCTTGCGATCTCCAGATGTAAGGTAAAGAAGGTCTCCGTCGAGTACTGGATCAGACTCGATTTTGTAGCCGGTCTTGAACTTGAAAAATTGTGAACAGTCACTGCTTTTCAATGCATAAAGGCTGCCATCTCCCTGTCCACCACCGAAAAACACCAGGTTCTTGTAGAAAACAGCATAGGATACAACTTCACCAGAGGTAAGGAAGTGACACTTTTCCTTTCCTGTCTTTGCGTCTATGGCGTACATCTTCTTGTCGTTGGATCCTACCCAAATGATGCCATCGTTCATCTTTGGAGAACTGATGACGTCCCCGCCTGTCTGGAATTTCCATGCGATCCTGGTTCCGGTAGCTGCGTCTATAGCATAGACATGGTCATCTTTGGATCCGAAGTAAACTGTACCGTCAGCAACCAGAGCTGTGGAAGTGATCCCGCCTCGAGTTTGGAAACGCCACTTCAAGGAGCCGTCAGATGTGTTGATGGCGTACATGTACCCATCAAGGTTTCCAAGGAACAGCACCCCATCCTTTATTGTGGGGGCAGCATAGGAAAAGGCCTTGGTCACTATTGGCTCGGTAACTTGTTGAGGCTTCGCTTCGTCTGCGGTGTCGGTCGTCTTTGACTTTTCTTCCTTGCCCTTTGCAGCATCGTCTTTTTTGGGTGCTTCATTGGATGCAGGACTTGGCTCTGCCCTGGGCGGGAATTGCCAAAGTAGTTTTCCCGTCTCGGCTTTCAGTGCATAGATGTGCCCGTCATAGGATGAGGTATAGACCACACCCTCTGAAATGGCGGCATCGGATTTGATCCGCTCCTGTGTGGAAAACTGCCATTGGGCTTGGCCTGCTAAGTTCACCGCATAAAAAGTCTGGTTCGTGGCACCAAAAAATATGCGTTTACCATCGGTGACGGGTTTTGAAAATATCTCGGCGCTGGGGGTGGAATATTGCCAACGGGCTTTACCATTGTGATCAACGGCGTGGAGGGTTCCGCTTTCGGATCCGAACACTATGAGATCCTCCACCACCAGCGGGGTGGAATACAGAGGAGATCCCGTGGGAAACTCCCAGACTTTTTCAACTGTTGGAGAGCAACCAACGCTGGCTGCTGCCAAGAGCGTGCCAGCCACCAACAGACCAAGACCACCTGGTCCGGGAATCCTTTTATTCATGATTCCCCCTCTCTTGGGATTATCGAATCAATAATACCTTTTAGGCCTTTTTCAATAGCAAGAACTTGCCCTGCTTGTCAATGTTCTCATTTTTGACGCATCGCGACAAGATCCATGGCTCCGCCTTTGGTGCTAAATGGCGAAAAAATCGGAAATCATGGTAACCTGTAAAGTAGAGTGGAGTGCCAATGTTTTCATTTGTAACTGACAGAATTAGAGCATGTCTCTGGTTGGTCATGTTTTTATCAGTTGCCTGTTCATCCGGATTGATTTCCGACTCCTGCCCAAATGGTCAACTGGTAGATGGAACCTGTTATCCTTCCGACTGCGATGGTCGCCGGTGTCCAGATGGTTTTGTGTGCGTAGATGATTCCTGCATGGATGTTCAATGCATTGGAGTTCAGTGTGATTCCGGCGGATCCTGCGCCAGGGGCTTGTGCTATCCTTCCGACTGCCTGTGGCGAAATTGTCCCGGACTGGGTGAGATCTGCATCGATGAGAAGTGCGAGCCGGCATCCTGTGTGGATGTTCAGTGTCCGGATGGCCAACTGTGTGCCTTGGGGCAGTGCTATCCCAAGGACTGCGAGACAAAGAACTGCCCTGGATATGGTGAGGTTTGTCTGAGTGAAAATTGCGTGGACAGGTCTTGTGTGGGAGTGCAATGCCCTGATGGTGAGAGTTGTGCCATGGGATTCTGCTTTCCCCTGGATTGTGCGGAGGGGGGATGTTTTCCCGGAGAGGTTTGTTTGGACGGAGTCTGTGTCAGATCCTCCTGTGCCCAGGTAGAGTGCGCTGAAGGTGCAGTTTGTGCAAACGGTTACTGTTATCCGGTTGACTGCGAGGACCACTCATGCTCGGCTTTTGGTGAGATCTGTCTCGATGGGGCCTGTGTTGATGCCGATTGTGTTCAGGTCCAGTGTCCGCCCGGGCAGCGTTGTGCAAGGGGGGAATGTTTTGATGAAAATTGTGCTCAGGACGATTGCCCTTCCAATTATGTTTGCGTAGACGGCAGGTGTGTCAGGCAGATATGCGTCGGTGTCCGGTGCCCACCGGGCCAGCGCTGCGCGGATGGACAATGCATGGCATCGGACTGCGTAGCGGATGGATTTGCATGTGGATTGCACGAGATTTGCGTGGATGGACGGTGTATGCCGTCCGATTGTGCTCATGTGACTTGCGACCAGGGCTTGAGCTGTGGGGCTGACGGTAACTGTTATCCGGAGAATTGTTCCGGGCATCCGTGTGGAAGTTATGAGCTGTGCGTCGATGGTCAATGTGTAGACCAACTGTGCGTGGGGATGTCCTGTCCCGAACTTCAGGTCTGTGCAGGTGGCCAATGCGTGGAGCATGACTGCGAAGGTGAGCAGTGTCCATCCGGCTCTGTGTGCATTGACGATGTCTGTACACAGACACAATGTGCCGATTGTCGTTGCTGTCCGGAAATACCATGTACCATGGATAACCAGTGCCAGGTGATGGACTGCTGTGGCGTGCCCAACATTTGTCTGTTCGACCAGGTCGCTGGGCTACCCGTTTGGAGCGAGTATGGAAGCGCTTGTTCTGACGGTGATGCTTGTACTGAAGGTGACTCGTGCGGTGGGGATGGCCGATGTGTGGGGGCGCCAATGGTCTGTGACGAACCCCCGGCTGATTTTTGCGAGGAGACCACACGGCATTCCTTTCCACCACAGGGAAGATGCAACGAAGGAATTTGTGAGTACCCTGCTGAAATAGAGCAGTGTGAAATAGACTGTGTTGATGCCAAATGCGTTGGTCCCATTTGCGGAAGCGTCAGGTGTGACCAGGGTGAGCAGTGCATCTCCGGTACGTGTTCCTGCTCAGGAACCGGGCCGGACTGTTCTTCGGAGCAGACATGCTGTGACGGAAATTGCGTTGACATTCAAACCGACCCCAACAACTGTGGCGCGTGTTCCAATTCATGTGGCCCGCATGCATCGTGTGTTGAAGCATCATGCGAGTGCGAAGGAACCTGGGGTAATTGCGATGGTGATTGGAGCACTGGCTGCGAGAGAGATACCAGTTCGGACATCAACCATTGCGGTGCTTGTGGTCAACCTTGTCCTTCGGGCCTGAATACGGATATCAGCTGTGGTTCTGGTCAATGCTCCTATACCTGCAGGTATGGCTGGATGGATTGTGATACGGATGACAGGACATGCGAGGCCGATATCCTGTCGGATCAGAACAACTGCGGTTCCTGCGGGTTTGTCTGCGGTGCCAACGCATCTTGCAGCGAGGGGTCGTGTGTTTGCGACATGGGGTGGGCCAACTGCAACCAGGATTGGTCGGACGGTTGTGAGATAAACACAATATTGGACGTGAACAATTGTGGTGGTTGCGGATTGCCTTGCATGGGAGACGAACATACGGACATCTCCTGTCTTGCCGGAACATGTGTATTTGCGTGCATTGATCCCTGGATCGACTGTGATTCGGATGTGAGCACCTGCGAGAAGGACTCATCCGTCGACCCGGAAAATTGTGGTGAGTGCGGGTTTGCCTGTGGGCAGAACGCATTTTGTAGCTCCAAGCAATGTACCTGTAACAGCGATTTTGATAACTGTGATTCATCATGGTCGAACGGCTGCGAGATCTATCTTCCTACTTCCATGGACAACTGCGGTAGTTGCGGTGCAGTGTGTTCCTTGAATCATGCGAGCGAGACGTGTACGGGGGGACAGTGCCTCATTACCTCCTGCGAATCACCATGGGCGGATTGTGATAGCAGTGATTCAAACGGTTGCGAGCGGAACCTGGATACGGATGTCAATAACTGCTCTTCCTGTGGTCACGCCTGTTCCCTGCCCCATGCCAGCGAAGTCTGCTCCAGCGGCGTCTGCCTGGTGTCGTCCTGCCAGTCTGGCTACTGGGACGTAAATGGCAACTCGTCAGATGGATGTGAATGCTCGGACACGTCGGATACTCCTGGAAGCTGTTCGTCTGCCACGTATCTCGGGGCCATAGACAGAGGTGGTTCCATCAGTCACACTGCAAAGATGGTGAACATCCCAGGTGGGTATATGGACGTGGATTGTTTCAGAGTGCACCTGCAAAATCCTGCTGCAAACTGCACCTTCCATCTCTCTGCTGCGCCCGCCTCGGTGGTAGTCTTCGACGGATACAGAAATTCCTGCAGCTCGGCATATTGTCTGAATCACAATGATCTCTATTCGGTGTGTACCAACAATTGTGGTGGAGGCAATTCGGGTGACTACACGATTTGTGTAAAACCAGCAAACGTTTCCTCACGCCTGTGCTCCAGTTACACTGTTTCTGCAACATGTAACTGACATGATTGATCAGGGGCTTATGCGTAAAAGCTGCCTGTGGGCTTCCTTGGCCCTTTGGGGATATTCATTCTCGATGCGCTTATAGGTTCCAATTGCTTTTGAGAACCTTCCTGACTTGATCAGGCACGATGCCTTGTCGAACAGTGCGTCTGCTGCCATCGGGTGATGAGGGTTTGCTTTCAATGCCTTGTCTATGGCCGAGATGGCTGCCTTGCAGTCACCAGACCTGAAAAGTGATTTTGCCCGCTCGTACAGGTATTGTCCGGCAGACTGGAAAGATTTTCTCTTCAGGCGAGGCCCTGACTTGTTTTCACGTTTTTCATCCTGAACTTGTTCTTCTTCAGCTTGCACTGATGCAAAGGGTGTCGGTGCCGAGGAAACATCAGCTCGCGACGTGGACCTCACCTCGGGTTTTTGCATGGAACCATCTGCCTGAACGCTGGGCTGTGGTGCCATGTCGAGATCATCGGAGCTTGAAACATTTCCCCCAATGGCTCGCGCTTTGTTCTTTTTGAATTTAGGGGCCTGTTTTTCTTGCAAAAGATCTCGGGGACCCTCTCCTCCCCTGGAGACCTTGCTTACAGGCTTGACCACAGCTTGAGCCGCAACTTTTTCAGGTGCCTGTCGCTTTTTGTTCTCTGCTGCTTTCATGACTGACTCGACGCTGGGATAAAGCGCGGCGCTTTTGTCCGTTTTTGTCGTTGTTGTTGTCCCGGGTACTTCTGTAACGGCCCCGGTTTTCATGACCTTGGCAAGGTGTCTGCTGGTTTTTTCCGCCCTGCGCTGTTCCGATTGTTTCGATCTGTGCTGTTTCGATCTGCGCTGTTTTGATCTGCCCTGGGCACTGCCACCGGCTGCTTGTTGGTGGCGCATTCTGTCCAGACCTGCATTTCCATGGTCAGACAGGAGTCCTGAATTTTCACTGTCCATGGTTTTTATTCCACTCATTCCGCCTTTTACTGGGGAAAGATTTTTCTCCAGCCTTGCAGTGCTTTTGGACGATACTGGCATCTTTCTTCCATGGCTTATGTTTTTCGCCACCCCGGAATCCTTGTTGTTTTCACTTTGGATTGGAATGGAGCCTTCGGGTATGGTCTCATCCTGTACCTGCGTGTCCTTGGCAAAAGGAGCCGGTTCAGGGGTTTGAGGAGTGATAGCCACAGCCTTGCTTTCGGGAGCGTTTTTTTGCGGAACAACCGAGACAAGGGCCACGGTCGCTACCACGACAATCACCACGGCCCCGGCAAATGCTGGATTCAATATCAGGCGCTTCCACCATGCAGGGCTGGATTTTTTCCGCTCGGCTCGTTGTCTTGCTGCGACGCTTGCCGTGTGCAATATGCGTCCTGTGACCTCCCGGGAAGGTTCTTCCAGGGGATTGTCCCTGACCAGCTTTAATACCTTGCCCATCTGCTCGTACTCTGCCGCGCATTTGGAACACTTGGCAAGATGTTCCTGCAGTTGCTTGCTTGTAGCGTTGTCCAACTCATCATAGAGCAGGTCTACGAGCATATCCTGTGCAGCGCGGCAATCCATTACTGTGTCCCTTGTCCCTTCACGGTTCTACACCCATGCTTTGCAAATTGGCGCGAAGATTCTCCAGCGCATATCGCATTCGGCTTTTTACTGTGTTCAGGGGTGCATCCACCACCGAAGCGATTTCATTGAAGGCCAGACCAGACTGTTCTCTCAGAACGAAAACTTCTCTCTGTTCCGGGCTCAGTTTTTCCACCGCCGCAGCTATGAGTTCACCCAGCTTTTTGGAGTGTGCTGAGTTGTCTGGCAAGGGACGGTCAGAGCCAATTTTGTCTAAAAGAGTCATGCCTTCACTATCTCCTGCTGCCATGGGTTGATCCAGGGATGTGGCCTTTCGATGGCGCATTTTACGGAGGTGATCGATGCAAAGATTTCTGGTGATGGTGTATAGCCAAGTTGTGAACTTAGATCTCTTCTCAAAGGTCTCAGCCTTGTCCACCACCCGCATGAAAACATCCTGGAGAAGCTCTTCAGCCGTGTCCCGGTTGTGTGCAAAACGCAGGATGAAGGCGTAAACTCCTCTCCTGTGCCTGGAGAGGATCTCTTCGAAGGCGCGCACATCGCCGTCCAGATAGCTGGCCATGAGATCTTCATCGCTTTTCTTCTCCCACATGGCTACGGTCGCGGCCCTTCTTCCGGGTCGACCATGTCCTGTGCGTATATTGACGCACGAACTGGCCGGTGGATCTGATACTGCCCTTGTTATTTGTTCCTTGGCCTGGTGGCCATATCAGCCCGCCAAACCAAGGATTTTCATGAGGCCGTAAAATTATCATGATGCCACTGAACTCGTCAAACGCCATTGACGGATGTGACACAGCGCTGTTAGATTGGTTTAAACGGAGGATATATATTGATGGTTGCATATCGAGTGCTTGCTGTGTCGGCAATATTGATTTTTGCATCTTGTGGCTGCTCTGGTGGGCAGGATGACGAGGGACTTGAACGCTTTGAAGGTTGGTATGACCTGACCGAAACTTTTCATAGCGATCAGGGAACCGGGTGCCCGCCCGAGCCAACGGACATTTTTGAAAACTCCGTGGATATTCGGATAGATGTCAATCAGTTCGAAGCCAGGTTTTCTTACAGATGGGACGTGCTCAAAGGCGAAATCCGGGAAGACGGCTCATTTCTGGCTACCGGAAACATGGGGCCTGACAAGTCCATTCGTTTCAGCGGTGATTTCAAGGATGATTCCATCGGGGGTCTGTTGGACGACATCAGCGCCGGCACGTGTACAAGGACATACAAGATAGAAGGTATGCGAAGGGCACAGGACCAGTAGGAGGGCCGAGATGAACAGAAAGACAAAGCGACCTCGTTTTGCAGGATGTTTTCTGTATTTGGTACAGATTGTATTGGCCGGTTCGCTGATGGTCTCGGCAGGGTGCGTAAGTGGTTGGGCTCACGAAGATGCAGACACGGATGCGGACCTTTATGCTGTCTTCGGGGTCGAGGGAGGTGATGTGTGGGCGGTAGGCTCAGCAGGTACCGTCCTGGTAAGGCGTGATACTCACTGGATTCCTTTAGACTCTGGAGTCGAGACAGACCTCAGGGGAGTTTGGGGTACAGGCACAGAACACGTGGTGGTGGTGGTTGATGTATGTACTGC
>JALVPF010000022.1 GCA_027031935.1 Myxococcales bacterium | reverse complement strand
TCCCCTATCTCAACGGTAAACTCAGAGACATGACCCACGACTATACGGCGAGCATGATAATGTTCGCCAGTCTTGGATTTGCAGGACTGATGTTCGCCATCTTGCTCTTGCGTGCCGACAGGAAAATCGGCAATGCCCTGGAGAAGCCCTAGCCAAGTCGCTCAAGCTGTTGATCAATCTTTGTGTTCAGGTTTAGTTCCAACAAAGTCAACCCGCTTTGCTTCACCCAAATCCTCCATCCCCTGGAATCAGGGTTTTAAAAGAGAATCGCCAAACCAGTTCAGGATGTTTTTGTGTCAAAGCATCGACCAAGTGTGTCCAGTATTTCACGGAATTGTACCCAGAATCCATCTTACTCGGGAAAAGTTACACATTAATAGGCAATTAGCATTGTACAAACTTTGGCTCAAATGTTGCTTATTGCTCATGGAAGACAGATTCGGACTTAACTCGGAGGACAGGTTTAATGCTGATTGCACACCTGCCAGCTGGAGTACTATTGACTAGGGTAATTGTCAGGAGGCCTTTGCGTCTATCCAATGACTGGATAGGACTGCTGGGAGCAGTATTTCCTGATTTTGATATTCTTTATTTCTATCTCATCGATGGCAGAAAACATCTCCATCATACGTACTGGACACATGTTCCAATATTCTGGCTTCTGGTGCTGATGTTGTTTGCCTTGCTCTGGAGGACAATGCCGTCCTGGAAATTTCCGCGGAGCTTCATTTACTTGTTTCTTCCAAATGTCTTTCTCCATCTGGTTCTGGATTCCATCGCAGCAAAGATCTTGTGGTTGTATCCCTTTTGTGAACATCCGTTCGGTTTGTTTGTGGTTCCAGATGTTTATTCCCATTGGATTTACAACTTTTTGTTCCACTGGACTTTTCTGCTTGAACTCGCACTGATACTTGCTGCAGGAATATTGCTCTTCGTTGACAGAAGAGTGTCCAGCAGGACGGGTTCTGCACGCTTTATTGTGAAATTCTAAGCTAGTGGCCGCAATCTGCCTCGGCTTCGGGAAGAGGTAGTCCACTGAGAGTCTTGTCGCAGTTTTTCATGCCCTTGTTATGCTGGCAGATGTTCTTGCGGACGGTCTCAGCGTCGATGGCTGAGAACTTGAATTTGTTGTTGGCAAGCCATGTGGGGCTTGCGCCAATACCCAGTCCCTCTGCGATCTGTATGTCTTCAGCGAGAAGTTTTTTGCCTTCTCCGCTCTCGATACACTTTCTTATCACTTCGGTGGAGATGCCGTTTTTACCGCACGATTCCCATGAGCCATCACGTATATTCTTGTTACGACACAGAACATAGTCCATCCACTTGTAGCCCTTCGGGTAATGCTTCATGGCACAAAGCTCCCTCATGTCCTCGTCCACTTCCGCCTGGCCATGAAGAGACTGAATCGTTCCGTCAGGAAGGACTCTTGCTATGTAGTGTACTTCAAAATTGATCTCTCCCTTGAAGTTCTCCAGAACCTCTTTCATGGCGTCCAGAGCTTTTACGCCATATGGGCACTGAGACATGACAAACACTTCCAGTTTCCTTGGGATTTGTTCTCTGCAGATGAGAGTGTTTTTGCAATCAGGGTCCTTGCAATCCATGAGTCCATTGCCGGTATCATCCTTTTTGTTGTCACATATCTCCTTGGTAGGATCGAATCTGGAATCAAGTGCCAAGAGATAATACTCGCCCCGCAGTGCAAGGAACCTGCTGATGCTTTGATAATTGTCCGCCTTTTCGACTTCTCTTCCAAACAGGACAGCAGGCAGGCCACCGAGTGCGAGATTTTTATAGAGATCCCTGGCTGAATCGTCCATGTAATCAAGGATACTGATCCGGGCGCCAGGAAAGAGGCCTTTGAGCCTCTGTTTCCATAGTTGCGCCTGGCAATCCTTGCATCTCTTGTCCGAAATGATTGTTACGGTAAATTTCACCGGTTCCGGAAGTTCGGCACAAAACCCTGGCGGGTCTGAGGGCAGAGCGCTGCATATTGCCCTGGTGAAGGCCATCTGAGAACGGGGTCCCATGTACAACTCGCCATTTATGAACATGGTGGGAGAGCCCAGGGCCCGGCGTTTTGCTGCTCTTGCATAGGAGGTCCGAAGCAGGTCGCTTCCCTCTGTTCCTGAATAGCAAAGGCGTATTTTTACCACATCGAGACCATTGGATTTTGCGCAGTCATCCCAGTTGAGAGGTATGGAGCGAGGGTCTTCGTTCATGCAAAGGATCATGTCCATATATTTGGCCGGATTGTACTTGGCAGCACACAACTGAACCTTGTCTCCATTGACCTCGTTTGCGCCGTGCATGGATGAAAGCTTGCCACCACGCTCATCCCCAATGAAATCAAGAGAAAATTCCACACGGTCACCAAATTTTTTCAATACGGGTGCGATACTGTTTTCTACCTCTGTACCAAATGGGCACAGGGACATTACGTAAAACTCCACGGCAACCTTATTTGCCGAGGTGTTTTTCGAACCTCCCTCTTTTTCATCGGCAAAAGATGTAAAAGATGTAAAGGCCAAGGCAATTGCCAACAAGCCAATGATGAAGCCGTTTTTTGGGGGAACTTTCCTGCACATGTCCTGAATCCTTTTGTATGGTATTTTGGTAATTCAAATAACAGATTAAAACAGATAAAAAAGAGCGGGCCGGAGACCGACCCGCTCTGCAAAGCTACCTCATATGGATAATCTGGCTGCGATTACTTGCAAGAACCGCCGCCTCCGCCTGCCTTGCGAGGGGCAGGGCCACTGAGCTTCTTGTCACAGTTTTTCATGCCCTTGTTATGCTGGCAGATGTTCTTACGCACGGTTTCAGCGTCGATGCCGGAGAATTTGAACTTGTTGTTGGCAAGCCAAGTGGGGCTCGCGCCGATGCCCAAACCCTCTGCAATACGGATATCTTCGGTAAGAAGTTTCTTGCCTTCTGATTCTACACACTTGCTTATGACGTCTTTGGAGATGCCGTTCTCTCCGGTGCAAGATTCCCATGAACCCTTGCGGATGTTCTTGTTGCGGCAAAGAACATAGTCCATCCACTTGTAGTTCTTGGCATAATGTTTCATAGCACACAGCTCGCGTATATCCTCGTCCACTTCGCCCTGTCCATGCAGCGAACGGAATTTTCCATCGGGAAGGGCACTGGCGATGTAGTGAACCTCGAAATGGATATCATTCTTGAAGTTGTCCAGTACCTCTTTCATGGCGTTGAGAGCTTTTACACCGTATGGACACTGAGACATTACAAAGACTTCGAGCTTCTTGGGGATCTCCTTGCGGCAGATGAGAGTATTTTTGCAGTCCGGATCCTTGCAGTCAACGAGTCCATTGCCCGTATCGTCTTTGCCGTTATCGCATTTTTCCATGCAGGCCTTTGCGTGTTTACAGTCCGGGTCCTTGCAATCTACTAGACCGTTTCCAGTGTCGTCCTTGCCGTTATCACATACTTCTTTTGTCGGGTCGAACCTGGCACCAGAGCGGAACTCCAGGTAATCACCCTTGGGCGAAAGGAACCTGCGGATCCTTTGGTAATTGTCGGCTTTTTCCACATCCTTGCTGAACAGGATAGCCGGCAGAAGCTTTACTCCCACTTTGTCAAAGAGCTGCTTGCCTGCATCTTCTGTGTAATCAACGATGGTTACTTCTGCGCCGGGGAACATGTTCTTGAGTCTGCGTTCCCAGAACTGCGCCCTGCATTCCTTGCACCTCTTGTCCGTGATGATGGTTATGGGAACCTTGATGGGAGGAGGCAGGTCGTCACAGAGCTTGTTCTTGTCCTTTGGGAAGGCTTGACAAATAGCTCTCATGAAAGCTTTTTCGCCCCTAGGGCCACGATAGGGTTTGCCACCGATGAACATGGTTGGCGAGCCCCTGGCACGACGTTTCTGGGCTTCCTCAAAGGAAGCCTTCAGCAGGTTTTCCCCCTCCGGTCCCTCGAAGCAGGCCTTGACCTTGGCGATATCAATCCCTGCATCCCTTGCACAGCCTTCCCAGTTGCCCGGGATGGATCTGGCGTTTTTGTTCATGCAGACGATCATGTCCATGTACTTATTTGGATTGTATTTTTTAGCACACAACTGGACTTTGTCACCTTTGACCTCGTTCGGGCCATGCATGGACGAAAGCTTTCCATCCTTGATCTGACCAATGAAATCCAGGGAAAAGTCGATATCTCCTCCCATCTTTTGAAGGACGGGATAAATACCGTTTTCCACCTGTGTGCCAAAGGGGCACTGGGACATTACAAAGAACTCGACTTTTGCCTTTTGTGCTACTGTCTGGGCCTGAGATGACTCTGCTTTGACCGCTCCCTTGCCCCCTTCACCACCCTTGGGGCAACCAGCGATTGTAGCTGCCAGAGCGGACAAGCCAATGATAGCCACCGTTTTCCCAAGTAATCGTCCTCTTGCCATATCTTCACTCCTTTATTCGGTTGACCATGTACCCATGTGTAACCATTCAACTTTGACATAAATTCCACAACGGGCTGCATATCTACCACCCGACCTCTGGAAGGTGCAAGAAAAAAGATTCTTTCCTGATTTTCCAGCTAGCCTGCTACCTCTGTCCGGATCTTTTGGATACGCCGCGGCGATGACACAACCGGCCATCATGGGGACGATGGGTTGATACGTACCGACCGGCCGGTCGCCCCTACGGGGCATCGTGCCCCAACGGTGGTGCTTGAAAAATCCTGCAATAACCATTAGTATCCCATGATGATTCGGAAATTGTCACAAGACTTGCTCTCATAAAAGGAACTGACGATGAAAAACGTCAATGTTTATCTCCCACCGGGCCGTCTAAGGCTTAGGATCATGATGATCCTGATTGCAGCCCTTGTGGCCTGTGGAACGAGCTCAATCACGTTTACCGAGAAAAAGGACCAATCGGTCATGGACGAGTTGGAGTCGGTTTGGGAAAATCCCGAGCAGGACGCCATCGTACTTACCTTGTGTGAAGACAAGGAGATGTCGGACAAATGGGATGGGCAGGAATCATGCCAGGAATCGCATGTGGTTAGGGGAGAAGGAAGGTCCATAGAACACACGGAACAGGAGTCATCTGGAGTGGGTTGTGGAGGATGTCCTTTTGAAGTCCTGGCCTATGTGAAAGGAACAATAGAGGGTGGACCTTTTTCTCAGGCTGCTTCAGTGGCAGGGTCTGTTTCTTTTGGTGACATTTATGATGTGGACAAGATTTTCACATACCCATACCACGTTTACCTGACCTGTACGGGAGATGCTCCTGCCTGTTTTTCTGTCAGTGGTGAGCTTTTCGAAGATGGCCACCTGGAACTGGAGTACCTCAAGGACGTAAACTCCGAGTACAAAATGTTCAATCTCTCCAGGACCGGCCCATCAGGCTGTCATGCAATCGACGAGTAGATTTTCCGCTTAAATCTCTTTTTAAAATGCATGTGTGATTGATCAGTATCCATTCTCCTGATACCGTTTTCCTTATTCAAAAACAGGAGGAATCCATGAAGGTAAGCCTTGCCCGAATGCTCTTGGTTGCCTTGGTGTTGTTGCTCTCTGGCATGACAGCATGCAAGTGTGGCTCTGAAAAGCAGCAGAAGAAAGAACCGGCCAGCAAGTCCCTGGTTAGAGACTACGAGTCCACCGTTGGCAAACTCGCAAAGGCGAAGCAGGTGGATATTGCTCGGCTTGTTCCATCTGATGTGGATCTCGCTCTTGTGGCCAATCACCCGGACAGGTTCTATTCCTGGCTTCAAAAAAGGCCTTGGTGGAAAGATGTAAAATCCTCACCCGTGCTCCAGGATCTGTACCTCAGCCAAAACCTGGCAAAGCTGTCAACTCTACGTCATAAACTTGCGAGCCTGTCTCCTGTTGAATTCAGGATCCCAAAGCTGGAGGAACTGCTCTCCACTCCTTTGGCAATAGCCTTGCGGAAGACAAAGGACGGAAACAGTGTCCTTGTGGTCAAGGAGATCGACCTTCGTATACAGGCGTTGGAGCGTCTTGCCGAAGTATTCAACCAGATAGATGACAAGAAAAAAATAAAGGTGGAGACATTCGACGGAATGGATATTCGCTCCGTGGACCTCAATGCAAAAAAATCTTTGCATTATGTGGTGTTCTCAAACCTGCTTCTTCTGTCAGACGACAAAAAGATGCTCGAAGATTCTCTTTTCCTGGCGATGGGCAAAAACAGCTCTGCTTCCATGGCTGCTGTGGAATATGACGCGGTTTTCGAGTCTTTGGGCAAAACTGACTTGGAGTTTTTGATTCGGTCTGAGAAATATCCCATGTTGCAGTTGCTGGCTTCAGCAAAAGTGATGGGTATGGGATGGAGCCACAAGGATCCGCAAAAGATAAAGATATCGGGTGTTGGAGATGCTGCCAATGAAGATGCTGCCTTTGAACAGGGTACCTTTGAAAAGGATGCCAAGATATTGAGCATGCTTCCCTTGGATACTCGTCTTCTGATGGGGAGAACAGGCTTTGATGCCGGCAAGACATTCGGGAAAGTACTTGCGGCCCTGAAAAAGAAAAAGGGGAGCCTGCCGCCAGCAATAAGGCAACTGGATGCTTTTTCAAAAAAGCTCGGGAAGAAACTGGTGCTGGCCATCATGGATGTAAACCCGCAGCAACCTTCATTTGTTGCCATTGTGGAGTTGAAAGATCCAAAGGCGGATACAACCTTCATGGAAAAAACTCTTGTGCACGAGATCGAATTTGCAACCGGAGCCAAAGTAAGGGAAATAGAGTCGGGAAAGAGTGCTGGATTCAAGGCCTTTGGAGTAGAATCAGAATCCTTGTCTCCATCATTTTCCATTGTCGGGCCTTGGATCATCGTGAGTTCTACCCAAAAAGCTCTCATGCAGGTACTCGGCACCATGGCAGGAAAGGCTCCATCCATGCTAGACAGGCAAGGGGTACAGACCATCAACATGGTCGAAGGGACCATGGGGTTCTGTTTCGTTGATTTCGAAAAGGTGTTCGGCGATCTGAAAGAAAATCTGAAGAAGATTATTTCTTCCAGCGAACGCTTTGATGTCAATGATTTGGAAAGTACATGGATTCCGTTTTTCAAGGCATTGGAGAAAACAGGTTCCATGGGAGGTGGCTGGTCACGGTCAGGGGCAAGCTTCGAAGGCCAGGTGGTCGCACTGTGAAAACCGGCCGTCAATTCGGCTGGTCCATTGGCCTAGGTGCCGGCTTGTTGGTCTTGTTTGTGGCAAGCATCCTGGTGCCTGTATCGAGTACCTATGCGCTGAATCCCACCAACATGGTAGCAGGAACACAGGGGAGCGCCAGGCTGGTGTGGGAGGAAAACAGCATCTATGGTTCACCTGTTCCTTTCTGGCCCTGGGATGTGCAAGTCAGTGTCCTTTCGGGGAGACAACGAGTCAGCTTGATCGGCAAGGCTGCAAGAAGGTCTGGTGCGGCCCGGCTGGAGTTGGCCTTCATACCAAAGGGACCTTCTGGAGACGTGGTCTTGCAAATCGACACGGGTGTCTGCAAAAAAAAATTCAGGCTCAGGCTGACCGGTGGGGCAGAAGATGTGGATGAGGATGGCTTTCCGGACATGGCCGAACTCTGGGACGATGGTGACAGGCTCGCTTTCAGGCGCTGGTTCGTGGCTATTGCAGAGTCTCAGTTCTATTCGGTCGATAACAGATGGGCCAGAGTCAACAGGGACTGTGCTGGCCTCGCCAGGTTCGCATACATGCAGGCCATGAGACGACATGATGCTGCTT
>JALVPF010000021.1 GCA_027031935.1 Myxococcales bacterium | reverse complement strand
CCTTTGGAGTCAGAGGATGCTGAAATATGACCACAGGGTACGGGCCCTGCTGCCCGTTTGGAGTAGAGGCGATAAAGCTTATCTTGTTACCCAGACCGCCCTGTAGCGCAGGTTCATAGGAATTTGTGAAGCGACCGGGAACCGTCGAAGCCTGTCCGGAGATGGCCTGGTACGGGGAAGCTATATCCACATCCTGCTGAAAATTTGGAGATACAAACTGACCCGAGACAAAGGTTGCTATCCCGGGACAGGCAGGTAAAGGTCCATCTCCATCGGGATCGGGCGCTCCAATGGCATCACAACTCAAACCGATGGCTCCAAGAAAAGTTCGTGCATCCATCGGCGGCACAGGAAGTGTTGGAGCGGGAATGGTCACAGATGTACCATCAACAGCATTGCCAAAACTGCCGAGTCTCTTAGAGATATCAGCAAGGGCCGTGTCCGTGTACTGTGTGTTGAAAGCGGAGGCGAGGATTATATCCTCGCGTTTTATTCCCATCAGGCCAAAGGCGTCGAACACCGGAGAATATGCTTCCTGCACAGGAACGAGTTCGGGTATGTCCACTTCGTCCTCTGAGCGAATCATGAGAAAAACATAGTAAGGTTGCACCTCATCGCCGTTTACATCGAGTATTCCTTTGAGAAAGGCAACACCATATTGGCGATTTCCCTTCAGGACAATGGGCAGCCCGGAGGTGGGATCAGTGGGTATTATGAGCATGGTAGGTACCATGGAAGGCTCAGAATCACAGCCCTTGAGATATTTTGGAGTCTTGGTCATCATGGTGGTCACAGGTATTGGGGAATCGAGTTGAGCGTCAGCTCCACCGGCACCAAAAGTCCCCAGGTCCACAAGCAAGACCTTGCCGGCGATGGAGTTCTCATCAAGGTCCCGACCAAAAAACGCCATGATGTTTCCAACGCTGTATGTTCCGAAACCGTTGAGGCCTTCCACCGAATCAAGGCTCTGCTCGGTTGCAGAACCAGGCTCAAAGCACATGGTACTCTTGATATTGAGGGTAGGAGGCGTATGGGACATGTTCAAGGCCAGTATGTTTGGCAGGGGCAACATGGAGCGCTCGGGATTCACGGGATCGATGGCAAAATACGCGCTGGTTACTATGGTGGTTTGCTGTTGCTGCACAGGCTCCGGATTGCCACAGCCATACCAAACCACACAGGTCAGCCAAATCAAAAGTACAGTTTGCAGGTTTGCAAAATGTCTCATGGAAATCTCCTCATTTTTCAGGCTATGTATTCAAATTATATATCGCGCCGGTTTTTTTTGTAAAAGTTAAGATTTACACTTGATTCCATGGTGCTCATGACGTATTAGCAAGCCTCCCCCTTTTTTGAAGTGGGGGATTTCGGCTGCCATTGTATAAGCTTCTTCATGCACATCCTGCAAAGATAAAGGGCAGTCTCTTTGAGGTCAGCGGGGGCGGTTGGAGGCAGGCCGTGAAGGGCGGCACAGAAAGGTTAAGGAATATTGGAATCTCGGCCCACATCGACAGTGGCAAGACGACCCTGACCGAGAGAATCCTTTTTTATACCAAAAAGATACGACGCATGCACGAGGTGCGTGGCTCTGATGGAGTAGGTGCGACCATGGACTCCATGGAGTTGGAGCGGGAGCGTGGAATTACCATTGCCTCCGCAGCGACCTATTGCACGTGGGACAAGCACCAGATAAATATCATCGACACTCCGGGTCACGTGGACTTCACCATAGAGGTGGAAAGATCCCTGCGAGTACTCGATGGCGCCATCCTGGTGTTGTGTGCCGTGGCAGGAGTTCAAAGTCAGTCCCTGACCGTGGATCGCCAGATGAGACGATACAAGGTTCCCAGACTGGCCTTTATCAATAAATGTGATCGGGTGGGTGCAAATCCCATGCGTGTCAATGCGCAGCTCAGGGAGAAGCTGGGTCTCAACCCTGTACTCATGCAACTGCCCCTTGGCCTGGGTGCTGATTTCCGTGGAATCATCGATCTCGTGGAAATGAAGGCCTTGACTTTCGAAGGAGAGCACGGGGAGGAAATAGTCACCACGGAGATCCCTGCGGACATGGAGCAAGAAGCACTGGAGGCAAGAGAGAGCATGTTGGACTCGATCTCCATGTTCTCTGACGAATTGACCGGGGCCATACTAGAAGACCGTGTGGACTCCCAAATGATTTATGAGGCCTTGCGCTCTGCCGTACTCAAGCGACAGCTGGTGCCTGTTCTCATTGGCTCGGCATACAAGAACAAGGGGGTACAACCCCTGCTCGACGCCATTGTACGCTATCTGCCCGCACCTCGGGAGATCCCCCAGGAAGCCACGGACCTGGACTCGGACGGGCAAAAAGTCGAAATCCTCTCTGACCCGGCCAAACCCCTGGTGGCTCTGGCTTTCAAATTGGAGGATGGTCGTTATGGCCAGCTGACATATCTTCGCATATACCAGGGCACCCTCAGGACAAACGATACGGTTATAAATGCACGCACAGGAAAAAAACACCGTGTGGGCAGACTGGTAAGGATGCATTCGGATCGAATGGAAGAACTCACATCAGCTCAGGCCGGCGACATAGTCGCCATGTTCGGCATCGACTGTCGATCCGGTGATACTTTTACCGATGGGCAACAGCGTCTTGCCATGACCCCCATACAGGTTCCGGATCCGGTAATCTCCCTCTCCATAAAGCCTGCTGACTCAGTGGACGAAGCAGCCCTGTCCAAGGCGCTCAGACGTTTTACAAAAGAAGATCCCACTTTTCAGACAAACGTGGACGAGGAAAGCGGAGACACGGTCATAAGCGGAATGGGAGAACTTCATCTGGATGTATACCTGGAGCGCATGAGACGAGAATATGGAGTTCAGGTGCTCACATCGCCCCCCAGGGTGGCCTACCGGGAGACCATAAGCAGGACCTCCTCTTTTGACTATACGCACAAGAAACAGACAGGTGGAGCGGGACAGTTTGGCCGGGTAATGGGCCAGTTGGAACCCATGGAAGAGGGTGACTTTGAATTTGTAGACAAGGTAACAGGAGGTGCCATACCTCGCCAGTTCATTCCTTCAGTGAAAAAAGGCTTTGAAGAGGCCATAAAAAAGGGCCCCCTCATGGGAGCACCCATGGTACAAGTAAGGGTGTTGCTGGAAGACGGCCGTCACCATCCGGTGGATTCCAAGGAGGTGGCATTTTCCGAAGCGGCCAAGGGAGCCTGGAGACAATCCGTATCAAAGGCCGGACCGCAAATACTCGAGCCGGTGATGAGGGTTTCGGTGGAATCACCGCCGGAGTTTGCAGGAAGTGTGCTCGCAGGACTGAGCCAGAGAAGGGGAGTAATCGCCGGACAACAGGAAGAAGATGGCCTCTCCAGGATAGAGGCGGAGGTTCCACTGGCTCAAATGTGGGGCTATGCCACGGCCCTGAGGTCCGCCACAGAGGGCAAGGCTTCTTTCACGATGGAGTTTGCCAAATACCAAATCGTTCCCCAGAACGTAGCTGAGGAACTCATGGAGCAGGCCCGCCGCGACAAAGCGGCTGGTCGGTAAGCCAGGGAGGACCCAATGAATTGGAACAAGGACGCCTGGCTTGGTGGCTGGATATTTTCTGGTGCGGAAAAAGCTCTCGGCCCGGGAGAGATGGGTGCAGTCATGGCAAGGGCCGGGGTTGGCAAGACATCATTTTTGGTCCACCTGGCCCTGGAACACATGTTGGATGGTCACGAGGTATTTCATGTGGCCTTGGGCCACGAGCTGGTCCAGGTAGAAGCTCACTATGACGAGCTGTCTTCCTCACGATTGTCCTCTCTTGGTACGGCCGAAAGACTGGAGGCCATGCAGGATATGGCCAGGCATCGTGCAATACAGGCCATGCCGGCAGGTCCCATCCATGCTCAAAGGCTGGCAAAGGCGCTGGCAAGCTACAAGGAACATCTTGGACTAGACCCCAAGCTGCTTTTGGTAGACGGGATGGAACCTGAAAACGCAAAGAGCGATATCACCATACTCGCAAATCTTGCCAGGAAACTTGGCCTTTCCGTCTGGTTTTCAATTCTCTCACCTGGCCAGACGCCGCCAGAAAACATGGACATTTTATGTCCCAAGGATCTCGTTCAACTGGTGGTGCAATTGCAACCAGCACCCATGGAATCAGAAGAGCAGGGCTCGGCAACCGCAATCATTGCGAGACTCGTCAGAGCCTTTGGCCGCGACCACATCTCCGGTGGAGAGCTTTTGTTACAGGCCGATGGTCTCAACCCCCTGGACAGAGGCATGGGGGGACACACGAGGCCATCTGATTACACCCTCCTTTCAGGTGGTGCAAAAGGCGCAGAGGAGACCTTTGGCAAATGTGCACAGAGGTGGAAGCTGACAGAAAAGAATTTCAGTTTCCAGGGCAGAGAGGTAAGCAGAACACGGGGCCTGGTTGAACTCAGCGAAGAGGAGTTGGCCTTGGGTGATGTTAGCTGGACATACCTGACAAACCGGCTGAAGCGGGAACTGAGTTCATCCCAAGCCATGAGAAAGGTCCTCCAGACCATCTGGCACCAGGTCAATCCGGCAGGAGAAGTCTTTTGTGTGGGCGAAGTCCTGCAGGGCGGAACGGTCAAGGGTGGAACCGGATGGGCCGTGGAATTGGCCAAACAGCAGCGAAAGCCCATCTGGGTCTTCGACCAGGCATCATCATGTTGGTATGAATGGTTCGGAGATGACTGGCGTGCCTGCGATCCTCCAACCATCAGCCAATACAGATTTTGCGGAACTGGAACCAGACACCTTGCACAAGACGGCATCAAGGCAATAGAAGATCTATTTCTCAGGAGCTTTGGACCAGTCTCCGAAGAGCTCTGAAATACAAATCCAATCTGGATGAAGCTGTCAGCAGGCCATTATCCATATCTTGGAAGTACGGCCCTGTCTACGGCTTGCTACCCTTGGCTTCTCGACAAGCTCGAAGCTACGGGCAGCTTCGCCTGCCGCGGGCCTACACATGGTGCTGCTTGCCTTGTTTGCGATACTTAAAATCCTTCGTCAGACAGCTTTTCAGACAACTGCTTGACCTCGTCCTGCTCGAGTTTGAACAATACCTTGTTGTTCCCATCTACGAGAACAATAGTTCCACCATAGATGGCATTCTTCATTCCATGAGCAAAGCCCACTTTTTCCAGGAACTTGTTCCATAGAGTCGGGTCCCTGGAATCTCTTATGCCATAGCAGGGGAAGGGGATATTCAAAGCAGCCTGAAGATCACCGGCTGCCCTGTTGTCACCAAAGACCAATCCGACAAAGGACAGGATATCGGACTTGCCAGGGTATATTTCGTTCAGAATGCCAGCGGAAAACTTCGACAGGGGATCCTTTGCTATCAGTATTACAATGAGCACCCCATCCGTATCGCCACGAATATCACTGAGCGTAACCTCATGACCATCCGAATCGGTAAAAACCAGCTCCGGGATTTCTGCGGGTCTCGTGGCAAAATAGACACCCGCTCCAAGGGCTGCAAGCAATATCGCGACAATTACTGCCTTCATCTACCACCTCCGGCATAAAGTTATTACCAGGCCGCACACCCGCTGAGGCTGCCATCCAAGGGCATGCCCCCACAAAAGGGAGATTCGTACAACTTGCCAATCTCGAACTCGGCCCTGTTTTCCCACAGGGTCAGTTCAGAAGAAAACCCGTCCGAGCGACAGTTGCCCACATCAGGACCATCTATCGTACCCAGTGTAAGCGTCACCACCGCGTCCACAGGACTGCCAAGAACAGGTGCTTCTTGCAATTCGAATCGAATCCTCCCGCCATCATCCGGGTAAAGTATCCAGACATCCGGATCAGCTGTCAGCACCTGTTGGCCAAAAGAATAATCCAGATGCACATCATCACCGTCCAATGTGCCCATCAGCTTGATCCCCACACTCGTACAATCAGGCTTGTCTGTTCCAGCGTCTGTACCAGCATCTGTGGTATGGTTCTGTTCCCCGCATGATATCTGAAGCAGAGAAAAAAACACCAACAGTATAAATATCTCTTTCATGCAGCAATCTCCAAAACCTGAACGTGGAGAGTCGTTCATCGAAAAGCTTTGTGGGGGGAGCGCTACTTGGACAAGACCTGATCGAATCCCGGCAATTCATCAATCTTCGGCAGGAACACGATCTCGACTCTCCTGTTCAAGGTACGATTCTCCGGAGTGTCATTGTCCACCAGAGGATCGAACTCGGCATTTCCGGCCGCAGAGATCATCTCCGGTTTTACCCCAGATTCCACCAGGAGCTTTACCACCTCCACCGCACGTTGGGTCGAAAGCTCCCAATTCGAAGGAAACCTGGCTGAATGAATGGGCTTGGAATCCGTATGCCCCATGACCTGAAACCTTCGCCCCTCGAAAGTGGCAAGCGTATGGGCAAGCTCTTCAAGTGCGGCCCTCGCCTCATCCTTTATCCTGATGGATCCTGGAGCGAATACGATGTCTGAAGCCATTCTCACAACGAGCAGTCCGTTGCGGGGCTTTACCTCCAGGGTTCCTGCATCCATCATGTCCTTGAGTTTGAACATGAGCTTGCGAAATTCTGCATTCCTGCGTTCAGCCGCAGCCCTCATCTGCTTGAGCTTATTCACCTGTTCCATGAGTTCCTGCTGTTTTTTACCCAACTCTTGGCGCTCGGCCTTGAGCTGACCCTTTTCGCCGGAGAGCTTGTCGATCTTCATGCTCATGGATGCCAGCATGGCGTCCTGTTCATCACCCTTTTTTACCGCTGCGGCCAGCTCGCCCTGGCACTTCTCCTTGGCCTCCTGCTCTGCCTTGCGTTTAGCCTCAAGTTGCTCCATGGCCGTCTGGTGTTCATCATTGTTCTTCTTCAAAATCTCCTCATGGGTACTCGTCATCATGCAGGCAGGCAAAATCAAGCCAACAGCCATTGTCAAAACAAGAACCTTCCATGTTGTCCTCATTGCATCCTCCTTGCCGCATTGTGCAAATCCATGCGGTTTTGCGGTTAAGCTAAATATTGTCTCTTTCACCTTATACAGTGACAAGAAAAAATAGTCGAATTTGCCAATAAAAAGACTTCCCCCTGCGCATTTCAGAACAAGATTATCTTATGGGTACAAGGCTCACGTTGGCTTCCTTTGCCAGGTTCTCTAGTAACTTGGTCCACCTTTCCTTTGCCCCCTTCCACCTTTTGTCGGCGAGAAGTTTCATGCCCAGAGCTATCTCCCTTTTCACATCCTGCTCGGCGTCTTCCTCCTCGACTTCCCACAATGCCTGAGCATAGAAGATATGGTTGAGAGGGTGGTCAGGATAATAGGAGGCAGCCTGTTTCAGCAAGACAAGCGCCTTGTCTCCATCCCCCACGCCACGCGGCCAGGGAGGGGCTACCAGGTACAACATGCCCAGCACCCTCAGGGGGCCACCCAACTCCTCGTCTGGAACCAGTTGTACAGCTTTTTTCAAGGACTTGACTATCTTGTTTATGTTCTTGATGGCCAGAGCCGTATGATCATGTACGGCAATACCCAAGTTGACGGCCATGTAATAGTTGACCCGCCCCTCCTCTACCGTGCCATCTCCCCTTATGCCATACAGTGCCTGTGCAGGAGCTCCGTCCAGAGCCACCTGAGCCCATCGAACTCCTTCGGAAGCCAGGCGCTCCCTGTCCGACGGCTTGTCGTTTCTGTCCGCCAGGAGATAACACACCTTTGAAGGAGCTGAGGTCTCGTGTATGGAAGAAGCCCTCATGGTCCTCAAAAGGT
>JALVPF010000020.1 GCA_027031935.1 Myxococcales bacterium | reverse complement strand
ACCCTGTGGACCTTTACTACAGCTTGACAGTGAATCTCGAATTGGTTTGTAGAGGATAGGTGGGAGGCTTTGAAGCCGGGTCGTCAGATTCGGTGGAGCCACCGGTGGAATACCACCCTGATCAGTTTGGGGTTCTAACTCAGGCCCGTTATCCGGGTCGAGGACACTGTCTGGTGGGTAGTTTGACTGGGGCGGTCGCCTCCTAAAATGTAACGGAGGCGCGCTAAGGTTCCCTCAGGCTGATTGGAAACCAGCCGAAGAGTGTAAAGGCATAAGGGAGCTTGACTGCGAGACCGACGGGTCGAGCAGGTGGGAAACCAGGTCTTAGTGATCCGGCGGTTCTGTGTGGAAAGGCCGTCGCTCATCGGATAAAAGGTACCCCGGGGATAACAGGCTGATCGCCTCCAAGAGTTCACATCGACGAGGCGGTTTGGCACCTCGATGTCGGCTCATCGCATCCTGGGGCTGAAGTCGGTCCCAAGGGTTTGGCTGTTCGCCAATTAAAGCGGTACGCGAGCTGGGTTTAGAACGTCGTGAGACAGTTCGGTCCCTATCTGTCGTGGGCGCAGGATACTTGAGAGGAGCTGTCTTTAGTACGAGAGGACCAGGATGGACACACCTCTGGTGCTCCAGTTGTCCCGCCAGGGGCATAGCTGGGTAGCCACGTGTGGAAAGGATAACCGCTGAAAGCATCTAAGCGGGAAGCCCCCCTCTAGATTAGGTATCCCGTTCCAGTCTTCGGGCTGGACCTAAAGACCCCTTCTAGACTAGGAGGTTGATAGGCCGGAGGTGAAAGCCAGTAATGCGTTTAGCTGACCGGTACTAATTGGTCGTGAGACTTGATCATTCTTTGATTTCTTTTGCATGTCCCAAAGGAAGGCAAAAGCAATCAGAGACGTGTAGCGGAAGTGGTCAGAGTTGAACTCGAGAATGGAATTTGTTCTCAGTCGAACATCTTTATTATCGTAATTACAGTTTCCGGTGGCTATGGCGGAGGGGCCACACCCGATCCCATTCCGAACTCGGAAGTTAAGCCCTCCTGCGCCGATGGTACTGCATGGGTGACTATGTGGGAGAGTAGGTCGCCGCCGGAGCTTTTTTTCATCCCGTCGAAGGTCGTTCCTCTAGGAGCGGCCTTTCGACGTTTAAGCAGATTTTCCAGCTCACTTGCGATCTCTGTGTCGATACATCGAAAACGGTCCTCAATATTTATTGATGTCTATATGCTGATGTGGTTTCTTCTCATCATGAAAAAAGCCAAATTAGGACTACTAGAAGAACTAAACAATACCTTGGCTCCATTGAAGGAATCCTGGAAAGCTGTGGGATATGTCACGGCGGCCTTGATGCTGCTCCTAATATATCTTCATCAGGGAAGCTCTGTATTTTTTATTGAAATAATCTCAAAAAGCATCATGCATGAATCAAGGCCTTTGGATGTTCAGTGGTGGGGGGTTGTCTATCAACATGCTTCAGCTTTTATTCTTTTCATGATTATTCCCCTGTTATATCTAAAAATTGTTGAGAGGCGAAAACTATCAGAAATTGGACTAGGTCTTGGTGATTGGAGATTTGGCTTTAAAGTAGTTGTCCCGGCTGGAATATTACTTATCGCTATTCCGGCGGCCTTGTCAGCAGCCTTCATTCCGGACTTCATCGAGGAATACCCCCTTGCAAAATTGGCATATAGTAATCCCGAACACTTTGTCGTGTATGAGCTTGTCTATGGAATTCTGTATTATACTGCTTACGAGGCATTTTTTAGGGGAATGCTTCAATTCAGCCTCAAAGAAAGGATCGGTGTCCTTGGTGCCATCCTTGTGCAGACAGCCATAACCACGCTACTGCACATTGGAAAACCACAGGGGGAGATCTGGTCGGCATTGTTTGCCGGCTTGATTTTTGGTGCTCTCGCTTTTAGATTGAGATCCGTATGGCCTCTGTGGATTATACACTTTTCTCTTGGATTATTTACTGACCTTTTCTGTTCCATGGCAGGAGGATGAACTTGAAGGTTTTGGTTACGGGGGCAAATGGCTTCATAGGTTCCACTTTGGTCAAAAAGCTCTTGAAAGAAGGATTTTCTGTAAGATGCCTGGTACACCGCTCCGATCATCGTTTGAAGAATCTTCCTGTTGAATTTTTTCGTGGTTCCATACTGGATAATGCACTTTTGAAAAAAGCTACACAAGGAGTAGATCTGGTTTATCACCTGGCAGGACGCGCAACGGACTGGGGAAAAAGAGAGGCATTTTTTCGAAGCAATTCGGATGGCACAAGGAAAATCGTGAATTCATCCATTGAAAATGGCGTAAGGAGACTTGTATTTTCTTCTTCTTTGGCCGTACACAAGTTTACCGGGCACGTGGATTCTGACGAGACAACACCCACAGACCAGGAAAAATATGCCTATGGAGCTTCAAAAGCGGCGGCAGAGAAAATCGTAAATTACGCCAATGCCTCAGGAAAGATCGAAACCGTGATCGTTCGGCCCGGCGTGGTGGTTTTCGGGCCTGAGGATACAACTGCTTTTGTTCACATGGCGCCCATGCTGGAGCGAGGTCGGTGGGGCCACGTCGCAGGAGGAAGATCTCTGTTGTGTTACTCATACGTGGATAATCTGGTCTCAGGGATGCTGCTTGCAGGGACTCATGCCAAGGCAGCAGGAGAAACCTTCATACTGACAGACGATCTGCGATTGAACTGGAAGCAACTGATCTCTGCTGTGATTTCAGCCTTTGGTGTCAAGGAGGGGAGTTTTTCGGCACCTGCTTCCTTAGCCAGGGCAGCAGGAATTGCCATGGAATCAATCTTCATGGCGCTCGGTGTGAAAACTCCACCACCCATTACCGATTATCGAACAGCACTCGTATCCCGTGATTTCCATTTTTCGTGCGATAAAGCAAAAAAGATCTTGGGGTATAGTCCACACGTGGGCTTTGAAGAGGGCTTGGCTGCCACTATCCGATGGTGGAAAGAATTCAAAAGGAAAAGCAATGGACGCTGAGGTACTTCCAGAATCACCTGTTTTGGTCACAGGCGCCAACGGTTTTATCGGCAGCGCATTGTGCAAGGCTTTGGTAGAAAGTGGGTGCGAGGTTCGTGCCTTGATCCTCGAGGGTACCGATCCGGGAGTTCTCCTTCAACTGGGAGTGAAGATAATCGAGGGTGATGTGTGCAAGACACAAAGCCTGCCTCCTGCCTTTGAAAAAGTACGGACCGTGTATCACCTCGCAGCTTTGGCGGTCGACTGGGCTCCTTGGGAGAGCTTCATGTCCATCAATGCTGGGGGCACCTGGAATGTCATTGAGGCTGCTCGTGATTCAGGAGTCTCCAGGTTTGTGCTCATGAGCAGCCTGGTGGTGCATCCTTTTGTAGGTTATCGAAATGCGGATGAGAATACCCAGCTTGGAAATCGTAGCAATGGCTATTGCATGTCCAAAATCGTAGCAGAGGTAATGACTCGCGAAGCTAAAAGACACAACTGGTTCCAGACCAGCATTGTCAGACCTGGAGCCATCATTTTTGGACCAGGAGATACTACCGCTTTCGTACATGTGGCACCTGCTCTAGAGAAGGGGATGATGCCCCTGGTGGGCAATGGCGGTGCGGTGACATGTTACTCCTATGTGGACAATCTCATAGACGGACTGTTACTGGTTGGAGGAAGTGACAAAGCCGCGGGACAGACCTTCAACATCAACGATGATGCGATGATTTCCTGGCGAGATTACCTGTCTGCCACGAGCAGAGCGCTGGGGGTAAAGACCAGGTTTTTGTCCATTCCAACCGGTCTTGCTACCTATGCGGCATGGTTCATGGAAAAAGCATGGAAAGCCGCCAGGCATAAAAACGCGCCGATTGTCCATCGCTACAGGGTAGGCATGGTGGCCAAGGATTTTCATTTTTCCTGTGAGAAAGCAAAAAGGGAACTGGGATACAAACCAAAAGTCGGCCTGGAAGCTGGATTGAGAAATACGGTTGAATGGTATCGTCAGTGGCAGGCAGAAAATGGGCAGGTGAGGTCGTGAAGGCCTTGGTCACAGGTGCCAGCGGGTTTTTGGGATCGCACCTCGTGGATGAACTTCTCGAAGATGGAAATTGGGAGGTTCGGGTACTTGTAAGGTCCAGTTCCAATCTTCGGTGGTTGGATGGCAAGTCGGTGGAAAAGGTCTTTGGTGATGTGACATCCTCTGCTGAAGATCTGGCTCAAGCCCTTGAAGGTGTTGATGTGGTCTTTCATGCTGCTGGTTTGACCAAGGCACTGGCGAAGGAGAGATTGTTGGAGGTCAACTCCCAGGGTACTGCAAATCTTCTCAAGGCATGTGTTTCCAATTCCTCCCCTCCTGAAAAATTTGTACTTGTCTCCAGTGCCGGTGCCCAGGGTCCGTCGGGAAAAAATGGTGTTTGTACCGAAAGAGATGAACCAGCACCAGTTACTGATTATGGACGAAGCAAGTTGGCTGCCGAGGCATATGTCCACCAGTACCAGGATCGTATGGATTGCAGGATCATCAGGCCAGGGGGAATATATGGTCCGCGGGACATGGAGCTTTTGCCAGCGTTCAAGGTCCTTCAAAAAGGGCTCAAGCTTCGGTTTGGAATACGAAATCGCTTGGTCAACATGGCGTATGTGAGAGACATCACCCATGCGCTCGTGCTTGCAGCAAACGCTGATGTCAACTCGGGAGAGGTCTTTTTGGTGGGGGGCGAGAACGCCAGCCAGGATGAAGTGCTGGATGCTGTGGCGCAGGCAGTGGGGAGAGAGGATACCTTGTGTTTGCCCTTGCCGAGCCCTGTCGTGAGATTTGCTGCCGCTGTCAGCTCCCTAACTGCAATGCTTAGCGGAAAGGCAAGAATTTTCACCTTGGGTAATTGCAAAAGAATGTTGGCACATAGTTGGGCCATGGATCTCTCAAAGGCAAGGTCTGGCTTGAACTATACTCCGCAGTGGTCTCTGCCGGCCGGGATGGGTCAAACCGCGAAGTGGTATGCTTCCGAGGGCTTATTGTGATTTTTCCGAAAAGATTCTTTTGTTCATGATCAAGGCGATCATACCTGCAAGAAAACACCACATTGCCAAGACCAGACAGGTCTGGGTTCGTCCCATCATGGGTATCAGGATCAAGCCGGTAATCAGCACGGAAATGCTTGCCCCACCGTGGTCCCATGCGTCGAGTCTGCCACCTGTATAGCCAGCCTGGCCTGTCGCCTTCAATGCCAGTTGCGCTGCCACGGGAAAAATGGTTCCGGTGAAAGAGCCGGTAAAAAGGACCAAGGTGATTATCCAGAGCTGTGTAAGGTACATAGGTAGAGAGTCTGTGATGTCAGAGGAAAGCAACAAGGGGAGCAGGGCATTGAAAACTGCAAATGCAAAAAGCAGAGCTGCCAATGACAGTGCAGTCGCAGGGTGGTGCTTGAGCAATCGCTGCACAATGACACCTCCGAGCACAAGGCCCGCCATGAATGCAGCAACAATCAGACCAAGCTCCCGGTAGAGGCTGCCTGCCAGTGATTGGTAAGCATAACTCAGCACCAGCTCCATGGCAATTCCCGAGGCCCCTACTACTGCAACGCAAATGCTCGATATGCCCAGTGCTTTGTTCCCAGGCTTTGAAGATGAACGAAACAACACGAAAATTCCCGCGAAAAGTATGATGGATGCGCTCAGGATAAACCAGAACCAGGAAGGCAAGGACATCAAAGTCTGAATGATATTACCAGCCGGATCCTTTGTCATCTTGCTCCAGGCGACAAGGCTCTGAAGATATGTAACTGGACGTTCATCCGTGTTCAGGGGACGTTGTCCCATGGCATGAAGTTTTTGCTGCAAGTCCCGTACGAACTCGGCTTGTACGAGCATCTTGAACTGTTGAGGTGAAAATCTTGGATCTTGGACATGCAGGCTTGAAATGCGGGCAGCTAAGGCATCGGGATTATCCAACAACACGTGGTCTTTGTCGCTTGCGCAAAGAAACGTCTCTTGGCCCGGTAGTACGAGCACATGTGAAAATACCGATTCCATTGTCAGCTCGATGCTTCGCACCCTGTCGCCCATCTCCATACCCTGCAGGTTTATTACCGAAGAGACCCTCGTACAAAAAACACCACTACCTTTCAAGTGTTTCTGGACCAGGGTATAGAACTCTCTGGTGTAGAAGCGGTTCAAGGATGCAGTGCTTGGATCCGGAGAGTCGGAGAAGATCAGGTCCCACCTTCTTGTGCTTTGGTTGAGAAAGCGACGCCCATCTGTCATGTGGATGAAAACTCTGTCGTCACCCAAGGCTTTTGATTCATCCTTGTTCAAGAACGGTTTGAGAAGGGACATGACCCCTGGGTCCAAGTCCACGATGTCCAGTCTTTGTATGGGATGAAATAACGCAGCAGGAGTGAATTCCGCAAATGTCGAGCCTACCAGCAACACGAGTTTTGGATCTGGATGTTGCGAAAGTATCATGTGTGCCCTTGGCTTGGCTGAGTATGGATCAGGAAAGCTGGTTGTGATTTTGCCCTGGGCAAACAGGTTGTATTGGCCACCCGCATTGGAGAGATCCAGGTGCTGATAGGCCGTGTCCGACCATGCAACGCGCACTCCACCCGAACTCATGCGTTCAAAACGCCATCCTGTGCTGATTTCATCCAGGTCGGTGGTGATCCCCAGTAGGGACAAGGCCGTAACAATCAGGATCAGCAGAATCAAAGAGTACGCAATGATCTTGTGGGTGCCCAGATTCGCCAGCGAAATGCCAAGGAAAAGCGGCAGGCACAAGATCCCGATGGAGGTCATGGCGCTGGTCATGCCCGGCAGTATTATGCCTACAGCCACCCCTCCCGCTATGGCGCCCAGGGATTCAAGAATGTATACCTTGCCGACCACCAGCGAACCGTCAGAGTGTGTCGGGGCAGCCTTGCAAGCCAGGGGAAATGTCAGGCCCATGGAAAATGGAAAGGGTGTGATGAACACAACACCAGTTGCAAGAAGGCTGCCGGCAGAGGGGATCTCTCCCGGGGAGGGAAGACCGTAGAGTGTCCCTGTCCATCGGAGCAAAATGATCATCAT
Source organism: Myxococcales bacterium (assembly GCA_027031935.1). Taxonomy (GTDB): domain Bacteria; phylum Myxococcota; class B64-G9; order B64-G9; family B64-G9; genus JALVPF01. The sequence goes on along the minus strand of JALVPF010000020.1, from coordinate 722 downwards.
TGGAAAAAGCACCGCACTGCCAATACCGGCAAGCATAAACCAACGCCATGGGTTTGCGGTCAAACGACTGATGAGTCCACCGGCCCAAGTCCCTGCGCTCATGCCGGCAAGCCAACAGGCAAAGACCACTGCAATGCTCAGCTCATCTCCTGCAAACATGGATAAAAAATCCCTGACCACGTGTACCTGTGCACCGGTAGCCATGAAACCCATGCCGAACATTGCAGAAGCAAATCCCCATACCGATGGTGAGCTTAGCTTTTTGACTGGAACCGCTTCGGGCACCTTGGTACCCCCTGACATGCGTGGTCAGGCACTCAAAGCCTTTTCCACAACGGAGTATAGATCCTCGAGCGCCTCCGGAACCTTTTCGGGATCTCCTCCACCACCTTGAGCAAAGTCGGGTCGGCCGCCGCCCCGTCCACCTGTATGCTCAAAGAAGGCCTTTAGCAAATCCCCGGCCTTGACTTTCTTGGTGATTTCCTTTGACACGCTGCATACTGTAGAGAGTTTGCCATCTTCCTGTGCCGCGACCAGGACTATTCCACCACCCAGTTTGTCCCTGAGGTGATCCACGAAGTCCCTCAAGGAAGAGAGTTTTATTCCTTCGACCCTCGTTGCCAGGACCTTGACCCCGCAGATTTCTTTAGCCTCTGAGATGATATCTCTTCCGGCTCCCCCTGCCGCAAGTTTCTGTTTGAGTTCATCGATCTGTCGCATCG
>JALVPF010000019.1 GCA_027031935.1 Myxococcales bacterium | reverse complement strand
CTTCCTACCCTTCCCCTCAACTGGTGCAATTGGCTGAGGCCGAAACGCTCGGCGTTTTCTATGATCATGATGGTTGCAGCGGCAACATCCACTCCGACCTCCACCACTGTCGTGGAGACCAGAACATCCAGCTTCCCGGAGGCAAAGTCAGCCATTACGGATTCTTTTTCTTCCGGTTTCATTCGCCCATGCACCAGGCCCAGTTTCAGCCCGGCCAATGCGCCCTCTTTCAGGTCACCATACATTCTCGTGGCATCCACCAGCGGCATCTTTTCCGATTCCTCTACCAGTGGACAAATGATGTACGCCTGTGCGCCCGACTGGGCTTGCCGACGTATCTGCCTGTATGCCTGTCCAAGTTGCGAAGGAGAGATGACGACAGTCCTCACGGGACTCCTGCCAGGAGGCAACTGATCCAATATAGATACATCCAGGTCACCATACAGGGTCATGGAAAGGGTTCTGGGAATGGGAGTGGCTGTCATCACGAGTACATGAGGGCTGTTTCCCTTTTCCCTCAATCTTGCCCTTTGCAGGACTCCGAAGCGGTGCTGCTCGTCGACGATCACCAGGCCCAGGTCTTTGAAATCCACCGCATCCTCTATCAAGGCCTGTGTTCCAATGACCAGGTCTGCATCACCTGACGAAATGCTCTCCATAACTTCTTTTCGTCTTCTGCCTTTTACGTCAGAGGACAGGTATGCCAGCTTCAGTTCCACGGGCTTGCCCTTGAAAAGGGATGAAATGGACTTCAGATGCTGGAGTGAGAGCACCTCGGTAGGTGCCATGAGCGCGGTCTGAGAGCCAGCTCTCGCAAGCATCAAGGCTGCCATGACAGCAACCGCGGTTTTTCCGGAGCCCACATCTCCTTGTAGAAGGCGATTCATGGGGTGACCTGAATGAAGATCATTTGCAATTTCGGAAAGCACCCGTTTTTGGGCATTCGTGAGTTCAAATCCAAACAGTTCGAAGGCATGGGAAAACAACTCACGACAGTTGGCAAACCTGGCACTTTGTCTCGATTGATTTACCTTCCGTCTGAGAGCCAAGCCCAACTGAAGCACAAAAAATTCTTCAAATACAACTCTCCTGTGGGCCTTGGAACGAAATCCAAGAAAGAGTTCTGTGTCAGCATCACGTGGAGGCAGATGAATCTGCCTTATGGCGTCTGAAAGTGAACATAAGCCATGCTCCTTCACTACACTCTCAGGAAGAACATCTGTCACCTTGCCCGCGAAGGAATCCACTACTCGCCTGATAATCATTCTCAAAGACCTGGGATATATTCCCTCCACCTCCGGATAGATGGGGACCAGGGTACCGAAATCCATTTCAGCATCAGAAGCGCTGCCCTGGCTTGCTGATGAATACTGCTTTGAAATGTCAGGATGCACCAGTTGCCTGATCCCTCTATACAGATCCACCTTTCCCGCTACCCTAACCGTGTCTCCCCGTGAAAATCTTTTCTTGAAGGCTGCAGCGCTGAAATTAAACCACTTGCAAACGATTTGGCCCGACTCATCTCCAAGGAGAAGTTCAAACAATTGTCTCCTCGGTCCAATGCGTCTTGTTCCGAAGTCGAGCACCTTCGCCTTGAGGCTTATGGTCTCGCCAGGTTCGATCTGAGAGATTTTCTTCTGTGCTCTTCTGTCCTCGTAAGACCTGGGGAAAAACCACAACGCATCGCCCACGGTGAAGATCCCCTTGGCGGCAAATCTCTTGGCCAGATTCGGACCAACTCCCTTTGTAAACTGTATGGATGTATCCAGGGCAGATTTGCTGCGATGGTTCATTCCAAAGCCTAACGGGCCTTTCGCTTTATGAGTTTCAAAAGAGCATTAGCTCTTTCGGCGTCGTTGGCCATGGCCAGGGCGTTGTATTCTGCAGTAGCCTTGTCCAGGAGACCGAGATGGGCATATGCCTGGCCCAGATAGAAATGGGCTTCGTTGTTGCTGTAGTCGTTCTGCACTATTTTTTCGAGGGTCTTTACCACTGCCTTGTACCTGCGTCGTTCGAGATACAGACGTCCCAACAACATGCTGCAGGACACGCAATTGGAATCCACCTTCAAGGCTTTTTCAAGGGTCCTTAGGGCAAGTTTTTTTTGTTTTGCGTCCAGCTGCATCCTTGCCAGGTTTGTATAACCGGCAAGGAGTTTTGGGGAAAATCGAGTGGCCTTTTTGTAAGAATCCAGAGCGCGTTTCCGAAGCAGGTTTTTTTCATATATTTTTCCCAGGAGAACGTATGCCTTGCCAAGATTCTTGTTCAGTCGCAGGGCCTTGGTCAGCATCACCACTGCCTTTTCTATCTTGCCCTTTTTGAACAAAGCCTCTCCCAGGTAATAAAGGGACCAGGCATTCCTCCTGTTTTTTGACACTGCCTCTTGAAGAGTTGCCACCGCCTTGTCTATCTTGTCTGCCAACAGGTATGTTCTTCCGACCTGCAATATGGCCTCGTCATTTCCAGGATTAGAGGCGACTGCCAGCTTGTATGCACGCAGTGCTTCCTTGGCCTGTCCCCTGGAAAAATATATATCTCCAC
>JALVPF010000018.1:7971-21495 GCA_027031935.1 Myxococcales bacterium | reverse complement strand
AAACAGTACCACATCTTCTAAATATGCGGTTATTGGGTTCGAAATGTTCCGGCAAAAAACTCTTGCATGAATATTTCTCGATAATATTAGATATAGCATGAAAATTCACGCAGTTAGCCAGGAATTTTTTTGCACTTAAGCAAAAAAAGTTGCGGATTTTTTTGCTAATGGGTGAAAATTTTCCAAAATGATGAAATGAGTTATCATCATGACAAAGGCACGACAAAACCCGTCTCACAGTCTGGCGCCCATCGCATCAATCCTCAAGCAAACATGGTCCTCTGGAAAATCCATCCCGTGGATTGGTGCATTCTCGTGGTTTGCGGTGGCTGTCATGCTCCTGGTCTTGGGATTGCTCCTCGACACACAGGCCCAAGCCAAAGTCAGGACCATCGTATTTATGGTCTCGGGGCTGGTCGCATTCATCGCCCCGGTGGCATATCTTTCAGGCCGAAGACGATATAAAAACTTCGAGCGCGCAATCTCAGCCCTTGAGTCCCACCCGGAAGAGATCGAAGAGATCAGAGTACACAGGGGGAGCTTTCACGAGGTTCCCGTCTACAAGGTCTTTGTGAGCACCAGAGGCAAGACCGTGCGTTTTACAGTATCGAAGCAACAGGCAGACGAGATTGAAAAACTCGTCCCTGAAAAACTCCATGGAGCATAAGGAACACACGGGAAAAGCAAGGGGTGGGCCATGATTCAACTGAGCCAACTCTGGAATAGACAAGCCCATGCATGCTAGTATCCGGCCACATGAAAGCTAATCACAGAAAGCCCTCTCCTTTTCCTGGTCTTGCCTTGTTCTTGGGTTTGCTTCTGCTTGCCTGCCAACATCAAGATGCACGGACTGACGCTGGTTGGCAAAAAGAAGAGGACGCAGCTGAAGGGCAAGATGATGGATACGCGGCTACAGACGATATCACGAATGCAGACGAAAGAGACGACGGCGGAGAAAACTCAGATGGCGACATGAATGTAGGAGATCATCCGTCAAGTTGTCCCGGCCTGCTTGACGAAATCGATTCCAGTACATTCTTGCTTCATCTCGGCACCACAAATGTTTACCAACGTTTTTTTTCTTCAGGAATGGTGCAGCTGCGTTATCTACCCCATGGTGAAACGACGTGGCGCCCATCCTGGTCAGTGGTTGCAGAGCCAGCTAGTGTTGATATTTCGATATCTTTCTCGCAGGACTGCCAGCAGGTAGAACTGTCCAGTGATGCATTGCGAATTATCGCCACGACAGATGGTGCCGTGCGTGCCGAACAACTCCTCGATGGCGGCAAGTGGACAAACATTTTTTCAGCTACAAAGCCCGCACAGTTTCATGAAGATGGCCAAGTGGACATTTCTCTGAAGGCTCCAGAGGATGAGTACGTTTATGGCTTGGGAGAGAAGACCGGACCACTCAACCGTCGTGGTCAACACCTGGTTTTCCGTAATACCGATGCCTTGGCCGGTGGGGGCAACTACACACCCGACACTGATCCTATTTACCAGTCTATCCCCTTCTTCATAGGCCTGCGATCTGGTCAGGCTCACGGTGTTTTCCTGGATAACACCTATCGCCTGGTCATGGATTTGGCCAGGGATTCGGCTGATGAGTATCGCTTTTCTGCAGATGGCGGAGACATGGACTTGTATTTGCTCGCAGGTCCGGACATGGCGCAAGTGCTGGATAGATACACTTTGCTCACCGGACGAATGCCAATGCCACCACGATGGACCATTGGATACCATCAATGTCGCTGGAGCTATTGGCCCGATGACAGGGTTCGGCAGATCGCCCATGAATTTCGCAATCGTTCCATTCCTGCCGATGGCTTATGGCTTGATATTGATTATATGGACGGCTTTCGTTCTTTCACCTGGGATCCGCAGGGATTTTCTGATCCTGCTTCATTGATGGTGGACCTTGCGGCACAGGGATTCAAGACAACCGTGATTATCGACCCGGGCTTGAAGCTGGATCCGGACTGGGATGTCTACCAGCAGGGTTTGGATGGAAACTACCTGTTGCACAACTCCGACGGTTCAGTCTTCGTAGGCGAGGTATGGCCCGGTGAGGCTGTTTTTCCTGATTTTTCTTCACCCACTACACGCCAGTGGTGGGCAGGGTTGATCCCAAGGCTGATTTCAGCAGGGGTACGGGGCGTATGGATCGACATGAACGAACCTGCATCCTTCAGGGCTGAAGATGCTTATACGGTCCCTGACGATGTCCTGGTGCAGGGAGATGGTGTGCCCAGCACCATGGAAGAAGTTCACAACGTCTACGCACTGCTCATGGCAAAGGCTACTCGCATGGGAATGGAACAGGCTGCACCACAGCGCAGACCTTTTGTCCTCACCCGTGCAGGATTCGCCGGGATTCAACGATATGCTGCCGTCTGGACCGGAGACTCACCATCGAATTGGAGCATGTTGGAAGCCAATCTTCCTCTTGTCCTTTCCCTGGGCCTTTCCGGTGTCAGCTTCTGCGGAAGCGATGTGGGAGGATTTTCAGGAAATGCCACGCCCGAATTATTTGCTCGTTGGATGGAGTTGGGCTCCATAAGCCCCTTTTTCCGTGGACATGTGCAAACTGGCGTTCCTGACCAGGAACCGTGGGCTTTTGGTATAGAAGTCGAAGACATCAGCCGCTCGGCAATCAATCTCAGATACCGGTTGTTTCCCTATATTTATTCCTTGTTCTACCAGTCTGCCCAAACAGGCGGGCCCATACTTGCTCCACTGGTATTTTATTTTCAACACGATCCTGCCACATGGGATTTCGCCAAGCAGGCCATGCTGGGTCCATGGTTGATTGCAGCACCGGTTTTAAGACAGGGAGAGAATGATCAAACCATTTACCTGCCAGAGGGATCCTGGTATGAGTTGCATTCCGGCCGCAGGTACCAAGGACCTTCAAATATTAACAGACAAGTTTCACTTGCTGCGCTTCCCCTGTTCGTGCGTTCCGGCGCAATTTTACCCATGGCACCCCTGATGCAGTGGAGCGATGAGGAACCTATCAACAGACTTGAGTTATGGTTGTATCCTGACCAAAAGGAATCCACTTTTTCACTCTATGAAGACGACGGTGAGTCTACAGCGTACCTTGATGGCGATTATTGTCTCACAGAATACCGCCTGCAACGCACTGTAAACGGGGCAAGCCTGGTGGTGCAAAGAAGGGGCAACTACAGTCCACCAGCACGCCAGCTTTTGATTCGTGTTCGCCCCGCCACGGGCCCTGCGGCCACAGTCTCTGTTGATGGTGTTAGTCTCTCTGAAAGATCGGGCATGGACGATCTCGAGAATACAGGACAAGGCTGGTGGCTTGATGAAAATGATGGAGTCCTGTGGATTCTTTTTGAGGATCGTGGCAATTTCATGCTGGATTTGACTTATGCAACAGATGAACAACCAAGCCCTACGGTCTGTATGCCTTTTTCGCTTACAGTCCCCGATGGAACCCCGTCTCAGGACAGTATCTATATTGCCCTTTCCTCAAACGGATGGCAGCAGCAGTTCTTTGGGCCAGTCGGACAATCCGGTCGAGTTGAGGCGTGTGTGGAGGTTCCACGTGGTGAGTGGTTTGAGTACAAGTACACCCGTGGCGATTGGTCAACAGTAGAAAAATGGAATGGATGTGTCGAAGCCAGTAATCGTTATGCTTTGGGTGTAGCTCGACCCACAAAAAATGACACCGTGGAGACATGGGCTGACTGGTGCCAGTAATACCCCCCAGGTAAATCCATCCCATGGAGCAGCAGCGGGATCATGATGCCTAGGATCGGCTCCCTTCATATTGTAGCTCTCTGCTAGGTTTTGTCCGATTCACAGTATAACCTAAGCACCAACTATTCCTTTGATTTGACATCCTCGAAATAATCAACCTGGATCAGAATAGATCTGTCGCTTGAAAATCGGTTTCAGAGAGGCGAATACCGTGATGGCCTTGCAAGACGGCTTACTAGCCAGTCCACGCCGTTCCAATATCCTTGCGAAATTGCAGGTACTGGGGGCTTGCGGCAAACAAGAGCAGCTCGCGCTCTTTGTCGTCCGCATTCATGGATGTGAGCATGCTTTTTTCATCTCGAATGATATTCATGCTGACGCTCAGATCGTTTGCAACGACAAACCCAGCTCGGTTGGCGGTATGCTCCACTGCCTCCAGCCATCGCCCGAAATCGAACTCGACCGATCGACCGATGTACTCGCGCAAAGCTGGCTCGAGCTGTTTCATACCCGTGTCTGTAATGACCTCTTTCAGCCGCCTTGCAGCCTCTTGTGCTTTCGTGGCATCTGCTGTCGTATTGAAATCGGGTTCAACGATTAAACACGCGCCATCGACAAGCGCCTTGAGTTCATCAAGTGGCAACGAGTATGCAAGAATGAAATCAGGATGAGCCAGAGCCAATAGTCTGCCAAGATAAAAAAGCAACTGAAGCCTGTTGTCGGGAGAATTGCCATATGCGATTATCCCCACTGGATTTGTTCTCACAAGATCCAGGCCAGACTGCTTGGACGATTCCAGGGCGCTTTTTTGAAACAGTTCAACATGGACCTCGCTCATTGTCCGCGATGCAATCTTGAAACAGCGGGACAGTTGGCTAAAGTTCAAGCGCAATCTGACGAGGTCTGACTTTCTCTGAAGCCCAACATCACTGTGACTCATGGTGAACATGGCTTGTGCCTGCTGGTAGATCAAGTTCAAAATTCGCCTTAGGGGTGATTTCGCATCATCATGAACGAGGGCAGATTCCCACGATTGAGCATTGATGGGACGCCGTGGCTCCTTTGGTGCCTTCTTGGAAAGAAACTTGAGAATTTTTTCTTCATCCTCTTCTAGCTCACCCAAGAAAACCATGATCGCCAGGGTTGCAAGAACCTTGTCGTAGTCTTCCTTTCTGTTGAAAAGTTTCCAGAGGTTTCGATAAGAACTGACCTGCTCGGGAGACTGCTTGATGGCCTGGTGATAGCAGAAAATCGCCTCGTTGATATCCTGGTTTGCCAGCAAAAGTTCTCCCAGGGTATTCCAGTCATCCGGGTCCACGGGCTTTAGGGAAGTAAGCGTTCGATATGCATGGATGGCGTTTTGCAGATCGCGGAAAACCACCCTATACAGCTCACCCAAGTCTTTCCAAAGAGATCGCCTAGTTTTTGTGTCATCCTCAGGTACTCGATCGATCATAGCGAGGTAGTTCTTCGCCAGCCCCTGCCAGTCCTTGTTCTTGGCCAGGATATCAACGATCTCCGAAAAAGCATTGGGGAAGGAAGGATCAGCATCCAGCGCCTTGTTGAAATGATCAAGTGCACCAGAATAGTCTTTTTCTTCCCTAAGCTTTTCACCTTTATCAAAGTGATACTGGGCTGATTCTCCCATGGTACACCTTCCTCAGTTACTTATGGGTTGGGCTATCCAGGCAGACGGCTTGCTGAGATGTCCACGGAAATCCCCACTCCCCAAGCAACATGTCTAAAGCAATCCCTTGTACAAGCCCCCGTCTATGGCAATGGCAGAGCCTGTCATGTACGACGCTCGCTCGGAGCACAAAAAAGCCACCAGCGGCCCAAACTCCGAAGGGTCTGCTACCCTGCCCAGCACGTTCTGCGAAGCCCACTTTTTTTCCATGTCCTCGGGTGTGGTGCCATTTGCCTCGGCCAATCTCTCGGCCAGGCTCTTGACCCTGTCCGTGAGGAAAAAGCCCGGACACACAGTGTGCACCAGTATATTGTCCTCGCCCAGCTCGTTGGCCAGCGTTCGCGCAAGACCAGTGGTGGCAGCACGTACCGAGTTGGATAGAATCAAGCCGTCCAAAGGCTGCCGCACTGAAATAGAAGTCATGAGCACTATCCTGCCCCACTTGTTTTTCTGCATCACGGGCACCACCTGCTGACACAAAAACACCGCGCTCATGAAGTTCAGGTCCACGGCGCGCCGCCAGGCGTCCACATCGTGTTCCAGAAATTTTCCTGGCGGAGGTCCGCCAGCGTTGGAGACCAGGATGTCCACTGTGCCGAAACTCTCCAGTGTGCCCTTTACCAAAGTTGCCACCTGATGCTCATCTGTCAGATCGCAAACGGTCTCCATGACCTCTACACCATATCTAGACCGGATATGCTCTGCAGTCTCATGCAGTGTGCTTTGTGTTCTGGCGCACAGAGACAGCCTGACGCCTTCTTGTGCCAGAGCGCATGCCACTTCCCGGCCCAAGCCTTTGCTGGATGCCGCCACCAGCGCTACCTTGTCTTTTATTCCCAAATCCATCAGGTCCCTCCTTGATTTATGATAGTCCATACTATCTCACAGACCTCTCTTTGCCTATCCTTTGAATCCAATAACAAGGGATAAAAAAACAGGATTGAAGACCTCTACCAATACTCTGCCAGTATATCCTGAAAACCTTCCAATCATTGATACGTCTAATCATTGACAGGGCACAAAAGCCAGGATATGCATCTGAAGCTTGAACCCAAAGCGATGAAAGGCTGGATCAATGTCAGACCTGAGAACAGAACTCAAACACAAGCTGGTCAAGACCCTCGACCTTCAGGATGTCAACCCGGATGAAATCGCTGATGACGAACCACTCTTCGGAGATGGTCTCGGCCTTGATTCCATCGACGTCCTGGAAATTGTCGTCATGATAGAGCAGGATTTTGGAATAAAGATCGACAACAAGGAACTCGGCCAGGAGGTCTTGCGCTCGGTTTCCACCCTGGCTGATTACATTGAAAAGCACAGCAAGAACGCCACCGGGTGATAACCGTGCGTGTCTTTGTTACCGGCCTGGGGGTAATCAGTCCTGCCGGCTCTGGCGCAGAGTCAATTCAAGAGGCCATCTCCCACAGCAGATCGTTTTTGACAAACCTGCACCTGTTCCAGCCCGGCCCTGATGGCGCCATGCCAGCAGGGCAGGTGGAGCACCTGCAGAGAGGCGATTTACCACGCACCCACCTGCTTGCCATCTCTGCTGCGAAACAGGCTGTTGCCAAGGCTACCCCCCCGGAATCCATATTCATGGCATGCACCACTGGAGGCATGGCCCTTACGGAGGAACTCATGGCCTCCGGCCAAAGCGATCCCGAGATGTTTTCCATGCACGCAACGGGTACTGTCGGCCAGGCAGTTGCCAAGAGCATTGGATGTGAGGGTCCCGTATTTACCGTATCTACTGCCTGCTCTTCGTCTGCCGTGGCCTTGGCTCTTGCCGTCTATGCCATGCGCTCGGGACAATACAAAAGGGTGCTTGTGGGTGGTGCTGACTCCCTATGCCAACTTACCTACTTTGGCTTTCACATGCTGCAATTGGTGGATCCCAAGGGCGCGAGGCCTTTGGATAAATATCGCGCAGGAATGACAGTGGCCGAGGGGGCAGCCATGTTGTTGTTGGAGGCTGCGGATAAAGCACCACCAGGCTCCTTAGGAGAGATCATGGGCGTTGGATTGAGCTGCGACGCCTATCATCCCACCGCACCTCACCCGGACGGCACCGGCGCATACAGAGCCATGGCCCAGGCATTGGACGACGCCGGGCTCGGTACCGGGGATATTGACTACATAAACCTGCACGGTACAGGCACACCTGACAATGACAAATCAGAGGCCAAAGCAGTCCTGGATCTTTTTGGAGACAAAACGCCAGTCGTCTCTTCCACCAAGGGAATCTTCGGCCATAGTCTTGCTGCATCAGGAGCAATAGAGGCTGTGGTGGCATTGGACTCCATCGGCACTCTTACCATCCCTCCAAACGTGGGATGCACGGAACCTGACCCTCAGCTCGGCCTAGCGCCAGTGCTGCAGCCGACTCGCGCAGAGATCAAAAGGGTACTATCCAATTCCTTTGGCTTTGGTGGCAATAACGCAAGCATACTGCTAGGAGCATGCGTTGAAAAAAGCGCTTACGACAAATCAGCACCTGAAAACCACACGCAGCAGCAAGATGATTGGCTTGTAGTGAATGCCTGCGAGTGCGTAACTGGCGCTGGATTTATCGAACAAACCACAAAGGCCGTGAGAGTCGGAAAGTCATGTTCCGGCGTGTTTCCTGTCGAGCAGCTGGTTGAAGGCCTGCCAGTACGGTCTCTCAGGCGAATAAAACGACTATCGAAAATGGCCATCGCCCTTGGCGCTCGCCTTTCAGATGAATCGGACAAAGCAGAAATCCACCAGGTCCATTTTGGGACAGGCTGGGGCCCCATGAGCGAGACCCATGATTTTCTCACCCGCCTTTTTGCCGACCCGAACAAGCTCTCCAGCCCCACCGACTTCGTTGGCTCGGTACACAACGCACCTGCCGGTCAGCTTGCCATCAGACACAAGGCCACCGGTCCCAGCGCAACAGCAACAGATAGGCACCTGGCCTTCGAACAGGCACTATACATGGCGCAACTTCTCGCCAGGTCGGATCAGACCACACTGCTGGTGTCCGCAGACGAATACCACCAGAAGTTCAGTCCGCTTTTGGACCCCAAGTATGACAGGAGCCCTTCAGACGGTGGGGCTGGCTTTATTCTCACATCTGATCGTGCCCGCTTACCATCGGCAAGACTCAGGGCGACCCACCTGGGCAAGAGCAACTCGGTACAGCAAATAGCATTGCGGATCAATCAGTTCATCAGCGAGTCCAGAGATAGAGAGTACGGACTGATCATGCTCAGGATACAGGATGCGTTGAACGAAAAAAAACAGGACATGCTGGCATTGCTAAATGGGCTTTACCCAAGCACCACGATCATGGAGTATGAAAACTCACTGGGTTTCTTTGCCACTGTATCAGCATGCGCGGCTGCTCTTGCGGTAAAGTGGGTGGAGGATGGCAAGGCCAGACCCGGACCGGATTCAGAAGAAATCCTGCTCGAAGACAGGGGGGTATTGTTGCTGAACCTGGGTGAATACAGTGCGGCAGTGGAGGTCATACCTTGAGGGTCTTGCTCGTATCAGTCAACCGCTTTGCCGAACCCTACCCGGTATATCCTCTTGGGCTTGACCATGTGGCCCATGCAGCAAGGCAAAAACATCAGGTACGCATCATCGATCTGCTGGGACACGAGGACAACTCGCTACTCACGCAGACAATACAAGATTTCGCGCCAGAGGTAATAGGCCTTTCACTGAGAAACATAGACAACACAGACTCATCTGACAGCATGGAGTTCATAAGCAACCTGAAGCAGGTTGTAAAAGATATAAAAAAATGTTCACGGGCCACTCTGGTCTTGGGTGGCGCTGGATTCACTCTTTTTCCTCGCATTATACTCCAAGAGGTGGGTGCAGACTTGGGCGTCGTGGGTGAAGGCGAACGTTTTCCGGATCTGCTCGAGGCCATTGAACGCGGTGCCGACCTGAATCAAATCCCGGGGGTCGTAAGCAGAGATGACAGTAAAACGGATCCTCCTCCTCCTTTCAAGGGCTCCTGTGGACGAATCATTCCTGAAAAGCACCGCGCCGAGTACTACCTGAACCGGGGTGGCATGCTGAACCTGCAGACAAAAAGAGGCTGCCCGTTCAAGTGTTTCTACTGTACCTATCCCCATATAGAGGGCAGCCGCATAAGACGCTTTGACCCGGACGAGATTGCACGACAGGCGCTGGGTCTTCAAGGGGCTGGTGCCAGGTATCTTTTCATATCCGATTCTGTTTTCAACTCCGATCACTCCCACGCCAGGCAGGTAGCCCTGGCATTCAAGCAAGCCGGCCTGGGCATTCCATGGGGTGCATTTTTCGCACCCATCGCCCCACCAGATGGATTCTACGAGACCCTGGCAGATTGCGGATGCACACACGTTGAATTCGGCACGGACACCCTGAGTCAGCGTATGCTCAAGTCATACAAAAAAGCATTTACAGTACAAAACGCACTGGCTGCTCACAGGGACGCAGTTGACGCTGGACTTTTCGTAGCTCACTATTTCATGCTTGGAGGTCCGGGGGAAAACAAGGAAAGCGTCGAGGAGACCCTGGATGCGGTGGATAAAATAGACAAGTCCGTTTTCTTTTTCTTTTGCGGAATTCGGATCTATCCCAACACCAGATTATACTCCATGGCACTGGAAGAAGGAGCCATAAGCTCAACCGACGATCTCCTTCTGCCTGTTTTCTATCAGGCAAAGGACATCTCACCGGACGAGATCATGGATATGGTCAAAGAGCGTTCTTCCGGCAGGGCTAACTGGGTCATAGGTGCAGGTGGTCAACAGACTCAAAGAATACTCAAGCGGATGTATCAACGGGGACGCACCGGTCCCCTATGGGAAATGCTCATCAGATGAGCCGCAATTTGAAGCCTGGTATTTTCCCCTTGGCTCCAGCCCACCTGATTGGGCTTGGCGCATTTCAGCTTGCATCAATCCTGGCATTCATAGATCCCATCCTGGCCCTTTGGCCGCTTTCTGCCTTCGTGCTGCTCATGCTGTTGGCCCCCATGGTCCCCGGGTGGCGTTTGCTGATGCCATTGATGACAAGGGTGGCAGATGGCTCGGTTGTACTCACCTTTGATGATGGTCCTGATCCGGAAACCACCCCGAAAATCCTTGCGCTTTTGGAACGATACGACGCAAAAGCCGTGTTTTTCCTGGTTGGAAAAAAGGTTCATGAATATCCGGACCTGGTGAAAAAAATCATGCAAGCAGGCCATGAAGTTGGAAACCATACGATGGAGCACGATGTCCTTATTGCCCTAAAACCCCTCAGGCGCCTTCGGAAATCCATCGAAGATTGCCAAACAGAGATTCAATCGCTGGGATTCAGGCCGAGAATATTCAGGCCTCCTGCATGGATCGTGCGTCCTGGTCTTTGGAGAGTGCTGCTGGAACAAGGCATGAGCTGTGTTGGCTCCAGGGTAAAGGCCATGGACTTCGGCAACCGGCGAATCTCCGGCATGGCCAGGCGGGTGCTGAAAAAAGTCCGTCCCGGAGACATAGTCTCTCTTCATGATACTTCTTCGCCATCACGCTTTAGCGCATCACAGTGGTTAGATGAGCTGGAGCAGATACTCGAGGGCCTCGCCAGCAAAAACTTGCGCTGTCGTACAATAAGCTCCATGTGGACCCTTGGCGACACCGAAGACAAACCCGGAGTTGGTGCTGTACGATTTTTCTATGATTCACTGGCAGCCTATTACGACAAGGAGCAGAAAGATCGAAAGCAGTCCGCCCTTAGAACGGCCGAATACAACATGGTGCAGACTCACCTTGATAAAATCGTGAACCCGGATGCAAAGGTGCTCGAGATTGGCGCCGGCACCGGAAGATTCACCATCGAGCTTGCAGCAAGAGCTGGGGAAGTCACGGCATTGGATCTTTCCCCGGCGATGATTGAAAAGCTAAAGGAAAAAGCATCAAGACATGGCCTGAAAAATATAATGACCATGGCTTGCGATATTTATGAAGCCAGGCTCGAAGGACCATTTGACCTTATCTGCAGTTTTTCTTCCTTGGAGTATATTGCGGATCTTCAATGGCTCCTGCGTAGACTCTCAGAGCAGCTTTCTCCCAATGGCAAAATCTTCTTCACCACTGCCCATGCAGGGCTTGCTCGGTTTTTTACCCAGATCGGAAACGCCATGAGGCAGGGTGTCTGGCTGCACGCCAGAAGAATATCCGAGATAAAACGACTGATGGCGCAAGCAAATCTCGAGGTCGAAGAGATTTCATCCTTTGGCCCTTTCGGAATGCTGCTGTCAGCACAGGGAAGAAAGCCCGAGAGAATCCCTCCTGAGACTGCATCACAAAATCTTTAAAAAAAAGGTCATTTTTTTGACTCCTGGCAGATGTAGGATAAAATGATACATGTAAGTTATTAGAGTACCTAACCAGGAGGAGGCGACAATGGAAAGCGTTAGTGAAAGAAGGGAATTTCTCAGGGCGGGCATGAATGTTTTTATCAACGAGGAAAACAGGACCGCCAGGCTCCTCGGAAAGACCGTAGACATCTCTGAGCGGGGAGTATCCTATATTGCACCATCCAAGTCGCCCAAGCGGGATTCAGGTGAAGTCACTCTGGAGTTCTGCCTTCCTGGCGACGACGAACCGGTAAGGGCACTGGGCAGGGTGGTCTACAACAACTCGGATGAACACAAGCAGGGTACCGCCATAGAGTTTACCATGTTGCAATCTTCGGACGCAGAACGCATCAGGCGGTACGTTGGCCGAAGGATGAGAGCCGAGCTGTTCGAGCAGCTCCACAGGCAACACATGCTTCACTGAAAATTTCCTTTTCCAGAGTTATCTCTACCTTGGTGAGCACCTGTGTTTGCACATGAGCAGGTACAACAAGCCGAAAAAGACAAGCCATAGAGCCGAGCTGGAATCTGGTGAAGCACATGTGCATCCAGCACTAGCCTTGTGGCTTGTTCTCGTATCAAGGTCAGATTGTTGCTGTACATGATCGGTGAGATATCGGTCAACAATGGTCCTGTTCTTTTCAACAATACGGATGTGCCCACCAACATGGCCGGTCTTGGCAAATCGTACTGAGACATCCCGCTCACCTGCATGAAATCTAAGTTTTGCACAACTTGCAGATTCGCTGAACTCAGCCTCATCCATGGCTTTCAATTTCTGGTCTCCTACCTGGATCAAATGCAAAAAGTAGTCCGTCTTTCTGGGGCTACCAGGGTGTACCTCGATGTGCCATTTGCCCTTGTAGCCTGAAGAATCCCCGGTGTAATTTATGCCGGCTGCGTAATAGGGTCGATAATAGTACTCATGCCCGGCACCGCCGATCTTTTCAATCTTTGCTTTCTTGGGGAGAAAGCTTCTTGCCAAAAGCCTGCCTCGACCTTCATCGACCCGAAACAGTGTCCCGTCAACCGAGGGCTCGTTTATACTATGGAACAACCACGTCTTGCGATACTCTGCCCGTAAAGAAGTAACCCTGTCGAAGACCACGAAGTAGTCGGGGGGTATGAAGAGAAACTGACGGATAGCCTGGGAACATTTCTCTGGAAGGTAACTCCTTGTTCCATCGGCTGCCACATATGCATAGTCCCTGTTGGTCTCGAAAGAGATCACCTTGGACCCTTTGTACCTGTACTGGCCACCGTTTTGCCTCTGTGGCGGATATCCCCAGCAACTGGTCTCGGGTTCTCCGGGCATGTCTATCAAAATTGAATTATGAGCCACTGTCTGATTGTACCAGCCTACATGATGTACTCTGCCGTCTTCTCTGGCACCCGTGTCTATCGCCAAGTATCCCATCTTGTAAATGGTGAAATGCAATGC
This sequence comes from Myxococcales bacterium, assembly GCA_027031935.1. Taxonomy (GTDB): domain Bacteria; phylum Myxococcota; class B64-G9; order B64-G9; family B64-G9; genus JALVPF01. The sequence continues at coordinate 8,280 of JALVPF010000018.1, read as the reverse complement.
ATCCAGTTGCCTGTGCACCGCATGGGGTCCGCCTGCCACAAACAGGGCAAAGGTATCATCACGGTCACATCCCGACCTAAAGGATGTCTCACCCACGCCCTCGAAATAGCGTGCCAATGGCATCTGCCGACAATAGTCGATGGCGTCCGGGGCTCTATCGAGATTCCACATCAAGAAAGGATATATGACTGGCATATGCATGTCGTCGGCAAGGAATCGTCCTCCCAGACGACGCCTGACAAAATGAGCCATGGCAGACAACCTGGGATTGATCGATGCATAAGCATCCATGATTGCACTCAAAAAAGT
>JALVPF010000018.1:309-7961 GCA_027031935.1 Myxococcales bacterium | reverse complement strand
CAACTCGTTGTTTGTGTGGAAGGAATCCCCCCTGCCGAACTCACGGAAACCCTCTGTCAGGTTCCAAAACAAATAATTTGCATGCAAGCCCAAAAACGGCCAACGAGCCGCCAAGTCTTGCCCGGTCGCGCTTTTCCATACATAGTAAAAGTTCCAATGAGAAAATGGATAGAAGCTGGCGTTGTATATGAATGTGTAGCCGGGCCCACCTCCATCGTCGCCGGCCATGGATGCTCTCCAATCAAACAGTCCGTGCTTTTGACCATCCGGCAGGAACACGTGGTAACCTCGGCGGAGAAAATCCAGAGCCTTTTCGTCGTCGACACTCTCCCTATAAAAAACAAGCCCTGCGAAAAAGGTAAGCTCATGGGCGTTGTAATACCCCGCCGTATACTTTTGATATCCATACCTCTGGCCGTACCAATATGGTAAGTGGAGAGGGCGGGAGTCCGTGGTCTTGTGGTGGACCATTTCGTAAACCCGATCCATCACTGCCTGCCCAATCTCTTGTTGTTCTTCTGAACTCAGATAGTTCCAGATCCAGTCGATGGCTGCCATAAGCATGATAGTAGAGTTGGCATAGTAGAAAGCGGCTTTTTGAACAGTTTGATGGCAATACAAAAGGTAGTCGAGATTCGCCCAGATCATGGCCTTGATACGCCTTAATCTGTTCTCGCCTCCTTCCATCAGGTATACCAGGGCTGAAGCCATGGCCACCGGACCCCAGTCGCCAGTGGTCATGCTGCCATACCGAGTGTGGAGATTGGGTGCTTGACCAATGGCAACAGGATAATTGAACTTTTTACCACGAACCGGACACTGTCGGTTCGAATAATCCTTTACTTCGCCATAGAAGCTTCTCAGCCTCCCCCGGGCGAGGAGCCGCACCTTGGGCCAAGTCTCGGAGTTGAAAAACAACCTGGGATGCCCGGTGCGAATCCCTTTCATCCAGCCGTCCTGCGCCTTGACCGCGTTGGTCAGGAACAAAAACAACAACACCTGCGCAAACCTGTACATCCCGAGCGTTTTCCCCAAATGGTATATCGATTCCTTTCAGCGAGGTGGCGTAACTATTTTTCTATTTCGAACTCTGGAACTATATCCACAGGAACGTCTCCCAGGTCATCCAGGCGTCCCTGCATCTGCGGACCCACCTTGCCGTACTTGTCTATGAGCTTTTTCGCTCCGTCATAGTCCCCAAGGGCCTCTACCATGAGCAGATCGTGGGCAAGGGCCTTCACCACCTCCGATGCTTTTTTCAAATCGACCCGAAAACGCTTCTTCGCCGGGTCATATTTGTACGCCCCACCCTCAAGCAGGTAATTGAATGCTATCAGATTGGCACGACCATGAGCCTCGTGAACACCGAAGCGCACAGATCTGAAAATGCCGGCAAGAAAAGTCACCAGCCCTGTTTCCGAAAGCTCCCTGGGCAACACACCACGGTCCACCAGGTACAGAGCGTTGTACATGCCAAGAACGTCGGCCTTCGCCTCCTCGATTGTGGAATACAGTTCCTTGAGCGTGACGTTTACCGTGACCCTCTTTCCGTCCTTTTTGATAAACCCGGGCCCCAGACCATGGGACACTTCATGCATGAGGGTGTGGTTGAAATAAGCGTCAAAGGAAAGCTTGTCCAGTTGATCTTCCACCAGGACCTTTTTGGCGATGGGTGTCAATATGCTGTCGAACTTGGCGTGGCTAACGTTCTTCAAAAGGACCTTCTTGGAGCCCTTCTTCTCTCTGACCCGCTCGTCGTTTGGCAGGTTGAAGGCGAGGGTCTGAACCCCTGCTCTCGTGTCACCTGCCGAATAGATGAGATCCACCACCACGATAGGCGACGATGCGCCACGGTGGAAATTCTTGTGCTCGTCCGGTATGGGAAGATTCTTCTCCATGTCCGTAAGATACTTGGCCACCTTTTCCAATTTTTCGCTGCTCGCCTTGTCCTTGAGAGTAACGAATGCTTCAAAAGATGCCTTGTAATTAAACAGCCTGTCTTCATAGACCTCATATGGACCTATGGTTACCTCCAGGGGGGAATCTTTAACGTCCATCCAGTCCATGTCCGACTGGAAATAATCATTGGAGATAAAGGCATCAGCACGTGAATTGAGAAACTTTTTCAGGCTCTCGTTGTGGACCTTGTCGGCAGCCTTTCTCATGAGTTGGGCAGCCTTGAGCAGTTTCTCTTTGTAGACTTGCGAATAGTCAACTGCTGCCAGCTTTCCCTCCTTGCGAACTATGACGGTAAAATTGCTCTGAAAAGACTCCGTATCCTCAGGGTGAGCCTTGAGATGATTTGCAAACTCTTCCTTTGTCATGTCCACTGGATAGAAGGTAGCGCCGAGAGGAGCTTTTTCCGGCACCAGGTTCTTGCCGTCCTTGGTAGCTTTGATGAATGGCTTGAAAGCATCCAGCCTGTCATAGGCGCAATAGTTTATGGCGAGATACCTGGCCAGCAATTTCTCCATATCGTCTTTGGGATTTGCAAGGCGTACCCTCAACACAGGGCCCTGCTCGGATGCCTGCTCCCAGAAAAGATCATCCAGGATCTTGGCCGCTGCCACCAGTTGCTTGACCGCCTGGACTTGATCTTTATCCAGGCCCTTGGAGTCGAACCCTAGACGAACCGGAGCATAGTCAGAGACCTTCTTCTCCAAAGTCTTTTCATCCATAGCTGGCTGGATCACAATATCCTCCTGCCCGGTCACCTTGCTGGTCCTTGCTTTTTCGGCCTTATGGCATTTACAACCACCATTTGTGTGAGCGCATGATACAAGCACTGCTGACAGGCTCAAAACGCTCAACCAAATCGAAGCTCTTTTCAACATCACCAAACCTCCAGATAAAATTTCCAAAAATCATTTCCGCTGGTTCAACACCTTCATGACCTCCCCTGCGATCCTATCCACAAGCTCGTCGCGATCTCCACCGGAGGGGCCCAAAGATACAACAGGCTCACCCTCAGAAGGCTTTCGAACCACATCACAAGACAGAGCCTTTCCTGAGATAGCCATGTTTTTTCGTACCTCGGCAAGCTGTTGCACCTGTGACTCATCCAGGGCCCTTGGCTCACCCAAGGCCAGTGCGTGATGGATTATTGTCGCAGAGTGTTCCAGAGACTCCATCCTGTAATAGGCCCCCAAAAGCGAATCAGCCCAGACGACTGCGCCGTGGTTGGCCAATAGCACGGCGTCACAGGTCGGTATGTACTCGCTCATTTTCATGGGTATCTCATCGGTAGACGGCGTTCCATAGGGCACTATGGGTACAGCCCCCAAAGAAAGGATCGATTCCGGCAGCAGACACTTGTCCAGCGCTATCCCAGCCAGGGCAAAGGCTGTGGCATAAGGGGGATGGGCATGCACCACAGCCTGTATATCAGCCCTGAGTTCGTATACTTTAATATGCATCCTCAGCTCTGAGGACGGTTTCAACCGGCCCTGTAAGACCTCGCCCCTCATATCGGTAACGACCAAATCCTCAGGGTTCATGAATCCCTTGCTGACCCCTGTTGGTGTGGCAAGAATCGTATCGTCATCGATTTTTACAGACAGATTTCCATCGTTGGCAGAGACATAGCCACGCTGCCACAATCTGCGACCCAGTTCACATACCAGGTCTCTGGCCTCGAAGAGATTCACCCCTGCCTCAGTATCCACCGGAACCCGAACTACCTCCGGTAGCTATTGCCACCGATGCGGATGCGCCGATTCGGGTTGCCCCAGCGGCTTTCATGGCCTCTGCTGTCTGACGATCCCTTATCCCCCCTGACGCCTTGACCCCCATGTCCGGTCCCACTGTCTGACGCATGAGAGCCACGTCCTCCACGGTTGCACCACCGGTGGAAAATCCGGTAGAGGTCTTGACGAAATCAGCTCCAGCCATTTTTGCCAGCAGGCATGCCTTGATCTTTTCCTCTTTGGACAGAAGAGCGGTTTCTATTATCACCTTGACGAGGCCCTTGCCCCTGGCCGCAGCCACCACGCCTTCAATGTCTCTCCTGACCAGCTCATCGTCACCGGATTTCAAGGCGCCGACGTTTATCACCATATCGATCTCGGTGGCACCATTGGCTATGGCGTCTCTGGTCTCTATGGCCTTTGCCGTGGGAGTCGTGGCACCCAGGGGAAAGCCGATAACCGTGCAGACTTTCACCGGGCTACCGGCAAGCATCTGTGCTGCAAGAGACACCCATCCCGGGTTCACACAAACAGAGGCAAACTCGTATTTCCTCGCCTCCTCGCACAGCTTTCTTATTTCGCTGTCCGTTGCGTCTGCCTTCAGTAGAGTATGATCTATCATCCTGGCTATACTCTTGTCCGATGGCGGCTTGACCCCAAGGCTGGAACCGACCCTGTCGGCACCTGAATCCACCATGGCACGAACTGCAACAGGATTCTTATCCAGACAAAGTCCACACCCCTCGCAGTCATCCCCCACGGAACACTTGCTGGAAGTGCCTGATGAGGAAGAAGTCCCAAGGGTCTTGCAGATGTCATCCACCGCGCGAACCGATACCCCCATGTCAGAGAGTATGGCAAGCATACGGTCGATCCTCTCCTGAACCCCTGCCGGCACTTTTTTCTCGTCAGCTACCGCGGGCAAGAGCGAATCCTTTGATGCCACAACCGCAATACCCCTCAGCAAGGCCTGTACCGCCAGTATACAGACCAGTGAATCGGGTGTAAGGCGCCCTATCTTGGCCAGCGCATTGAGGGACATGTTGGGCAGGTAGACTATGGTCACACCATCGAGCAGGTCTTCCACCTCTCCGTCCATGATCACACGTGCTCCAGGTGCTGCCCTGCGTATCGCGGGTTCTCCCACGACCTTTGTTGCCGTTGGCGAAAGAACAACGGTCGTAATCTCGCAAGAATCGCTTATTCGTCCCAACTGAGAAAGGGCACGGTCCAGGTTCCTGTCGCCGCCCGTCATGAGCACCAGGGAGTGTCCCTTAGGATTTGCATACAGGGACACAGCTGGTCGCATGCTTGGGGTCAAATCCTGATTGTTTGCATCGGGTTTGACAGAGGGCGGGCCTCCGTCTCCATCCGCACCAAGGCGCCTTAGCACCTCGGATGCAATTGTACGGACCACGTCGTCAGAATCCATCCGCGGATCCTCCTTGTCCGGCGCGGAATATTAGCATTCCCTTTGGCTGCGACGCGCTTTTGCAGCCAAAGGGTCACTCATCAAAATCCTGTGTACAGGACCTACTCTGCCTTGGGCAAAATTCCTTCCACATCAGCGTGGGGACGAGGAATTACGTGCACTGAAACCAGGTCTCCGACCTTCTTCGCCGCCATGGCTCCTGCCTCGACAGCAGCCTTTACTGCGCCCACGTCACCCCTGACCATCACCGTGACGTAACCACCACCGATGAACTCCTTGCCGATGAGAGTTACCTTTGCAGCCTTTACCATGGCATCAGCGGCTTCGATGGAACCCACCAATCCACGAGTCTCGATCATTCCCAATGCTTCCTTTTCCACACCAGTCCTCCTTGTTGATGGTGATAAAAACCTTTATTCACCTTTTACAGAAACCACAGGTCCGCCGGGAGTCTTCTCGGCGAAAACCCTATCCACAAATCCCATAATCGTAGCGTCCACAGGCTGCTTGTCACCAAGCGCTATGGCCGCATCTCGCTTCTGTACAAAATACACCAAATCTCCCGGGCCAGCACAACGCATTCCATCCACTGCCACAAAGGGTTTGCCAATCTCTTTGAGTTTTTCGTCCAGTGCCTGTATCACAAACAAACGAAAACCTTCGAGAGATGGATCCTTTATGGTGGCCACCACTTGGCCCTCTACCCTGCCTATCTTCATGGGCTCTCCTTGCAAAAACGCTTTTCGATGGCAGTGAGCTTGTCAAGCCTCGTCTGGTGTCTTCCTCCAGCATAGGGGGTATCGAGCCACAGTTTGACCAGGTGTTGGGCCAGGCCAGGCCCCAAAACCTGACCGCCCAGACACAAGATGTTGGCGTCATTGTGCTCTCGTGAAGAGTGAACCGCAAATGGCTCGAAGCCAACCACGGCTCTTATACCCGGCACCTTGTTACAGGCCATGGCGCTCGCCTGGCCTATGGAGTCGATCATTATGCCCACCGCATCCCCGCCTGCAGCACGGGATCCCACGACCGCCTGAGCCACCAGTAGCGCAAAATCAGGCCAATCCACAGACGCAGTGGAGTGGGTTCCAAAATCAGAGACCTGGTGGCCCTGATCCAAAAGCCAGGCCTTGAGGTTCTCCTTCAAGACAAAACCTCCATGGTCACAAGCTATGAATATTCGTCTACCCGGCACGAACAACCCCTTCTTTTGCGGCATGAGACACCGAGTCGATCATGCTCATGAATTTTTTCGGATCCAAGCCCGCCCCACCTACCAAAAAACCGTCCACATCCTCCATGGACGCCAGTTCGAAAGCGTTGTCAGGATTTGCGCTTCCACCGTACAGTATGCGGACTGCCTGTGCAAAGGACCAGGAAAACATCTCCCCGATCCTGTCCCGAATAAACGACATGGCCTCCTGTGCCTGTTGAGCTGTGGCAGTCTGTCCGGTACCTATGGCCCACAATGGCTCGTAAGCCACCACCACATTCCCCGGGTCAGGAAGTGGACTGGCAAGCTCTCCCAAGGCTGCGGTCAACTGGGCTCTCAACACCCTGAATGTGGAACCGGAGGCTCTCTCTTCATCGCTTTCACCCACACATAATATGGGCCTTAGGTCATTGACTATGGCAGCCATCAGCTTCTTTCTCACCACGTCATCACTCTCACCAAACATGCTCCTGCGTTCCGAATGGCCCACTATGGCATATATTGCCCCGGCATCCCTGAGCATGGACGCCGAATGCTCGCCTGTGTATGCACCGTCTGATTCGTAATGAAGATCCTGCACTCCAAGCTCAACCTGCTGGCCTACAGCCAGGGACTGCGCCAGCACGGGTAACAATACGGCAGGCGGACACAGCACAACCTCCACATCGTGCCCGACCACGGTCAAGTCCATGGCGTAGTTACGGACGAAATCCACCGAACCGTTCATCTTCCAGTTGGCAGCAAGCATCATTCGCCGTACCGAATAGTCACCTGAAGAGCGCAAATCGGGCGGCTGTCCGGAGGCCAGAGTCTCTGTCACCACCTGGCGCACGATATTTTCTATCTTGCGTCGAAAATCATCCATGGCCCGTATCTTCCGCCCGGCCTTCGCCGAGGATTCTTGCCTTGCCGTCAATCATGACGTGATCAACGACACCTACTATGATGGCCTCGCAAGGAGCATCCGGACTCTCCATGACCTGCCTGGCGCTCTTGCCCTCGGCCAAAACAAGCACATAGTCGCCCACTCCTGCCTGGGCTGCGTCTATGGCAAGCACGGATTCGCCCGCAGGGCTCCCGTCGCTGTCTACGGGTTGGGCAATCAACAGCTTCCAGCTTTCGTGTCGCTCGTCCTTCACCGTTGACACGATCTGTCCTATCACCCTGGCCAGCCTCAACTATCCCTCCTCTTCTTGCGACGCCTTGGCGTACCCCTCAGGCCCAGGCCCTTGTGACCAAGAACCTTGGCTATATCACGATCAGGGTTTGCAATCACGTGAACTGAAGCCAGACGCCCCACCGCACGAGCTGCAGCCGCCCC
>JALVPF010000018.1:0-299 GCA_027031935.1 Myxococcales bacterium | reverse complement strand
CTGCTTCGACCGCTGCTACATCACCACTGACAAGCACCGTCACCATGGCACCGCCACTTCGCTCCTTGCTCACCAGTTTGACCGCAGCGGCCTTCAATGCAGCATCAGCCGCTTCCAGTGCGCCCACCAGGCCACGAGTCTCTATCATTCCCAGGGCCATACCCTCGGACCACTGCAGCTTGCGCTTTGCCTTGCGAACCATGCCTTACCCCATCACAAAAGCTTCGTCAGCAAATCAGGATGGGGAGCCGGTATCAAAGTCTGACCCAGCATCAAGCCGTTTTCCCTGGCAGCCTTGG
>JALVPF010000017.1 GCA_027031935.1 Myxococcales bacterium | reverse complement strand
CACAGAATTCTCCTGCGTCGCATGCGTTTTCGCAGTCTCCGCAGTGGCTTGGGTTGGTGTTGGTGTCAACGCATGTGTTTGAGCACAGAGTGGTGCCTTGGCCACAGGCGATTTTGCACTGCCCCTTCACACAGAATTCTCCTGCGTCGCATGCGTTTTCGCAGTCTCCGCAGTGGCTTGGGTTGGTGTTGGTGTCTATGCAGATACCAGAGCATAGGCGGGAGTTGACAGGACAATCTTCAGTTTCTGATTTGGTATTGCAGCCAAGGGTGAAAACAGCCATTGTTGATAGCAGGTACAACATCCACCAGCCTGTTCTTGCTTCATGTCCAAACATTGGTCTTGGCATGCCAGTTCCTTTCCATGTGTATGCTACGATGGCTTACTTTTATTGTTCTATTTTTCAATCGTACTATGACCCATCAGGCGGTGTCACTGATTGTTTCCGCTGGTATGATGGCCGAATGAAAATGTCAGTGTGTGGGGTTTTGCTTTTTTGGGTTTTTTGGGGACGGAGGTTTTATAACTGTCAGTAATCAAAAGTATAACGGTGTTTTAGTGCCTGGAGCATTTGTATGAAGCGACCGGGATACGATACCCGATACAAAGGGTCGCAGTGGAGCTTGGCTATAACTGGGCTTGATCCATTTTAGTAGACACCTAAGAGACAGGTGATCTGGCTGAGGAGGTGGTTCACTTCGGCTGTCACAAATGAAGGTTACGGATGGATGGCCACTTTTTCTATCACCCATAGTCAGTTGTTTCGGCAACCGGTACAGGCTGGCATCTATTTCCCTGGTCCTCCTGGGGCCTTCAATACCTGCCAAGGACACGAACAGGTAGTCTATTTTTTGTAAGCAAGGGATAGCTCCATACTGACAGTTTTCAGCCTTCTGTCAGTCGTCCACAAGGGCACCTGACCTAATTTTGCCGATGCCAACAAATGAACATCTACAAACCCAATGCCTTTTCCTTGAAGCTGGTTTTGCTCGATGAAAAACATGAATTCCTCGAAATCTATGACAGGTGTTTGAGGTAACTCTCGGAGCAAGGATAATATTTCTTGCCTGTTTCTCAGGTTTCCACAGGCAAGTTCGCCTATTACATGGGGATGACAAAGCACTTGCGCGTTGCTGAGAAGTTTTGCCAGGTGCCTGTCGTTTTTTCGAAAATGATTAATCCATACGGATGTGTCCACAAGCACCATCATCGTCATTTTGCAGATTTGCGCCTGGGGATGTTGCGGAGTTGTTTCTCTGTCCCACCCAGCAGGGCGAGACGTTTGCTGCTTTCACGAGCTATCAGCGCCTCCAGGCCTAGCCTGACCAGAGAAGTCTTTTCCGTAATTCCTGTCAAGATGGAGGCTTTTTCCAGAATCTGATCATCGATGTTCAATGTCGTTCTCATATGTATCATGATGCATTATTTATGCATATGTGTCAAGGTGTCTCCAGCCGCTGCTCATGGGACTTTGATATGAGGGGTCTATTGAGGACTTTTTTGGGGACGGAGGTCTTGTAAGCAGTTGTAATCAAAATTAAAACCTGCCAGAAACAAGCTAGCCAAGTGGCTTCTATTTATTATTCTTTTTTCTTGTTTTCACGTCCTCTATGCACTGATTGTATTGTTGACTACAATGTGGGCAGTATGGCAGCCAGTCATTTCCATATTTCGCCTGGCCCACTTCTGCACAACGTAGCTCACATTGATCTCTTTGCCTGCTGCATTGCTGGCCGGCTTCGCTGAAATGGACGCAAGCTGAAGAAAATACAATTACTGTCCCGAAAATTAGTCTGCTTATTGTCGTCATCGATCTTCCTAAAACATGCCTCGCTCTCTAAAAGTGTATCATATGAAACCCTGTTGTCGGCAGTAGAATGATTGATGATACCTTACCGGAGCATCTTCCACATGTACGCATAGGACATGGCCCACATGTGGGCTGATTGTTCGTGGTTGGCTCCTGCCGAGTGACCCCCCTCGGTGTTTTCGTAGAAAAACACCTTGTGACCCATGGCCTGCATCTTGGCGGCCATCTTGCGTGCGTGCACAGGGCCAACCCTGTCGTCCGCCGTGGATGTGTAGAAAAACACCTGCGGGTATTTCGTGTCCTTTTGCAGATTCTGATACGGGGACCATGTCTTGATGTACGCCCAGTCCTCCGGTTTGTCCGGGTCTCCGTACTCTGCCATCCAGCTTGGGCCTGCGCCGATCTTGGTGTACCTTCGCATGTCCAGCAAAGGCACCTGGCAGGCTACCGCGTTGAACAGTTCGGGGTGCTGGGTGAACGAAACCCCCACCAAAAGACCGCCGTTGGAACCGCCCATGATTCCAAGGTGACGCGGTGAGGTTATCTTCCTGGCGATGAGATCTTTGGCAACGGCGACAAAGTCTTCGAATGCCTTGTGGCGGTCTTTTTTCAGGGCGGCCTTGTGCCAGCGTGGGCCAAACTCGCCTCCACCACGGATGTTTGCCAATACGAACACGCCCCCCTTGGCTAGCCATGCAGTGCCAACGACCGGGTTGTATCTGGGGAGCAATGAGATCTCGAAGCCGCCATAACCGTAGAGAACCGTGGGAGCTTGTCCGTCAGCCTTGAAACCGTTGGGTGTCACCAGAAAATACGGAATTTTCGTGCCGTCCCGGGACGTGGCCTGGTACTGTTGCACCTTCATGCCCTGGGCATCGAAGAAGGCCGGAGAGGTCTTTACTTTCTGCGGCGTGTCTCCCTTGTCAATCAGATACAGAGTCGAGGGGGTGAGAAAATCCGTGTAGGTGAAAAAGAAGGTGTCATCCAAGGTGCCTGTTGTCACGACCTTTGCCGTGCCGAGACCGGGAAGCTTCACTTCCTTCCTGGTCCATTTTCCCGAGTCGAAGGTCTCCATGAACAGACGGGAGTGAACATTGTCCAGTACGGTCAACAAAAGACGGTTGCGGGTCCAGCTTACCGTATCGACAGAGGTCCGCTCGCCAGGGGAAAAGATTTCGGTAAAGCTGCGTCCTCCCTGGAGAAAATCATCCAGGTCTATGGCCAGCAGCGCGCCCTGGGGATAGGTTTTCTTGCCGATGGTCCAGTCCGAGCGCAAGGAGATGATCATCTGGTCCTTGAAAAAACCATGGAGTTGGGCATCGTCCGGGATATGGAGCTTGACCAGCCTGTGGCCGAGCACCAGCAGGGATTCACCGCTGAAGAAGGTGTGAGCCTTGTTTGCAATGTAGTATCGTCCCTCAGGTTCATACTCGGTGTAGACCCCGTCTGATACATCCTTGACCGAGCCTAGGAGCACCGTTGAGGCTTTTTTCAGACTGGTGCCGCGCTTCCATTCCTTTGCGATCCTGGGATAGCCGGAGGTGGTCAAAGATCCCTTGCCAAAATCGGTGCCCACCCACAGGGTGTTTGCGTCTTTCCAGCTTACCTCGGACTTGGCCTCGGGTAATCTGAAGCCCCTCCTTTCAAATCTCTTCTTCTTCGTGTCGAACTCCCTGTACGTCACCGCATCCTTGCCGCCGTCAGACAGCGCCACCATGCAGAGCCTGTATTTGGGCGCGAGACATACTGCACCTTTCCAGACCCAGTTCTTGTGTTCGCGCCTGGCGAGAGCATCCAGATCCAGTACCGTCTCCCATCCGGGTTTTGCCTTGCGGTATTTTCTGATGGTGGTCCGACGCCATAGGCCGCGCACGTTTTTTTTGTCCTGCCAAAAGTTGTAGACATATTTGCCCTTGAGCACGGGGTAGGGGATTCTCTCCTGGGAGTTGAAGATGGACAGCAGTTTTTTGCGGGTGGGGGCAAACTCTGCAACAGATTCCAGCACAGAGGCTGTGGCTGCGTCCTGCTCGTGTACCCACGACAGCGCTTTTTTCCCATCCACCTTCTCGAGCCAAAGGAATGGGTCGTCGGATGTTGACACGGCTTTGGTGGCAGGTTTGGCCTCTTGGGCCATGGCTGCAGGAGCAAACATGCAGACCAGGCAGATCATGTAAAAGGTTTTTCGTAACATGGGTTGAATCTCCTTTCGGGTGATGCCCTGAAATGGAGCTGACAGACATGGTTGATGCGCAATCATATATCCATGATCAACATTGGGGAATGATAAAAAAACAAGAGCACTTTGTACCTGGCAAGCCGTGGAATCCCGCTGGTTGTCCAAACAAGGGAAAATACGGTTGACATGGGCACGATGCAGTGCTACAAACCGCCCTCACGTTGAAGCAAAGGCATCAGGTTCTTTGAATTCAGGTTCTTTGAATATAGAATAAAAGTTGCATCGACACCCAGATCATTCCTTATGGGGCTGTAGCTCAGCTGGGAGAGCGCTTGAATGGCATTCAAGAGGTCGACGGTTCGATCCCGTTCAGCTCCACTGGAAACAGGTGGCTTTATACAAGGCCACCTGTTTTTTTGTTTCCCCCCTCATGTGATACAAGTCAAAGGCGAGATCTTATTAGCAGAAAACGGCTTGCATTGGACTGCCCATCATTCTTTTTCAACACAATGGACCGGATACTCGGCGGATTTTGGCTTAGTGCTTTTCTTCGATTCTGGAGCCCACCCAACCCTTGGCCATCCAAAGGCCTATGGGGCTCGAGACCGCTATGAGCCCATAGATCAACCACATGACCTGTGTGTTCTGGGGTCCGATGAGGGGGCAGTACTGGGCCAGGAACCAACCGCTGTAGATTCCCGTGACGACCTTTGTCAGAAACCAGGGTAGCTGACCTATGCCCATGTATGCGCCTGTCTGCCCCTCAGGGGCGATCTCCGCGATGAGTTGCAGGAACCTCGGCTGCCACATGGCCTCACCCACCGACATGAGGAGGATGTAGGTGATGAGCATGGCGGGGCTTGGAGGCAGGGCCAGGAGGAAGGTCGGTATGGCCATGACCAGGGTGCCCCAGATCATCATGGGATAGACCTTGGCTCTGGAAGTGAGGGCTGCCACCAGGGGCGTGAGGAAGAATATGAGAATGGGGTTGATGTTGGAGAAAAACTCGAAATTTTCACCCACGGTGGTGCCGCCGAAGGCCCTGTTGATGTAGTAGGGCAGCGTCAGCCAGTTGTGCGCGAACAGGGTCTGTACAGGTATGAGGATGAAGATGAAGAAGGTAAAGCGACTGTTGTGGAAGGGATGATCCGGACGAAGTCTCAGCATGCGTATGACCAGCAAGACCAGGGCGATGAGGCCGATTAGTATCAGGATACCGTACCTGAGGAACCAGTGCTCGATGACCGTGGAGCCAGGGGCCTTTACCGCATCTGGCAGGAAATCTTTCGCCTGTTTGAACAAATCCGCATCGTATTTGATCCCAATGGATGCAAGCCTTGCTCCATTGACAGCCCTTGGGGAGAGTTTGTCTCCATGAACGTAAGCCAGCGAATCAGCCATATCCTTGTATGCCAGGGCATCGAAGAGAAGTTTGTGAGTAAGCGCCTTTGTTCCGATCTCGGTTGCTTTCTGAGGCCAGGCCGAGACCATCGCCCGTATGACCATGGCGTCCGATTCGAGATCTGCAAACAGGGCCTTCAGACAGGGTGCATTTTGGGTCAGAGCGGAGATCTCCTTTGCCAGTGAATTGTCTTCGTCGGCTATGGCCATGAGCATCTGCTTTTGAGGCATTTGAACCAGGGCCGAGACACCCTTTAGCTGCTCCGCTGTCATGGGGATGATGTCTTCATCTATTCGTTTGAGCCTCAGGCGGATCTCTTTGATTACCTTTTCATCCACGGGTGAGAGCAGGTCGTAGGCCGCGGCCATGGTTCGTACGGCGTGGGCCCGCAATTTCTGGCGGAGGGATTTTACTGTCCCTGGGGCCATCAAGTACAGAGTCTGGCTGGCAGCGAGCGCGTCATCATCGGGGACATGCTCCTTGGTCGAGTCAAGCACTGCCTTTGCCAAGGCCAGGGCCATGTGATCCACGATGGGTGTGCCTCCCTCAGGTATCTGTATTTTTTCGGGAGAAAATTTGCCTTCGAGTTTGGAGAGCTTGTTCCTGAGTTCATCCCGTTGGGCTTTTAGCTCCTGTAGTTCTGAATCAGCGGCACCGGAAAGCCAGCTGTGTAATATGGAGTCCCGGTAAATCCATGAGTCTGCGATGGGTCCTGATGCCTTGGGCAGAAGCTGCCCCAAAGACCTGCTCCATTGATTGTCAGCATCGCTTACCTGGCTGCAAGTTTGTTCCAGGGGGTGGATGGGGGCGGAGATTTTCAAGACGATCAGGGCGGCCCCCACTGCTATGACCACGAGCACCAGCAGCACCAGGAAGGGTTCGAACATGGATTTTTTGGGTTCGACATCCTTTGGTTCTTTCTTTTCTTCGGACATGTCCTCTTCGTCGTCAGACTCCTGAGCGTCTTCCCTGGCGATCCTTTTGAGCGCATCCCGCACGGTCTTTCTGGTGAGGATGAACGCGATGGACAGAAAGGACATTACCGTTATGATGACGTAAAACCAGTAGACGCCGACCATGTGATAGTTCTGCCTGATGGGGGGCGAGAAAATTCCTGAAAAAAAGGCGCCCAGGTTCATCACGGCGTAGATCATCGCAAAACCAATGGCAGCGGTTTTCTTGTTAGTATATGCCTTGACCCCCGCATAGGCCGCAGGTTGGTACATTCCGTAACCGACGACTATTATGAAAAGTCCCAGGAGAACCGACCAAAACATCATTGACCCGGGACCTTGGCCGTACTCGAAGAAGGTTCCGGAGGCGGCAAGGAAGAATCTCCCGCATACCATCAGCAAGAGTGATACCAGCAGAGCCTTGCGCACACCTATTCTGTCCGAGACACCGCCCAGCACCAGCATGGCCAGGGTTATGCCACCGGTAAACAGGCTGTATACCCAGCCTGCGTGCAGGTCCGACAGGCCCACGTCTTCCGAGAGGTATTTTCCCAGGATTGTCAGTATGCCGAAGTACGCCAGTCCTTCCAGGAAGTAGGAGATGTTGATGCCCCACAGGGCACGAGGTGCCTTTACGAGTGCTACAAAGGTCTGGCCCACCTCGACCATGGCGTCTTTTGTGGCCTGTGCGATACTCTTTTCTTCCTGTGCCTTGTCCAGATCGCTATCGTTCATTTATGTTACCTCGGCTCATGTGCAGTTTGAGATGACAGCAAGAGCAAATGCCTATTCTTCATTCAGCAATCCCCGTCGTTCCAGCAGTGGTTCGATCCTGGGCTCAGAACCCCTGAAGCGCTTGTACAGGGTCATGGGGTCTTCACTGCCACCCTTGGAAAGAATATTGTCGAGGAAGGATTTTGAGACTTTTGGGTCGAACAGGCCCGCATCCTTGAACACCTTGAACGCGTCTGCGTCCAGCACGGCCGACCAGATGTAGCTGTAATAACCGGCCGCATAAAAATCACCGGAAAATGCGTGCCGGAAGTTCGTGCTCTGATACCTTGAGACGATCTGTTTTATAAGCCCGATTTTTTTCATGACACCCTTTTCAAAGGACTCCGTGTCCAGGTCGGCCCCCACCTCGGCCAGGCTGTGCCATGCCAGGTCCAGGTAGCTCGCGGCCATGTATTCGACTGTGGCAAAGCCCTGGTTGAAGTGTCCGCTGTTGGTTATCTTGGCCATGAGCTCATCGGGCATGACCTCGCCTGTCTTGTAATGTCGTGCGTAGGTCTTGAGGATCGCAGGCTCCACGGCAAAGTTTTCCATGAACTGTGATGGGAGTTCCACGAAATCCACTTTTATGTCTTCTCCCGTGCCGTTGTAGGTGGTCTGTAGCTGCAACATGTTCAGCGCGTGTCCGAACTCGTGGAACAGGGTGGTGACCTCTTCCAGGCTCAGCA
>JALVPF010000016.1:2383-21519 GCA_027031935.1 Myxococcales bacterium | reverse complement strand
AGATATTATCCCCTGCCCCCTCCTATGATGAAGAGGTGGCAGAAATAATATCCCCTGCCCCCTCCGATGATGAAGAGGTGGCAGAAATAGTATCCCCTGCCCCTTCAGATGATGAAGAGCTGGCAGAGATAGTATCCCCTGCTCCTTCAGATGATGAAGAGCCTGATGACACCACTGATATCATACGTATCAGGAAACCATCTCCGGAACTTCATGATGAAATCACACTTGTAACCGACGCGCCAAAACCAACAAAGGCCTTTTCATATGCTGAAGACAAGGAGCCAACCCTTATTCAGCCCCCTCCAAAGCCTCCTGTCTCAAACTCCGACGATACAAGTGCTCAAGACCCTCTGCCAACAAAAAGAGAACCAGAGCCTCTGCCTCCAGTTCCTCAAGAGCAGGCTGCTCCTGAAGAAGTTTATCAGGAGGAACCGGATGAAGATGTGGACGTATCTCCCATGGAGGACGAGCAGACAAGCCCTGCCATTTCAGTGGATCCCATAGACGCCCTTTCTGCCTCCTTGCACAAGGATCCCAATGATGCCGAATCGTGGGAAAAACTCGCCTCCCTCGTATCGGAAAGCAAAGGTGCTGAATCAGCCTTCTTTCTGCTCAAAAATGCCTTTGCAGAGGTAAAAGACGAGAAAGTGCAGGCCAGGTTGCTCCGACGCATGTCCATGATGGCCGATAACAATGCGCTCCGGCTCGAACTTGCCCATCTTTTGGAAAAACTCGGAAAACATGATGATGCAGAGACCCTTTACCGGGCGGTTGTGCGTACCGAGCCGGCTAATCTGGACGCCCTCCATCACCTGCGCAACATGTATGAAAACCGTAATGCCCTGGACCGCTATGACGCAATACTTACCCGGACCCTCAACGGAACCGTCGATGCAGCCGACAGACGGACCCTCCTGATGATTCGTGCTGAAATAAGAGCAGAACATCTGGACCGACAAAACGAAGCCATAGATGATCTCGGCTTGGTTCTGACATACGATGATGGAGACATAGATGCCCTGGTGCTCCTCGAAAAAATACTTGAATCCACGGGCCGACATGATGATCTTCTGAACACCTATGAAAAACACCTGCCGTACTGCATGACCAGCGAGCAACGGGTAGACCTGTTGTGTGCCATGGCAATCATCAGCGAAAACCAGATTGGCGACATGGACAGAGCAATATCTTTATATCGCTCTGCCATCGATGAAGATCCTGGCCACTATTCGGCCAGAGATTCCCTTGTCAGCCTTCTGGAACGAAAGCGTGATTGGCTCGGTGCCCTTGACACCTTGCGCGAGGCGACTCATGCGGTTGAAGACGAAGAGATCCTTTGCAGGATCTATCTAAAGATGGGTTTATTGCTGGAACAACAGCTGCTTAGACCAGAAGAAGCAGAAGAAGCTTATCGTTCTGCTGCCTATGGTGACTATCCATGTCCCGAGGCAATTAAAAAGCTGCTCCATCTGGTACGCCGAACAGAACAATGGACCGAGTTCATTCAGCTATCCAAGCGCCTGGTGGATATCACAGAAGACAAAAAGGAGCAGGCAAGGCTCCTGGTGGACATGGCAGATGTCTGGAGAGAGCATCTCAACAACCCTGACGCAGCCATGCAGTGTTTCGAACAAGCTCACGGCTTCGATCCGGACAACATGCAGGCAACCGAACAGATTGCGACCCACCGTCTCAAGGCTCACAAACATGAAGAAGCCCATGAATTGCTATCCCGCCTTGCTCAACGGGCATCTGAAGAAGGTCTGGACAACAACGAACTTGCAGCACTGGAACTGAAACTGGCCTTGACCGCCGATGCCCTGGAAAAAGCGGACGAAGCCTTGTCTTCCTTTGAAAAAGCCATGGAGTTGGACCCGGAAAATGTCCAGGTTCAGACATACTTCGGTCATTTCCTTGCGAGACATGAAAAATGGTCTCATGCCATAAAACTCTTTTTAGACCTGCTGGAAAAGAAGGAAAAAGAAATAAACTCCGAACAGGCTGCTGACTTCAGGTGCATCGTAGCTCAATGTTACGACAAGCAGGGCAACAAAGCCAAGGCCACCGAACAGTACAAGATGGCTCTGGTGGCCAATCCATTGCACCTGCCAGCTCTCAGGGCGTGTATTGATCTGTCTTTCAAAATGGGAAGGCTCAGGGACGCGGTGGAATATCTGAAGAAACTTCGAACGACCCTTCCTTCCCAAGCCAGCAGAATGAAGATATCGGTACAAATAGGAGACATCCTGGCAGATCGTCTTCACGACAACGACCAAGCGGTCACTGCCTATGAACAAGCGGTCGACATAGAACCAAACAATGTAGAGGTATTGGAAAAGCTGCGTCGGTCTCTGGTCAGATCCGAACGATTTGAGAGAGCGGCTCAGGTACTCATCCACCTTGCGCATCTGGCCAATGAAGATAGACAGCGTGCAAGGTACTTGCGCATTGCTGGCGATATTTACAGAGAACGAATCGATGACGATGACAAGGCCTTGTCTTTGTATCTCAAGGCCTTTGATGTGTCCCCCCTGGATGCCAAAGCTCACAGTTCAGCGGTCAAGATCCTCTCGAGAAAACGTGATTGGAAAAACCTGGCAGATCTCTATGAGCAACTCTTGCGGCGCCTTCCTCCCCCCATATCTGGAAAGGAAGACAGAAGAATTCCTGTACTGTCCGAACTGGTGGAGCTGTATCGATACAAGCTCGAGGACAATCAAAAAGCAATCTCGGCCTGTGTCACCCTGCTGTCCATAGATCCTACACAGCTGAAGATACGTGAAGATCTGGCCAGGCTCTATGAAAAAGAGGGTCAACTGGACAAAGCCATAGAGATGCATCGTAGCTTGATCGAAAACAGCCCCTTCTCTGTTGACTCATACCACGCCCTGCGTCGCATCTATGAACTCAAAGGCGAGGCGGATAAAAGCTTGTGCCTGTGTGCAACCTTGTCCTTTCTGGATGAGGCGGATGACGATGAGCTTCAGACCATAAGAGAGAATCGCCACACGCTGCCCATTCCCGGGGGGCGGGTTCTTACAGAGCTGCAATATAACAAGATACTGCTTCACCCTGCCTCAGGCGGCATGCTTGGTGAACTGCTTTCTTTCGCTGCTGATTTTGTACGACAGCTGTTCGTGCTTGCTCACAAAGAATACAGGCTTAGACCAAAAGAGCAGCTAGTACTTGGAAAACCAAAAACGAAAACTGCCGAGATCTTTCGTGACGCCATCGAATTCCTCGCAATCCCTCCGCCTGAAGTTTATGGCAGATCGGCAGCAGTAAAGGGTATCCTTCCACTGAATACCTCGCCCGTGTCGGTACTTTATTCTGAAGATGCTGTTAGAAGATCTTCAATACCTGAGCTGAAATTCATGATCGCTCGTGCCCTGGTCTTTACAAGGCCGGAGAACCTTCTCGCGGCAAGCCTCTCTGCAAAGCAGTTGCGCACACTGGTGGAAGCGCTTGTGGAATTGGCTTTTCCTGGTATGGATCTTCGAAACCAGTCAGCGGAAACATTGGATTTGACAGAAAAACTACGCAAAGTGATCCCGGCCAACAAGCTCCAGCGTTTGAAACAACTCACTGGACGACTCAGAGAAAATCAGGAAGATCTCTCCATTCGCGATTGGCTTGAAGGGGTGGAACACACATGCAACAGAGTGGGTTTTGCCTTCTGTGGTGATCTTGAAGCTGCCGTATCGGTCCTCAAGGCAGCCCGGGTGGTCAGTCCCTCTGGCTCCCACAGGGCCCTGATAAGAGAACTGATATTCTATTCCATTTCAGACGAGTACTTCTCCCTTCGAAAAGAATTGAAAGCATCCATTTGAGAAGCAAGTGCAAATAAAAAAATCCATATGGAGTTGGTCTGCGATTGTAACGATTGTTTTTGTCGTTACCATTGTTTATGGATCAGCGGTCAACTATCCCCTTGTCTGGACAGACCATGCAGAGCTTGAGCAGGGAGCCCTGCTACCAGAAACTGCCCATGATTTTCTCAGCACTTTCACCAGGCCCAAAGGCAAGGCAATCACCACCGCGCGGTCTGCTTATCAGTCGAAGAGAAACGATCTCGGCAGATACTCATATTTCAGGCCCATCAAGGCATTAACGTATTGGCTCGATGATTCTATTGGCTCTGGAAAACCTTGGTCCTTTCACCTTACCAACATATTGATCCATATCTTCACCTGTCTGATGATTTTGCTGGTACTTTATCAAATCAGTAACAATTTTGGTCTCGCATGGGCTGCGGCGATCATACATGCAGCAAATCCCCTAAACGTGGAGACTGTGGTCTGGATTAGCGCACGATCAGATTCCCTCGTTGCTCTTTTTACCCTTGGGGCCATATGGCTAAGCCTGAAATCCATTGGAAACGACGGCCGTTCATCCATTCTGAAGCAAACCCTGGCAGGAATCTTCGCTGTTTTCGCTCTTTGGTCCAAGGAATCCGGAATCGTTGCAGTTCCAATAATGGCTGTGATTTGCTTTTCCACAGATTACAAGGATCTGAAAACAGGCTTTGGAAAAGTCCTGAAGTACTGCTGGATACCATCGCTCATGGTTGTGGCCGCCATAGTATGGCGTTTTGCCATAATATCCGACATTCATCCTTCCCTCTTCGGTTCAAAACAGGGGCTTGGGCTCTGGAGCATATTGTACCTTTTTGGTCACAATCTTTGGATGAGTTTCTTTCCTTCAGGCATGTCTGTGGCAGACACCGTGACAATCAGACACGGACCATCTTTAGCTGCCATTTTCGGACCCGTGGCATGGCTATCGTGGTTTGCGTTCGGAATTTGGAAAATCAGGAGATATCCCCTGGTGTTCATTTGCGCCCTAGCCTGGCTTTTGGCAATCGCGCCTGTATCCCAGCTTGTCCCGTTGATACACCCTCGAGGCGACAGATATCTTTATCTACCAGCCGTCTTTGCTGCTGCTTCTCTGGCCTGGACTTTCTTCAACTTGATAAAAATCATAGAGGCCAGAAAACTGTTTTCCACCTTTTCAAAACTTGCATTTTTACTTCTGATCTTCATCTTGGCATTCATCTCAAAAAAAAGCTCCGAGAAGTGGTCCGAAGAAAGACGCCTGTTTATAGAATCACTAATTCTTCAACCGAACTGCATAGAGTGCTGGAACAACCTGGCCTATGCTCAGGCCATACATGGAAACCTGCAGGGAGCCATTTATTCCTGCAAGACCGCCCTGTCCATTGACAGGAACAAGTACAGAGGAGCAAAAGACGGATTCAGCCTCAGATGGATCTTGAGTAAGGCTCTCCTGGAAAATGGTCAGGGTGCCGAAGCGGCCCCTATACTGGAGGAGATGATATTCAAAATGGGGCCAAACACCGGACTGCTCAACATGCTGGCCCTTGCATACCTTCAGGCCAAAAGACCGGCCCATGCTCTAGCGGCAGCACAACAAGCCCTGGACCTTTCCCCCTCGAATGACACAAGTGAAACACTGGCCGACTCAGCAGTGAATTTGGAGATAAAACTCGGTTTTCCCTTGCTGTTTTCCGACCCTGAAAGCTGTATACAGTAAACTCCTAAATACTTTTTACTATTCAGCGCTGTCAGGATTATTTGCATAGCTCAGTTCGTCATCGAAGGGTAAGAGTTTTGGAAGTTTTTTTCTTGAAAGTATTACCCTCAGGTCTCTGGCATATTCACCATGGGGATGTTTTCTGAGATATCTTGCATATGCAAGTCTTGCCATTTTCTCTTTACCCATCCATTGATAAATCGATCCTGCCAACACCCAAAGCCCCGCTTTTGGCCCTACCTTTTTCGAACCTTTTTCCAAAACCTTTAAAGCAACATTCTCTTTTCCTTGTTCGAACAAGCATAGGGCCAAACCGTAATAACCACCTGTATGTCGGGGATTCAAGTGAACAGCCCTGCCAAAAACCACAGATGCCGACTGATACTTTCCCTGGGAGTAAAAATTCCATCCTCGTTTCAGCAAGCGTCTCAACCCCTTGTTCCTTGTTTTCTTTCTGGGCTTTCGTTTATTGATTTCCAAGGTTGAAATCTGTATCTTGTGTCCCTTGTTTGATTTCTTATCCCTGGAAATCGAGGGTGTCAGCAAACTCGGGGATGTATCATGTTCAACTCCGGCCTCTTTTTCTTTTGGAGAAGTCAGCACAACATTTTTGGTTTTTCCTGTGTTTTCCATTGATGCAGTTGCAACTGTAGCCTTGATCGGTATTGTTCTGTGCTTTGATGACTCCATTCCATTGCTTTCACCTGATTGTGCCAAGAGGTAAAAAGTCAAACCGAGTAAAAGACCAGCAAAGGAACCAAAAACAATTCCTTTCTTCCACCAAACTGTTTTCGCAAATTCAAATCTGTCCCCATCAGGAGCAGTCATTCTTTCGATTAAGGTATCGACTATCTCTTCTGGAATACCAGCATCGATAGTCATGGATGCATCCATTTTTGCACCTCCTGAATCTCGTAATTCACCATTGCAAAAATAGTTGCAAAAATTAGACCGGAATCGTTTTTATAATCAAAAGAATAAGCTCCTGAAAGTACAGCAATAAAAACTGATCAAAATTTTTCACGTTTTGTTTTTCTGGGTAAAAAAGAACCCCCTGGGTGATTTATGAAGCGATGGACGTGATGTTGACTGGAAACACAATCTCATGAGAACATTTCATTCCACCTAGTGACAGAGGGAGAAAGCCATGACCGACATAGAAGAAGCCCTGCGATTTTTTTCAAACGCGAGATTCCTGAGAATGCTGGATTCGGAGGGAAGAAAAAAACTTTTGGCTTCCGCACAAGCAGTTACTTTCACAGATGGTCAAGCTGTGGTTAGGGAGGGAGAGCCTGGAGATTCTCTTTACATAATCGTCTCAGGTATTGCCTCGGTTGTGGCTGACAATTTTGGTGAGGAGAAAAAAGTTGCTGAACTCAGTGATGGTTCTTTTTTCGGAGAGATGGCCGTGATCACTGATCAACCACGTTCCGCTTCTGTCATCGCTCTCGGAGATCTGTCCTTGCTGAAAATTCCAAAGAAAGATGTCCTGCAGATACTTGAAGAATATCCAAAGGTAAAGGAAGTGGTTGCGAAAATAGGCCTGGCAAGAACCGAAGATACCATGGAAAAAATCCTGGAGGACTGACCATCAGAGCAAGCTTTCGAGCTCTTCTGCTTTTTGTCGCAGATCCATCTCCGTTGCGGTCTGGCCAATGCCCCTGAGCCTCTCTTTCAAGCTCGCCTTTCTCGAAACCTTTTCCTTGGTGGCGAGGATTTCGATCATTCGAGTTATGGCTTTGCTGACCAAAGACTCATCCGGATGTTCAAGAAATCTCACAAGAACATCCCAGTCATTGGGTAGCCCAAAATTCTTTACTAGTTCATCTATGGCGGGGACAAGAGAATCTATAGAGCTAGAGTCAATTATCTCTCTGATCAGCTTGAACCTAGACGTGGATTTATCCACACC
This sequence comes from Myxococcales bacterium, assembly GCA_027031935.1. Taxonomy (GTDB): domain Bacteria; phylum Myxococcota; class B64-G9; order B64-G9; family B64-G9; genus JALVPF01. The sequence goes on along the minus strand of JALVPF010000016.1, from coordinate 14,051 downwards.
CTTTGGAATTCTCCCATTGCCCTTTCTGCGAATAACACCTTTGGTCTTACTTTTCTTTTTCGTGTTGTCCGACTCAGTTGTATTTTCGTTTGATCCACCGGGTCTGCCGGTTTTTTTCAGAAGTTCTCCTGCCAGACCCTGGTCGAACAACCTGTTCAAATCTGCCTTGTACCTGTCGTATCTCGTAGAGTGCTCGCGTTTTTCATTGCGTTCCCTACGATTTCTTCTTTTCCCGGAGGAACCGTCTTTTCTTCTGTCTATCTCTCGCCAACTAGGCCTGTCATAAGCACCCATCCAAACTCCTATTACCCGTGGTTTTCGCTTTGTCCCCCGTACCATCAACTATTATAGATTCAGCCGAGGCACGTCAAGCCTAATTTTACGCTATTGGGGAGAAAAAATTCAACACCATTTTAATTACACCTAACTTAGAAATCACTGTCTGTCTGAGAGTTCGTGCTATTGAACCACAGCTAGAAACACATGATCTATTTGTCGCATATTCTTGGAGTGGCTTAAAAAAACATGATTTTGGCCAACTCTATAACATTATGTTATAATGGTATTTTTTATAAACCAGAACAATGGCATGCTTGTTGCTTTCATGGTTATGTTGTAAACCCTGCATGAATTTTAATAACGGCATGACAGTCATGGCTTTGAAAAATATCGTGAGGAGGAGGAAAAAGATGAAGACTTTGAGCAGGTATGGTCTTTTCCTTATCGTGGTGCTGGCATCCACTAACTGCCTTGGGCCGTTGGATACCTTGGGCAACGAGACAATCATCAAAAACAAAGAGCATGAAGTAAAAGAGGACAACATAGAAGACGACAAGATCGAGGACAAGAAGCCTAGGTATGATCCTGACCTGATAGTGGTGGAAGAGTTCGATCGATGCAAGGTAAGCCTGAACAAGAGCAACACAGTAACGGCTCTCGACATCGTCCCGTTCTCCAAGGAAAACGAATCACTGGAAGAAAAACTTTTCCCAAACCGCAAAGAAGCCTTGGCCGCATTGCACGAAATGTCTTCGGTAAAGGCAATCCCCTCTCTGGAGGTCATAAACGGCATCATGAAACCTTTCAATGACGGCATGTATGCTGCGGTGGAGCTAGGAGCCGAAGACGGACTTTATGGCCTGACCATTTCCAAGAGACAATTTTTCAAAGATCTCCTCTCTGCATTGTTGGCTGAAAGAGACAACTTAGTGGATCCAAGATTATCTCATTTTTCCAACGCTGCAGTGTTTGTGGCAGCAGGCCTCATGGCTGGAGGAGCGCAACTTGAGCTGCCAAGCGATATAAAAGATCCGGCTCAATCCCTTGTGGACCTGTTTTTTCAAGACTCTTCTCTTTCCACGCCGGTGGGTTTTTATACCTGGAGTCCAGAACTGGCAAACATCTTCAGGCAGGACAGGCTGTTGCAGAATCAACTAAATGAAATGAATCCAGCCGATGATTTTGGCAGATTTGCGGCCATGGCTGTAGTACTAAGCAATAACGAACAGCTTCGCTCCTCATACTCAAACATCCTCTCCTTGTATTCCGGATTGACCAATCCTTATGCCTCCTATAGTCCCATGGACATCATTCCATATGTAGAGGATGGAGGAGCCTCTGCATTGGATGATGTGGAGAGCCTGAAAAACAGCTTTGATGGAGATCATCCCCCTCTGCTAACATGCACAAAGGCACCTTATGCTCTCTTGCCTTCTTCAAGATCGAAAGATACCGAGTTTTACAACAGTCACTATTGTGAAACCGGCTTGCCTGAAGGTGCAAGTTTCATCGACGAGTTTATTTCTGCAATCAAATCCGGTGAGGTTGATCTCTCTCCGGATAATGACTCCGGCTGGTATGACTATCAGTTATGGGCCATGGAGACTCTGCTTCTCCCCGAGCGAGGACCAGAGTCGGATCACCTGCTTCTTTCCGCAGCTTACAAGAAAAAACTCATCGACACCTTCAAGTCCATCATCACTCAGACTCGCGAGACCCACGTAAAGCAACTTCAAGGCGGTGCCATGGGTGCGGTTGACAATGTGGAAATAGAAATCTATCCACTTTTTTCCCTGGAACCTTTTCCAACTTTTTACCTGCGTTCAGCCCGTGGATACAGGTTTGTGTCTTTGTTTTTACAAGGTCTTCTGGGAGACAGCTTCATGTCCGGAGCTTCTCGTTTGACCGAAGACATGGAATTTTCAGATCAATCGCTGCATGATGAAATTCTGGAGCTAAGCAAACGCCTGTATGGGTTTTACTTCCTTAGTTCAGAGGCTGTGGGCCTCAGGCCTGAGACCTATCTGAAAGAAGGAGAGATGGATGAGTTTTCAAGAGATGAGTGTGTAAATGCGGCCAAAACATGGTTGGAGAACTGGCAGCAAGATGAGGACGTGCTTCGTGATCCAAGGGTCATAGTCCAGGTCTCTTCAGAAGACGGCGAGTCAAAAGCTGTCTATTGGGCTGTCATGGGCGTCAAGGCCCTTAAAATATCTTCAAAATTTGCGGATGGCCACGAGCCAGAGATCGTCTCAACGGATGGATGTATGGTCATGGGAACAAAACCCATGGATTATTATCTCTTGGTGGAAGACATGGAGGAGGTTCGGATTTCCAATCTTGTACCACCTTTGACCAGAGACGAGTTCCGCGCCATCTGTGACAAACATGACAAGGCTGAGGATATAGTTCATGAGTTGGAGAGCCTGTGATGAGACTCCTTTGCCCAACTAACACAAGGACCCTGGCTGCCGTTCTGTTTTTCTCATCGTATGTTGCAGGCTGTGGCATGGGAGTAATGCAAACTGCAAAAACCACTGAAAAAGGCAGCGTGGATATCACCTTGGGTGGTGGCTACCTCTACAACGAGATGGTAGAGAATCGTGGAGTTGCTATTACGAATATACCCCCTTATGTTGGTGCCAGGTTTGGAGTGACAAATCACATGGACCTTGGGGCAAGCTTGTTTCTTGGTGGTGGAGCTTCGGTGGACACCAAGTACAATTTCTTCGGCCATGGCAATCCCATGGCTCTTTCCATACAGGCTGGAGCAAGCCTTGCCAAAGACTGGTTCGGTTCACAGTCGACGATTTTCATGATTCCCATACACCTTCTGGCTTCTTATTCATTGGCCGGCGGATTCATCACACCATACCTTGGCCTGGGCTATAACGATGTCTGGATTTTTGGATACCAAGGAGATTACAACCCTCAGCCAGGTGACAAGCTTGCTGATAGAGCAGGTTATGGAGACGGATTGTTGCAGATTTCCGTTGGACTGGAATTATTTTCCAACAGAAGAGTACAACTGTTGATGGAATATGATTGCTATTATCCGCTGGTGGACGATCCTGGCGACAGGTTTTCCTTTGTCACAAATCACCTTTTCATGGCTGCTGCACGATTCTGATCTAAAAGCATTGTCAAGTATCCAGACCTGTTTTTGGCAAAATCGCCGAGAGAACTGGTATACTGAAAACTCGAAAACAGATTATTCATGGGAAAAATTTTGGAAGATATCTATTTCACTCATGCCAAAGTGATTCTATTGGATCAGATCCTGGATGATGGAGCTGTAATCACGAAAAACGGCGTCATTTCATGGATAGGTCCAAGTGACAACCTTCCCGAATTTGATGGTAAGGAACTTGATCTTGGTGGGTTTTACCTATCCCCGGGACTGATAGATTTGCAAGTACATGGTGCGGCAGGTGTTGAAGTAAGTTATACAGACAGGTCGGGTCTCGATAGAATAGTCACTTTCCATGAAAAATTTGGCACCACATCCATGTGTCTTACCGTACTTCCCTCTCCTCTGCCTCATATGAAAAAATCACTTCACAATATCGCCCTGTTTGCCAAAGAGGTTCGAAACGGAGCGAGAATCCTGGGATCTAATCTTGAAGGTCCATTCATCAATCCTCACTGGGTGGATATCTCCCAGGGCAGATGGTTGCTCGAGGCGGATCTCAACGAACTCAAGGAGTTGAACTACGCTTCGGGTGGATGGTTGAGGATCATGACCTTTGCTCCAGAACTTGAGGGGATTGACTCTCTGATAAAATGGTTCTCAAAAGAAATGGGCCTCGTGGCTTCCATTGGTCACACAAGAGCAACGTCAGAACAGAGTGCAAAAGCTATCGATGATGGTGCGAGGATGGCAACCCATCTTTTCAACGAGATGAGACCCTTTCACCACAGAGAGCCAAATGCAGTGGGAGCAATCCTTGCGTCAAAAGATGTGGTTGCCCAGATTGTCATGGATGGAAAAAGGGTTCATCCCATCGCTGCAAAGATAGCCTACTCGTGCCTTGGACCCGAAAGATTTTGCCTGGTGACAGATGCAACTTCAGTAACCGGGACTACAGATGGTTTGGGAAAACATTCCGGAAGAAAAATCTCACTGGTGGATGGTGTTGCAAAATTCAGTGATAATCAAGTTGCAGGAAGTGCCTTGACAATGATTGATGCTGTTAGAAATACCATAGACATGCTTGGCCTGGATTATCCAACTGCGATCAGGTGTGCCTCCCACACACCTGCCAAGGTGCTGGGTATGGACGACAGGATTGGAAGCATCAGGGTTGGAAATCACGCTGATCTTCTGGTGCTCGATAAATCGGATCTGAGAGTTCTTTTTTCTTATGTTGGGGGAAAGAGAATTTTCCGATCGTCCATATGATTATTGCTCATCCTTTTCTTTCTCATTCCCTGGCTCGACATACTTTTTCCACATGGCCCTGTCCTGTTCAATTTTTCTGGCTCTCTGAACAAGATCAATTTTTTCTTCCATCTCCTTCGACCTGAACTTTTGTTCTTTGAGTTTCTGGTAAATGGATTCGGCCTGATCCCATGCGCCAAGCTTTTCCTCCATCATACCCAGCCTGTAGAGATAAGGAAGATTGGACGGTTGTATCTGACAAGCCTCCTGGTAATATTTCCTCGCATCAAAATACATCTGCCTTGCTTCCTTTATTCGGCCGAGCAAAATCAAAAGCCTGGCTTGAGAATGATCATCGGAAGATATGTAAGAGCGCATCTGAAAAGCCGTGTCCTCTGCTTCCTTATACCTATTATCCTTGAGGTACAGATTGACCATCATGTAGGCAATGTCCGCAGAATCAGGAATATGAGACAAGCCTTCCTTGAGAATCTCTTCAGCTTTTTTCAGCTTACCCTCCTTCAAGAAAATCCTCGCCTGCATGATCCACCCAATGTCGTGTTGGGTATCAACGTTTACAGCTTGATGAGCCAAGTCTTCAGCTTCTTTCAAATTCCCGGCTTCAAAAGTAAGTTTTGCCAACAGGTCCAATGCTTCCAGGGATGCCGTATTTTTGTCCAGTGCCATTCTTGCCGCTTTCAAGGCTGCTTTTTTCTTTCCCAGCCGGTTTAGTATATGGGCAATCTTGAGGAGAGATTTTTCCGTGTCAGGCGTGGATCTTATGACATAGTCGGTATTTCCCGACAAATCGAGAACTTCTTTTGATGTTGTCTCCAAAAGATACGGATCATACCTTGCTGCCAATCTGTATTCGACTAGCGACTGCTCCGTATATCCAGATAAAAACAGCGCTCTGCCTGCAAGCCTGTGAACCTGTGGTTCTGTTGGATTGAGGAACATGGAATTGGAAAGCCAATGTATAGCCCTTTTTAGATCAGGTTTCGAGCCCATCAGATAGGCTCTACCAAGGAGCAAATCCGGAAAATAATCCGAAGGGTGGTGATCCATCATAACACCTGCAGCATCACCAAGCTTACTGCCGTCATAGGGTTCTGAGGCAAGCTTGTATTTTTCCAGCTTTTTCAGGTTTTCAGAGAGATCGTTGAGGTTGTATTTGGACGTATACCAAGTGCCGGCAACAGACAGCACCACTCCAACTCCCAACATGAACCAGGCGAACTTTTTCGAAAGCCGCCATCTCAACTCGAACTTTGTTGGTTGTCCTGCTCTGTATAAAGCTGCTGCTGCTGCCACTCCCATCAAAGTGAAAAAAACCATCATCACAGCGCCTGTCTCCAGACTGAAATCAACCTGGTTCTGAAGCAAGCAGGCAAAAAGTCCTGCAAGAATTCCTCCCATTGAAAGTGAAAGTCTGGCCCGCCTCAATGCCAGACCAAAGCTTGCCAAAATGGTAAGAATAAAGAGTCCCCCGATCAATATTCCGTAATCAGCCAAAAATTGAAGTGTTTCGTTCTCCGCATGTGTAAACGTTACATTATGTCTTATTGTTTTGTACCTTGGATAAACTGTTGGATATGAGCCGGTTCCTATGCCTGTAACCGCATGGTCCAACAACATTGGACCTACATCCGCCCATGACTGAATTTTAACTTCTTCCTCTACCGCGCTTATGTCCCCAATGGACCGGAGTTCTGAAATGATGGCATCGTATGCAAGATAGCCTGCCACAACCAAGACAGCCGCAGTTATTCCCTGAACCAAGGCGGTGTGTCTCAATCTTCTGGATTTCCTTGTGGCAGCAAACAATAGCATGAAACAAAAAGCTGCTGTCATGGCCACCATACCGCCTCGTGAAAGAGACATGAAAACAGCTACTCCCATTATCAATGCCATGAACCCAAAAAGAGCCCTGTCTTGCCTGCTTCTCCCGGACAGGCTCAATCCCAGGGCGACAGGAGCGCACAAGACCAGGAAACCCGAAAGATGGTTTGGGTTGATAAAGGTAGAGAAAAAGAAATCTCCTCCTTTTGATATTGGATAGAATCCAAGAATACTTTTAGCCACAAAAAGCTTACTGAAAAATCCTATCAGGGCAACGATCAGTCCGCTCCACGCAACCACCTTCAATAACCTTCTCGCCCTGTGTCTGTCCCTGAAATAGTTGACCACGACTATAAAGACCAGGCTTACTGAAAAGATTTTCATGAGTTGAAACACTGTTGATGGCGGTGACAAGCTAAACGGTCTCCATTTTCCGGCAAGTTCTGTTCCAGAAAAAATTTTTTCATACACTTCCCAAGCACCTGGGCTCAACAGTTTGACCAGCCACGACGGTAAAGGAACAATCTGGAAAATGGTCCAGGCACAAACGATCAGAAGAACCATGCCCATGGGAAAAAGACTGAATGGTGAAGATCTTCTCCTAGTCCTGATCAACAAGGACACAAAAGCCAGCATCGCCACAAGCAGCATTCCCAGGGTTGTTGCTATGTGGACAGTTCCCAAGGCTATAGGTGTGATGATAACAAGAGCATATATTGAAACTTCCAGAAAAAGACTTGTTCTAGGCGGATTAATAAGCGCCTGATCTCCTTCATTGTAATCTTTTCTCTTGCGCTTTTTGTAAGGCATTTCTGACCACCCCTAAATAATATCCATGGTCTAATTCATTGAATGAAGCTTTTGACGAGATCTCAATATTTTTTTCACTGCTCGAACTACTCCTGGTACTCTACCGGTGAAAGCCACAAAATTTTTCTGCCTGAGATCTCCTTCAGGGCCATAGGAAAGCGGTTTTCCTTCCATGCTTATGATATCGCATCCTGCCTCACTTGCCACTGCATATCCGGCAGCAGTATCCCAGATCATGGTAGGTCCTATTCTTGGATAAACCTCTGCCTTTCCTTCTGCCAATATGCATAATTTCAGGGAGCTTCCCTTCTGTACCAATCGAACCTTTCCCAATGATTCTGATAGCCCATCTATGAATTCCCTGGTCTCGAGCGAAAAATGAGATCTTGAGGCTACGACTCTATGCTCTTCATCGTCACTGCTGGCCTCAATTTTTTCTGCTTCTTTGCCCGGACGATGAACGAAGGCACCATCTCCAAGAGCAGAACTCCAAACAGTGTGTAATTCTGGAGCCTGAACAACGCCCAGTATTGGTCTCTTTGATTCAACTAAGGCTATGTTGACCGTATATTCACCCAAATCCTTGAGAAACTCTTTCGTTCCATCCAGAGGATCCACTAACCAGAACAATTCATCCGGAGACTCTGAAATCTGCCTCACCACCTCTTGAAGATCTCCTTCCTCACTAAGCACAGGTAAGTCAGAGATCATCTGTAGTTCCTTCCTGATCAAGGAATGGGCAAGACGATCTGCCAAGGTAACAGGAGAACCATCACCTTTCAATTCCACCTGCTCAAGGGCTCTTTTTTTTACCTCGAGGATCTTATCTCCAGCCAGGCGTGTTATCCTGACTACCTCTGGAATCAGCTCTCTTAATTGTTTCGTATCCATAATGTAGTAGATGGTATCTTTTGAACACAACAACAGTCAACGAACAACAACAAGGTAATAGATATGAGTAAAATAAGACTGCAAGCAGCCACTGAAGAAAACGAATCCATTATTCTGAAATGGTCAAACGATCCTGTGACCAGAAAAATGTCTTTCAACACCATGACCATCTCAAAAAAAGAACATGCGAAATGGTTTTCTTTTCATTCCAAAAGTCCTTCGAGCCGACTGTTTATTGCCTTCAACGATCAAGACGTACCCATCGGCATCTGCAGGTTTCAAAGATTGAATTCGAACACCTGGGAAACAGGAATAAATCTGGATCCGGAATACAGGGGTAAAAGACTTGGAGCCATCATCCTTCACTCCGCTTGCAGGAAGATGAAAAAGGATTATGCAGATTGCAAAATCATCGCCCATACCCGTCCTGAAAATATTCCATTCAGATCCATAGCAAAACAAGCAGGTTTCATTGAAACAGGAACTACTTCTGTAAATGATCAGCCAGCCATCGAGCTGATGCTAACCTGATTTCTCTCCTGAAAAAATTCCTCTCCAAAAAATCAATATTCCAAGCAGACTGATGGGGATACTCCATACCAGGTGCTCATATTGCAACAAGACCAGGGAACCTACACTAAACATCAATCCATATATGAGTCCTACTCCACCTATCCATGAAAAGAGAATCGACCAGTCTCCTTTTTTTTCCACAGAGTCAGACGGCCAATGACCAGGAGGAGTAACCCTCTGTTGAAATCTTTTCAAAACGCTCTCTTTTTCCGGACGTGTAAAAAATGTAACAGGTATCCATACGGACAATGAAGAACCAACGACAATCAATGCCTTTATGTAAAAAGGAACTGAATAATCCGTCACGAGTTCGTAAAACCAGATTCCTATGGCCACAACAAGAGATGTTCCAAGTGCCGAAATTTCACTCCAGGCATTGATTCTCCACCAGAACCAACGGAGTATGAGTACTGCGCCAACTCCTGCGCCCATGGCCCAGACAAACTCCCATGCTCCGGTTATGCTCTTGATGAACATGGCGACGATGGCAGACAGAATTCCCAGAATCAGCATTGTCAATCTGGATACGATCACAAGGTGTTTTTGGGAGGCGTGCTTCTTGATGAACCTCCTGTATATGTCATTGACTATGTATGAAGAGCCCCAGTTGAGATGAGTATCTACGGTAGACATGAAGGCTGCTAGAAAAACAGCGACAAACAAGCCTCGTAATCCTGTTGGTAGTATGGCTGACATGACAGCAGGATATGCCTGTTTGTCATTTGAAATTACATGTCCGAGTGCAGGAAACATGACCATTGATGCCAGAGCAACTACTATCCAGGGCCACATTCTCAATACATAGTGAGCAAGTGCAAACCAGAAGGTCCCTATGAGTGCGTTTTTTTCATCCTTGGCAGACATCATTCGTTGAATGATGTAACCGCCTCCATCAGCGTTATGGTTGGACCACCACAAAATTCCGATGAAAACCAGGAATGTATACCAGAATGACATTGGGGCATCAGGACCTGGAAAAAACGAAAGTACATTCCCATGTCCCATCTGTGTAACTTTTTCAATCAGCCTTTGCATTCCTCCATAATGGCTTGAAGCAAGGATAGCAAAAATGACTGATCCTGCCATGGCTATGACAAACTGGAAAAGATCAGTGAAAACCACTCCCCAGAAACCGCCAAAAAGTGAATAGACTAGAGCGATGGACATACAGGAGACAACAGCTATCCACATGGGAATTTCCACAAAAGAACTCAGCACCGTGGACATGGCAGCGGTCACCCATGCCAAGACGACAAAATTGTATATGGTTGAGAAATACCCTGCCTTGAAAGCTCTAAGGAAAGCAGCCGGTTTTCCTCCATACCGTATCTCAATAAGCTCATTGTCAGTCAAAACACCTGCTCTTCGCCATAGTCTCGCAAATACCACTGCAGCCAACACATGACTTATGGCCAGAGTCCACCAAAACCAGTTTCTCCATATTCCTTCCTGTCTCACATACTCGGTGATGGCAAGGGGAGTGTCTGATGCAAAGGTGGTAGCCACCATGGAAGATCCAAGAATCCACCATGGAAGGCTTCTTCCGGACAAAAAATATTCATCGAGATTTCGTCCTGCTCTTTTTGAAAAAAACAGGCCTATAAAGACGGAAACCAGAATATATGAACCTACGACCAGCCAGTCATAAGAGCTCATGACTCTACCCTGACAATTCCATTTTCAACTCTGAATACCCTCTGCGGGACGAGATCATCAATAAGTGTCTCTTCTGTAGTTGTTATGATAGTCTGACCATCCTGCCTCGTTACAATATCAAAAAGTCTCATTCTTACGTTCGCGTCAAGTTCGCTGGATACATCATCCATGAGAATTATTGGCTGCTTCATTCCGGATTCGGTAAGAAGTTTCACGACGGATAACAACAGCGCTACTGCACATGAACGCTGCTGACCCTGCGATGCAAATTTTCTAGCCTTCTTGCCATGAAGAAGGACATCGAAATCATCCAGCTGTGGTCCTATGGATGTGCTTTTTCTAAACCTGTCTCTTTCATTATTTTCTTTTAATTTTTCAAAAAGATGATCAGAACTTTGTCCAGGTCCATTTTTCCAGCCACAGACAAATTCCAGATTTCCTGAAAGTTGCCCACCAGAAAGTTCCTCTATTATTTCAGAAAAAGTTTCTTGAAGTTGCCCTACCAGTTTTTTCCTGTTTCTGCTGACCAACCATCCCCATTTTGAAAAAGTCATGCTGAAGCTGTCCAAGATATGATCGTCTATAAATTCTCCGGAAGACAAAATCTTGTTTCTTGCCTTGAGAGATAGCTTGAAATTTCTTATTGACTCCAGATGATCTCTTTCGAAAAGAAAGCAGGATTTGTCCATGAAACGACGTCTGTTGGCAGGTGCTCCTTTCCAGGTTCAGACCAATTTCCTCTATTTCTGCACCTAGATAAGCTTTTGTTTTTCCATGGCTGATCATTTCAGAAATTTTTGAATTTCTGAAAGATCTCAGGCTCGAAAGCATGTGAACCGCTTCGAGAATGTTTGTCTTTCCCTGCCCATTGTTTCCAATAAACAGATTCATCCCTGGACAGAGATCTATTTTCTGATTTTTGAGATTTCTGAATGAATCAAGTTGAATGGAGTTGATCTGCACTTTTAAATGGAAATCAGATTCTCATGGGCATGACCACGCAGGTATATTTTTCATCAGAAGTTGGCTTTATCACACATGGTGAAAGATCGTCTTCAAAAGATATGATCACATTTTCTGTGCTGATGGAAGAGAGTGCATCGAGAACATACTTGGTGTTGAATCCAATGGTTATCTCAGCATCTGATTCAATCTCCAACTCTTCTACCGCCTCTCCGAGGTCCGGATTAGAGGTGGTAATCTTCAAGATGTTCTTTTCCATTATTATTCTTATTC
>JALVPF010000016.1:0-2373 GCA_027031935.1 Myxococcales bacterium | reverse complement strand
TGAGATTACTTCCATCGAGTCCCATGCTGCATTCTTTTTCCACATCGTCGAGTAACCTTTTGATTTCCAACAATCCCTTACGTGGAACTATTACACCCGAATCTGAAGAAAAACCATCTGACCCTTTAGCCAACTTTGAATCGAACATGGAAAGCCTGTGGCCATCGGTAGCCACCATTCTGAACTCTCCATTTTCCAGAGATTCCAGGTAAGCACCATTGAGATTGTAACGAGTCTCATCGTTGGAAATTGCATAACTGGTTTTTTCTATCATGCTCTTGAGAACAACAGGATCGACTTTGAAAAGCTTTGCACCACTGGTGTCAGGAAGATTCTGGAACTCGTCGAAAGGCATGCCTTTCATCTTGTATTCGATTTTTCTTCCGTCCACCTTGGATGAGATCATCGCCCACTGATTGTCCATTTTTTTAACCATCACCTTGCCCTTAGGCAATGATCGAACTATGTCATAAAAATGCCTGGCGCTGATGGTGATAGAACCAGGGTCTGAGACATCTGCTTTATGTTCACCGCTTACTCCAACTTCAAGATCGGTTGCGGAAACCACCACCTTACCATCTTTTAAAGCGTCAATAAGAACATTTGAAAGAATGGGCATGGCTGTCTTTTTTTCCACGATACCCTGAGCACGATACAAGCCCCTGGTCAGTTCCTCTGTGTCGATACTGAATTCCATGGCCTCACCTCATTGTCGTTCGGTCTTCGATCTGCAGCTTTTGTCTAATGGTTTTTTTAAATCCTTATTTAAAGAAACCAAGAAGTAATAATAGGACCTGTTAGATACTGGTTTTATGACACAAGCTCACAAAAAAAAAGAAAAAAGAGATAACATTTTCACGTTGATAACCTGTTTGAATAATGTTTATAAGCTGATTTCATTTTTATTAACTTTTTTTCCACAGGCTTAGTATCAACCTTTCCACATGTTTTACCAGAGTTCACTATCTTCAAATCGATAACTGCCTTTTTATCGCTTCTATGGATTCCTTTACTGATTTGTCTTTTTCAATGAGCTTGCTCACCTGTTGAACTGCACTGATGGCAGTCGAGTGATCCTTGTTGAACTTTGAACCTATTTCCGGGAAGGTTGACTTTAGGTAAGTTCTACAGAGGTACATGGCAATCTGTCTTGGCCTGGATATGGATCGGTGCCTTCTTTTACCTTTCAAATCAGAAATTTTTATGTTGAAAAAAGAACATACCACCTTCTGAATATCATCTATGGAAATTTGTGGTCCGGACGAGATTATCTCTTTGAGTTCTTCTTTTGCAAAATCAAGGGTTATGGGGACTCCGAGCATGGATGACATGGCACCGAGACGTTTGAGAGATCCCTCTATTTCTCTTATACTGGACTTCACCGACGAGGCAACAAAGAGAGCTACATCATCCGGAATATCCAGTCCTTCGCTCTCTGCTTTTTTCTGAAGTATGGCAATTCTTGTTTCTATCTCAGGTGGTTGTATATCAGCGATGAGTCCCCATTGGAATCTTGTCTTCAACCTGTCTTCCAACTCTGGGATCTCCTGGGGGTTTCTGTCAGAGGTAATGACAATCTGCTTGTAGGATTCAAACAAGGTATTGAAAGTATGGAAAAATTCTTCCTGGGTTCTCGTTTTGCCAGAGATGAACTGAATATCATCGATCAAGAGGAGATCACAGTTTGCCCTGTACTTGTTACGAAATTCATCTGTTCCTGCTGTCCTGATGGACAGGATAAACTCGTTCATGAAAGTTTCTGTGGAGATGTAGATTATCCTGAACTTTCTATGGTCCTTGAGTACTCTATGACCAATTGCGTTTAGCAGGTGCGTTTTTCCAAGGCCGGCGCCACCATATAGAAAAAGAGGATTGTAAGCAGTGGCAGGATTTTCAGCCACATTCATTGAAGCAGCGTGAGCCAGTTGATTGGAAGAACCAACCACAAATTGTTCAAATGTATACCTTGGATTGAGTCCCTGTTCCTTTGCCGCTTCTTTTGCGCTCAACTCACCGGAATCAAGGGTCTTGGCATACTCATCTTCGGAAGAGTGCATGGCTTCTATTTCAGCAGCTCGCTCCGGCATGTCTATTATTCTCAGTTGGACTATCACATCCTTTGCTGCCAAAGAAGAAAACTCTTCCTGTATTATATCCTTCAGGCCATGATCTTTTATCCAGTCCCTTGTAAAACGATCCGGAACGCCCAGATAGACTTTCTCGTCATCATTTTCCAAGAATTTTAGTGGCTGGAACCAGGTTTTATAGTTCTGATTACTGACACGTTTTTCCAATGCAGCAAGGACCGATAACCAGAGTTCTTTCATAGAATTCGCCATTTTTTCCACAACTGTGGAAAACTTTTTTTTCTTT
>JALVPF010000015.1 GCA_027031935.1 Myxococcales bacterium | reverse complement strand
TTGCTGACAGCACGATTGAGACCTCGGGCAAAGGTTCCAGCTTGAGGCTTGCGCATGTCACCACTCCAAACGCGCCCGAGGTTCCGGAAAGCAAGCTGAAAAGGTCAGGGCCCACAGCAGACCGTGGGGTCTGGACTGATTTCACCACCAGGCCGGAGGCAAGCACCGCTTGTATGGAATTTGTGGCAGGTTGGCTGATGCCCAAGATTGCATCCGGAATTTTTGAATTTTCAGAAAGCCACCCACCTACGGTCCCATGGCAGTCTTCAGCAATGCCCACAGGCCTGCAGCCAACTTTCATGGTTTGTTCGACCAAGTCCGTAAGGGCTGTCCCTGCCTTGACCCGGACCCAAAGAGAATCGGTGTTCAACTCCTCTATTCCTGTCAAAGAAGATGTATCCAGCAAAAGACAGTCACCTGGCATTTCCACAGGCAGAGAGCTCGTAATCCGAGTGCCATGACCGCGTACTACCACCTTTGTTCCAGAATTTCTCGCGACCTTCAGGCATGTTTGCACGTCCCCGGTATTTTCCGGTTTTACTACAGCCACGGGCATGGGCAGAGATGCAACCTCGCTTCGGGCTAGTACCTTACCATGCCCCAGGTCCCTCTCCAGGTTATGGAGGACTTCACCTGCTTCCATTTGCTCCTGATCGCCCGACAAGCCTACGCCTACTGAACCATTGTTCTGGCCCAACTTGCCAGGATTTAGCAGCCCTTGAGGGTCGAAAACCTCCTTGGCAGCATCCATCATGTACTGTGCCTTGCCAAGTTGGCGAACCAGGAATTTTGCTTTGCTCAGTCCAACGCCATGATGGTGACTGACCGAAGCTCCCACCTCGAAGACAGCTTTCTGGGCGGCATTCCAGATCCTGTCATATAGGTCCAGGGCCCGCACATCATCCTTCGCTGCCCCTGCAAAAGTAAAATAAATGGAGCAGCCATCTCTATAAGCATGCGAAAAGTGAGCCATGGTGAATGCGAGGCCCTTTAGAGATGTCTTGACCGAATGGTATAAGTCCGAAAGCCTGTCCCAGGTGCAGCTGACCTCCATGGTGTCGACAAAACCACCGGCAGAAAAGATAGTCGACTGTTTGTAAGATATTCCGTAGCGATGCTCCCACCAATACCTGGCAGGTGATTCGCCCAGAGGACTAGCGCCCTCTGCCCGACAAATCTCATCGCTCAGTTCTCCAACAAGACTCATATGGTGCCTTTTGCCCTCGTGTACGAGCACCATGAGACATCCGTTAGGCAAAACATCGGCAATAGTGTTTAGCAACCTGGGAGCCTGTAAAACGCGTTTTATTGAACCTTTGAAAGCCAAGCGCAGCGGTTTGTTCAAAGTGCCCAGAAGATCCGACATCAGGCTATCCTTGACCTGCTGTTCAGGCAGGTCTGCGGTGGAGCCGGTCTTTGCGATAAGGGTGTCGAACTCATCATACAGCCGCAACACCGACGGTCTGAGGCCAGCCCTCAGCAACAGCCTCATGGCCCTGGTGCCATCTTCGATGGACGAGAACCTGTAAGCTCCATACCAGCGATGTTGAGGCAAAGGACGAAGCACCAGTCTTGCAGATGTGATCACGCCAAGCGTGCCCTCGGAACCAAGGATGAGCGGATCCAAGGACCAGGCCGATGTACTCCGTTCATGAAGCGATGTCTCGTGAATTCCCCCCTGGGAATCCACCCAAGTGAGAGATCTGCACATGTCCTCGATTTTTCCGTACAGTGAAGAACACTGTCCTGCAGATCTGCCAGCAAGCCATCCCCCCACAGTAGAGCAATATATGGATGAAGGAAAGTGGCCCAGTGTCCATCCGCGTCTGTTCAGTTCCCGCTCCAGAACCTCGCCCAGCATGCCTGCCTGCACGTCCAGAAGATGGTCGTCTTCGGAGATGGAGCAAATCGCATTCATGCGTTTCAGGTCCATGACTATTCCACCATGAACGGGCAGCGTGCCACCGCATACACCAGAGCCTGCGCCAAAAGGAATCACTGGCACCTTTTGTTTATTTGCGAGGCGAAGCACTTCAGCCACCTCTTGGGTATCAGCAGGCCAGACCACCAGCGAAGGAGCCTTGCCCACGGCTCCAAGTCGTTGGCGGAGTAGACTTCGGGGCCACATATCCCTCGAATATGCGATCAGGCTTGGTTCACTGAGACTCACATATTGTGCTCCCAAAAGATGCTTTAGGTTGGTCAACAGAGAATTTTCTATTGATTCATGGGGTCTGAGCGGCATAAGGAAGATGCTATCTCGCAAGCCCCTCTTGGTCAACATATAGGCAAAGCCAGGCAGGGACGGAGGTCCAGCCTGGCCTGGTCCAAGAACTTTTTCGTCCCCCTCGCCCCTGTAGCCACAAATCTTGCGATCTTGCTTCGTCGGTCAGGCCGGATCTAGCCCAATACCCTTATTCAAGCCGGATTTTTCTTTTTGGTCCGTGTGGATCTGGGATTTTTTCTCAAAGGTCTGCGGAAAATCTTCGAATTGAACACTTATCAGCCCATCATGGGCCACCAGGCAGGCACAGGCCTGCCTTGCACGCTCATATTGTGC
>JALVPF010000014.1 GCA_027031935.1 Myxococcales bacterium | reverse complement strand
GAGAACCGGGCGAACATAGTACTCGTATGACAGGCATGATGCCACCTGGAAGATCTGGTAGAAATCAGGATAGTGAACCTGCTCGAAGGCATACCCCGTGCCCAACACGCTGTGACCGTTATACATGACGACTTCATGTTCACTTACTGCTTTTTGCCAGTTGTGCATCCTCATGTGGTCTGCCACGGAATGAAAGGCATCCGGGTAGTAGACGTCAACCTGCTCGGTCAATTCTCCGGCATGATGCTCAAATCGCCTGCCCAGGGGAGCATTGGGCACCTCGGAAAATCCAGCCTCCTCGAGCCACTTGCAGAACTTGTCTGCATTATGCCAGTTGGCATCGTCGTGGATGTCTTCATCATCGTCCAGCTTGCCGAAAAGCACCACCACGGTCAGCAGTTGGTCTTCCCACAGCTTGTCGTACTCGGGATAGGATGCCGGGTTGTTGGGAAGAACCCGCTCTATGGTAAGGGTCATGGTCTGCTTTATGGAATCAGGACAGCTACTCTTGTCAGGATCCCACAGGTACCAGTAAATTGAATTGCTAAGCCCCAGGTGAGAGTTGTGTGATGCACATTTTTCACCCAGCTCGTCCTTTAGACTGTATGGAGTAGTGGGGACCGGCGCCTGGAATACCTGCCCGGCCTGCACATCGTCTACCGAACTTCCCATGACCACCGCGTTTGCGCCCCTCATGCGAAAATGTGTCTTCTGATCAGAAGGAATGTTCGCAGCAGCCTGCGCATCCAGCCACTGTCCGTCCACCAGCCACTCAACCCTGTCAGGAGACGTGGCGTCCTCTGCAAGAATCTCCAGATAAAACTTCTTCTTTTTTCGCAGATAGGTCACTGCGAACTGAGCCAGCTCGGGAGGAGCATCATCGATTCGCCATGATGAGGCCTGAATGTCAGCCTCCAGGGTTACCTCCACCTCAACACCCCTGAGATTCAGATAACCAGTATCAGCCTTACCATCGTATGTCTCCAAAAAGGGGTTGACGTCATCAGCGGATTCAGTCAGGTCCCCAGAGCAGGCAGTTACGCCAAACAGCGTGGATAACATGATAAAACCGATTATTTTTTTCATGGCAACAACCTCCAGCCAGTGTTTGACTCACGTGTCAATTTCCAACTGCAGTCCCTATAAGCACAAAGCATGCCATATCCAAACATCAACGAAAAAATCATAATGCATTGAAAAAAGGTGACTTTCCGAATTGACACAATGCAGCATTGCATCTTCTACAATACAGTAGTCTTATATCCCATGGAAGCCTTTAAAAAATTATCCTGTCATTATAGGCGATTATACATGTAGCCAAACTTTCGGCTTTTTGTAGTCCAAAGGATACAAAATACAGCGGAATGCATCTCTCCAGGGCCCTCCTGTCATTTGCCCTCTGGCACCCATTCGATCCCATGGATCATAAAAGTGAACAAATTTTTACAAGAATCTTATGTCAATCTCACCCTGTCTGCCATGCGGAGATGTTTAATCTCTGAAAAATTCTGAAGAGAAGGACTATTCCATGAAGACCTGCGCACAATACTTTCAGTCACTGTTGGAACTCTTCATGTCTCTTTCTTGTCGAAGCCATGTAAAATCACAAAATGAAAACAGGCGGAAAAAATGCTACGATTCTCCGTCAACTATCCTTAACACCGAAGAACTATGGAGGTCTCCATGGGACGCCTTGTGTTGATTTCGTGTACCTTGTTCATATCTTGGGCCACTACTGCTGTCCATGCCAGGACTCAGACTAACCCTTTCCTGGAGGCCTTGATGTCCATGGCTGACCTGGACTCCAGTGATGCATCTTCCATTCTGGATATGCTGGGCCGGAAAAACAGGGCCCTGGCCAACAAGGCTGCTTTTCTGAAGGCCAGGGCCTTGCTGGAAGCAGGCAAAGTGGAAAAAGCCAGAAGAGTCTACTCTCAACTTGTAAAAAGCCCTGATCATTTCATAGCCACCGGTGCTAGGTTTGGTCTCTCCCAATGTCTTGCCAGGCAGGGCAAATTTCAGGAAGCTGAATCGGAGTTCAACCAAGGTCTTTCTTACCTTTCATCTGCACAGTTTACGGAGTTTGTTGCGCTGCGCTTTGAAAGGCTTGGTGATGAGGCCATGGATCCAATGGACCCCCAGAAGCAAGCCAAGCCCTCAAGCGCAGAGCAGTTTTACCGCAGAGCGCTGAGCATGCAACTGCCAAAAGATATGACCCTGCGACTCTGGCTAAAGGCAGGAAAGGCCATGACAAAACAAAACCAGCCATCGAGGGCGGCAAATCACTACCTTCAATACCTGGAACAGGACAAATACAAAGACTATCCGGGCCACGTTCAAATAAGCCTGAAAGCCGCAAAAAGTCTCATCAAGGCCAATAGAATGAACAAGGCTAGAAATCTGCTTTGCAAGATCGGCAAAAAAATTTCGAACAAAGCCACAGCAGCGCAGCTTGCCTGGTTGATGACCAGAACTTTTGGCTTTCCGAATCCTTCTTCGTCGGAAGATCTCCTCAGAGGTATGGATGCTTTAAGAGAGTTCATCAACCGATTCCCGAATCATCCCAATCACGACAAGGCGAGGCTTCAGTTGGCAACGGCTCCCATGAATGAACTCAGTTGGACCGCTTTGGCTGAAAAAGAACTCCGAAAGCTTATATCACAAGGTGGTCCAGAAGACCTCATGGCCGAGGCCAGATTCCTCCTGGCTCAGAATCTCTTCAGGCAAGGTAAATACAAGCAGGCAGCACAGGCATATGAGCTTTATCTTCACAAACACCCCAACCACAAATACTGGCCCAGTGCCACAAATGCCATTATCAACGCCCATTGGCAGATGGGCGAGCAAGCCATGTCCAAAAAACAGTGGGTCTTGGCAGCAAAAGCCTTTTCAAATTTTGCCGAGTTACACCCGTCTTCCGAACGGACTCCTGAGGCACTGGAAAAGGCTGTTGAGAACTATATGAAGTCAAAAAAAACAGACTCTGCGCTTGCGGTGTTAGGACTTCTTACGAGCAAATTCGCCAACACGGAAAAAGGCTGGGATGGCCTGGTCACCATGGCCAAAATTCTCATAGAACAAAAAGGTCAATATCATAAAGGTCACCAGCTGCTGGAAAAAGCAGCAGGTCCCAAAAACCCCTTTTCAAGGGTGAAACAGGTGGCCCATGCAGCACTGGCCGAACTTTCAGAACGAAGACTGATCGTACAAGCCCCGGAGAACTTCAGGACCAACCAGAAGGCATATATCACCTGGAATGTCAAAAACATCGAGCAGGTAACCATCAGGGCATACAGGATCAAAGCCGAAGATTTTTTCAGGGATCGTCTCGACATGAACGATCTGACTTCCGTGGACATCGCCTTGTGTGAGCCGGACAAGACATGGAAAGTCCAGGTAAAGGGCTACAAAAAATACAAACCCATCGAACAGGAGGTCAAGCTGCCTTTTACTCGTCCGGGGGTGTATCTCCTGAATCTGGTCGCTGACGATCTTCAAGCCACAACAGCGGTTCGCATCAGCGACCTTGGGCTTATTGTAAAACAGGGCGAAGGACAACTTCTGATCTTCGCCCAGGACAGAAGACGACTGAAGCCAATGCCAGGAGCGAAAGTCATCCTGACTGACGGCAAGAAAATCATAGCCCATGGCACCACGGACAACGATGGAATCTGGAACAAGTATTTCAAAAAGCAATTGCCTGAGAACAGAATCTTTGCCTTTGCGAGCAAGGCTGATGATGTTGCCTGGACAGGTGACATGTTGGAAGAAGGTGCGATCAGCAGCCAGGTTACTCACCTGGTATATGCCTTTTCAGGCAGACCTGTCTATAATCCCGGGGACACGGTGAACATCGCTGGAATCTACAGAAAAAGCGCAGACGGCCACCTCGGTTTTTCCAGCAAACAGTTCGTCACCCTGGAGATCGCCGAACCTGGCGGATATAGCATTGGCTCTTACAAGTTGTCACTGGATAAATATGGAACCTTTCATAAATCTTTTCATCTGGATGATGCTGCACGCCAGGGAGCATATTACTATTCCATCCACGTGGAAAAGCAGGGACAGGTCTATTCCAATTCCTTTCATGTGATCAGGCACGTCCCCCTTGAATACGACATGAAAATAGACCTGGACCACCAGGTGCTCATGAGGGGTGAAGACATCACGGGCCAGGTAAGCGTGTTGCACGCTCATGGTGCTCCGGCAGTAGGGAAGGTGGTGGTCTGTAGCGTGGGAGGGAGCGAAAAAGTCATAAACGCCACCACCGACAAAAACGGCAAAATACATTTCAATTTTCCCAGCAAGGATTTTTCCACCTCTTCCGGGGCAGAAGTGAGAGCAATTCTTGTCCATAGCGGCCAAACGGCCACGGCAAATGTGTTTGTAGCAACAAGCAGGTTTTCCTTGCGCATGCAGACACACGAAAAAACCATATTTGCAGGCCAGGAGTTTACACTCGATCTAAGCACCAGCAGCCTGGACAACAAAGCAGTAAGCGCAGATGCAAACCTCAAGGCTCTTTTTCAGCGTCCCTTGGACCAAAGAGGCGAGGTGGAACTCTGGTCGAGAAAAGTACACATGGATGAATCAGGCAAGGCTTCCATCAAGCTCAGCATATCCAGACCAGGAAATGTGATTCTGCGTGCAACAGCGAAAGATGACCTGGGCAACCCCATTGTTTCCGAGTCAGCGATAAAAGTCCTTGGAGAGAAAGAACCAGGAATCTGGCTCAAGTTGCATGACGCCAAGCAAGTGCTGAGCGCGCCCATGAAAATCGAGGTATACTCTCGCCTGGACAAGGCCCTGGTTTTACTGACCTGCGAAAATGACAAGATCCGTTGCCACAAAACCCTGTTGGTACACAAGGGGAAAAATCTGCTGTCCATTTCCATGGACGAAGACCTGGCACCGGAATTCAGTCTTGCAGCTGCATGCATGGACGGACATGAGCTATACACCACGTCGCGCTATGTATCCATAGATCGCAAGCTGTCGTTGAAGATACGCTCTGATAAAAAACAGTACGAACCAGGCGAGGAAGTAAGCCTGACCGTCATCGCACGTGATGCAGCAGGAAAACCTGCTGATGCCAGGCTGCTCATTTCCGTCATCGACTCCATGCTCCTCAAAGAATACCCAGAGCACCTCCCTGCCCTGCTTTCATCTTTTTACAGTACCCATATAGGGACCTTCGACACCCTATCATCTGCAAGTATAAGGTTTCCTCAGGCCTATGGCCTTCCCATACAGAAAGCACAGGTGAGGCAAACCGAGGGGTCTGCTGCCATGGCTGCCTTGAAGAGCCAAAGAAAAGATATGACTCGCGATGGAGTCCAGACATTCGGCAATCTTGTAGGAGAAGAGATGGGATATGGAGGAATAGGCATGTCTGGAAGCGGTTCAGGTGGTGGAGGATTGGCAGGAAGGGTTGGTGCTTCACCCAAAATAACGATGGGCAAAACAGAGGTCAGGGGAGGCAGGGCTGCCCTGTGGCGTCGCAATTTTGACGAGACCGCAGTGTTTCGCTATGACGTCAGCACTGGTCCGGATGGTGTTGCGACCTTGAGATTCAGACTCCCCGACTCGATCACCACATGGAGAGTGGCGGCCACGGCTGCCACAAAAAATACCCTCCTGGGCAGGAAGTTCTACGAGGTGAGCACCTCCAAATCGTTTTTTACAAAGCTCATCATCCCTGCAGAAGTGGAGGCTGGCGACAAGGTCCAGCCCCTGGCCCAAGTGTTCAATTACTCCAAAGCCCCAGCGACCACAAGGCTGGAACTGACCGGCATGAACAAGTCCATTATCGCCAAGGTCCGCGTGGAACCGGGCACCGTGGCAGAGTATCTCTTCCCCCCTGTATCCATCTCAAAAACTGCAAAGGAACAGGTCTTCAGGTTGCAAGCAAAAATGAATGACAAATCGGACATGGTCGTGAAGAAAGTACCTGTAAGGCCAAGGGGATTCGAAATAAACAGCTTGGCAGAAGGATGGACGCAGAACAAGGCATCGCGGACTCTTGAAATAAAACAAAGTGCTGTCCCAACAGGTCTCAAGATAGAAATATCAGATCAGCCTGGACGATTTTTCCTGGGCGACAATATGGAGGGATTGCTTTTCGGTGATGACCCGGCAAACGCACTGGTGGCATATCAAATTACCAAACTTGTCGAGACCAAAGGTGATGCGACAATGATCGATCTGGCTCGTCAAAGGTTTCGTTCCAGCCTTTTGCACATACAAGCAATACAAAAAACCGATGGCGGCTGGGGATGGAGCCGCGGGTCAAACACCTCCAGCATATCACCCACCTGTGATGCCATTCGTGCCTTGTCCCTCGCAAAACCCATGGCAGGCAAACTCGGGTGGGTTTATCCGAAAAATTCAGTGGAATCTGCACAACATTGGTTGGAGTCGAAGCTTTCCTCTCTTCCTTCAGATGATCTCACAAACAGAGCCCGCATCGTTTATGCCCTGGTGCACCTTGGCCTCGAACGTGTACCAGACGTGGTTCTTCAAAGACTTCACAGACTAAGAGCCTCCCTGCCCTTGGAGGCCAAGGCATTGTTGGGTCTTGCGTGGCTCAAGCTCAAACGTCCGAACCAGGCAAGACAAGTCGCCAAATCCATACAGGCCAGTCGCCTTTTGGCCGATGCTGTAATTCACGAGTACAACTGGCAGGAGATGGTCTATACGACATACAGCGCCAGAATGAGGGCCATGGAGTTGCTGGCCAGGCTGCACATTCAGGATCTCAACGCCCAAAAAGCGCGCACCTGGCTGCGTGACACCTCTGTGCTCCAATTGTGTTCACCCGGCTCGGCAGAGGCTACCCTTTCCTTCATTGCTGCTGTTGAATCAGAGAGCAACAGGGGCCTGCCATCAAGGGTGACGATATTGGTCAATGGCAAACAAGCAGGGGAGATAAAGACCACAGGTGGCACCTCCATTGCTCACCTGGAAATTCCTCCAGATCTTCTCATGAAGGGAAAAAACAAGATCGAGATCAAATCCAAGTCCATGGGCTCCATCTGGTTCAGGGCGACACTGACTGCATACATGGACTCTGCACCCAAAACAGATAAAGACAAGAAGCAAGCCATCCGCATTTCAAGACATCTGGAGCCTGTACCGCAGGAGTATAAAGGCACGCCCATAGCAGACGGCTTTTCAGTGGTTGAAGCAACAAAGAAGTGGTTCAACGATATCCCTGTCATTGGAAGGGGTAAAAAACTCAAGGTCACCATATCCATTAGTAAAGATTTTGCCGATCCCCTGGACCATGCGGTGGTGCTTGACAGGATACCCCCAGGCTTTCGGTTGTTGGCCGGTTCTCAACGTGGACCCATCACTCACATGGTTCAGACTGGACACAATATCGCCATGTATCTGGGAAGCATCAACTGGAACATGAAAATAAGCTATGTACTGGTGGCCATAAATCCAGGCTCATACCAGTTTGCCCCTCCAAGGCTACGCTCATTGGTCTACCCTGGAGCCATGATTGTGGGCACTTCAACCAACTTTGAAATCGCAGAAAGTGAAAAAGTCAAAAACAAGATTCGCCCCACCCCTGACGAGCTCTACCACAGGGGTATTGCTGCCGCCGAACAAAAAGACCACCAAGAGACACTGAAAAACCTGGAAGCCCTTTGGGAAGGCTTCGACATAAGTACCAGCTACTTACAGACAGTGCTGGAAAAGCTCCTGTTTGCCAGCATCCATCTTCGCGACAACACGCGAATTCTCAAATACTTTGAGCTGGCAAAGGAAAAAAATCCATCCTTGCTCATCCCCTTCGAGGACATGGGAGCACTGCAACAAGCTTATAGAACTTTAGG
>JALVPF010000013.1 GCA_027031935.1 Myxococcales bacterium | reverse complement strand
TCTCTCCATGCTCCGTAATGTTTCCGGCTTTACGCCGTGGGACAAAAGCTTGTCGATTTCCATGCCCATGGATGTCCTCATGCCCAGGGCCACTTCTTCGGTGAAGGCCTGCTGGGGTGTAATATATTCATCTCCCATCACAGCGCTTCCGGTCTGTCGCACCTGTCGGCAGTACATGTCCACGTCACGAATGTTCCACCAGCGTCGTTTGGAGTCAAAGGAGTGGGCTGACGGCCCTATGCCAAGGTAAGGCGAACGTTGCCAGTACTTGCTGTTGTGGTGAGAAATGTTTTTTTCACCCAGTGCGAAGTTGCTGACCTCGTAATGAATGTAGCCAGCATCTGTAATGGCCTCGGATGTCTTCATGAAAATCTTCGCCAATGAACCGTCATCGGGAAACCGTCTCAATCCGAGGGTCTTGTCTCTTCCAAATGGAGTGTTGGGGGCTATGGTAAGGGCGTAACACGAGATGTGTTCAGGACTCTTGGCCAGGGCTTGCCTGAGATCCCTTGTCCATGTCTCCTGCGGACACCCCGGAAGACCGTAAATGAGATCCACTCCCAGCGAAGCAAATCCCTTGTCCCTGATGGCATCTATGGCCTGCAGTGCCTGAGCACTGTCATGTCTGCGGCCAAGGGTTTTGAGGTTTTTATCATCAAAGGACTGCACTCCAAGACTCAACCTGTTGACTCCAGCCTGTTGAAGTGTCTGAAGCAGGCTATCGTTAATATCTGCCGGGTTGAGTTCTACCGTGATCTCCCAGTCATGGCTTGCTGCCAGGTATTTCTTGGCTTCAGACAATATGGATGTCAGTAGTTCGGGGCTCAGCGAGCTGGGGGTTCCTCCTCCCACGTAAATGGTGTCAAAAGGTCCCATGGATGGAGCAAGGCGGGAAATTTCCATTTTCATGGCCGAGATCATTTCCCGGGCTCCATGATCCGTGGTTACAGAAAAGAAATCGCAGTAGGGACATTTGCTGATACAGAAAGGAATATGCAGGTACAGACCCGGGAGGGTTGTCATTCTTTATCCGTTTTCAGTACGGCAACGAATGCGCTCTGGGGGATATTCACCTGCCCCACCTGCTTCATTCGTTTCTTGCCTTTCTTTTGTTTTTCCAAGAGCTTGCGTTTTCTGCTTATGTCTCCACCGTAGCACTTTGCCGTGACGTCCTTTCGGAAGGGTGAAATATTGGTGCGGGCGACGATGGTAGAACCAATGGCTCCCTGTAAGGCGATCTTGAACATGTGTCGGGGAATTTCTTCTTTTAGTCTCTGGACAATCTGCAAGGCCCGCTGCCGGGCTCTTTCTCTGTGTACCATGGTAGCCAGGGCGTCAACCGGTTCGCCATTCACCAGGATGTCCAGTTTTATGAGGTCGGATTCGTGGTAACCGATCATCTCGTAGTCAAACGAACCATAACCCTGGGTGACACTCTTTAGCTTGTCATAGAAGTCGAAGATCACCTCTGCCAGCGGCAGGTCGAAATGAATCTCTATCCTTCCCGGTGTGGGATAGGTAAAGGTCGAGTTTTCTCCCCGTCGGTCCAGACAGAGCTTCATCACGGCGCCCATGTACTTTTCCGGGATCATGATGGTAGTTCGAATGAAGGGTTCGAAGGAGGCGTCTATATTGCCCGGGTCAGGAAAGTAGGCCGGGTTGTCCACCTCTATCTCCTGGCCATCCTTGAGCAAGAAGCGGTAGCGCACCGAGGGCATGGTCAGGATGAGGGATTGGTTGAACTCTCTTTCCAGCCTCTCCTGCACTATCTCGAGATGCAACAAGCCTAAAAACCCACACCTGAATCCCTGTCCAAGAGCCACCGAGGAGTCTTTCTGATAAACCAAGGCTGCATCGTTGAGCTTGTATTTTTCAAGGGCGTCTGCAAGGGCAGGGTAATCGTCCGAGGCGATGGGATACAAAGAAGAAAAAACCACCGGTTTGACTTCCTTGAACCCGGGAAGTGGCTCAGTTGCCGGGTTTTCGTCAGAGGTGATGGTGTCGCCTATACTTACGTCAGATACGGTTTTTATTCCGGCGATGACGTAGCCCACGTCACCTGAAGAAAGCTCCTTTGTGGCTTGGCGGCCCAGCTTGAACTTGCCTATCTCTTCTGTTTTGTATGTGGCGTCGTTGATCATGAATCTAATGGTCTCGGGGCTTCGCAAGCGACCCGTAAAGACTCTGAACGATACTATGGTCCCTCTAAAAGGATCATAATGTGCGTCAAAAACCAATGCGGAGAGGGGTTTTTCGTTTGAAATTTTCGGGGCAGGGATTTTTTCTATGATGGCTTGCATCACGTCATCCACGCCCTCGCCTGTCTTGGCGGAGCAAAGGACCGCCTCTTCGGGATCCAGACCCAGGTCGCGATCGATCTGCTCCTTTACACGGTCTACATCTGCAGAAGGAAGATCGATCTTGTTGATCACAGGCACAATGGCCAGATCGTGCTCGAGAGCAGAGTACAGATGGGCCAGGGTTTGTGCTTCAACGCCCTGGGCTGCATCTATGAGAAGCAGTACTCCTTCACAGGATGCAAGTGCCCTCGATACCTCGTACG
>JALVPF010000012.1:4759-7896 GCA_027031935.1 Myxococcales bacterium | reverse complement strand
GCACATAGGGGCCTGGGACACCAGAAGAAGTTGCTCCGGAAGATCCAGCATAGGCCAACTGATACCCCGTGGGGAACAAGACTGTTACAAAAACCGGGAAGAAGGCCGTGGTCTGCAAAAAATCATCAAAACAAGGGAAATGAGCCTTCAGGATTCGAATGAGAGGGCGGGTTTCGTCGAGATGGGCACTGACGAAGCGTGAAAACGGGCCTCATGGATGACCCTGACCGGGATAATCTCCGAAATCATCTAAACTGATGGCAAGCAGATGGGCAAGTGAATGAATGTTGTGTAAAAATGCCTCCGTCCCTCTAAAAGACCGCTGTCCACTCAATACTGCTGTTTGATACTAGATCAGATCAATGTGGTGACGAGCAGTTGAACAGACAGACCGTTTGTGAGCAGCTTTCATCCAAGCACCAGCAACTAGCGTTACCATTGCAGTCTCCGCCGCTCTGGCAGCCGGTCTGAGCGTCTGCAGGAACGTTTCCACTTTCATCTGCTGTGCAAGCGAAGGTGCCTGTGCCGTCACCAACAGTGACGTCGATACATACCTGGGGATCAGGGCAAATACCGCAGTTTTCAATACAGATGGTGTCGGTCTCTCCCGTCCTCCAGCAAGAGAAATTGCCAGTACATCGAGAATTCTGTCCGCAACCGGTCTGGTTGCCTGCAGGGATGTTTCCGTTTTCCATGCACCCGGTGGATTCACCAGCCAATACATCACAGCTTTGACCTTCAGGGCACAAGGCATTGGATGCGCATGCTCCGTTGAAGCACACTTGATCGTTTGCTGAACAGTCGTCGCCAGCTGCCCACGTTCCGTTTACGCAAGAGATCACTGTATCACCATCACATCTTGCACCGCTTGTGCAAGGGCCGTCCACCGTGCAGTTGGCAACACAGACGCTATCGGTGCATTCCTGGTTCAGGCACCAGCAGGTGGCGTTTCCAGTGCATCCGTCTTGGGCACAGCCCGTTTGTGCACCTGCCGGGATGTGACCACCTTGGTCCAGGCAGCCCTTGGTGCCATTGGATCCTACCACCGAACATAGAAGATCAGTGTCACAGGTTCCGCAATTGGCTACACAAACGGTCCCGTTATTGGTGTTCATGCAGGTCTCGTTTGCAGGGCAGGGGGTGTTTTCACTGCAACCAGTAGTCTGTCCGGCAGGAATCTGGCCACCCTCGGTGCAACCCATGTATCCGCCACCAGAGACGTCTGTGCAGTCCTGGCCGCTGGGGCATTCGTCCTGGGTTACGATGTCCACACAAGCGCCATTGGAGCAATTTTTACCCTGATCGGCGCAATTCATGGTGTCGTCCCAAGTTCCGTTGGCGCTGCAGGTTTGCACAGTCGTACCTGCACAGCGCGTGTCGCCCTGGGTGCAGGTCCCGCCTGTCACGCACTCACCATTGCTGCAAACTTTGCTGTCGGTCGTGCAATCCGTGCCATCTTCCCAGGTGCCGGCTACGCAATTCTGGACCACGTTGCCGTTGCATCTGGTATCTCCAGCCGTGCAACCACTTGCTTCGCATGCGCCGTCTACACATACCTGGCCGTTTGCCGAGCAGTCGGTTCCGTCCTGCCAGGTGTTGTTGGCATCACAAGTCTGTACGGTGTCGCCGTTACAGCGTTTGTCACCCTCGGTGCAAGTGCCGCTGGCTTCACACTGACCGTTTACGCACACTTGATTGTTTGTTGCACAGTCGGTGCCGTTTTCCCATGCGCCTGCGACACATGTCTGAATCACATTTCCATCACATCTTGCATCGCCATCGGTGCATGTATTGTCTGCTTCACATGCGCAGGAGTTTGCGTTGCAGGTCTGTCCTGCAGGGCAATTGTTCTCGCAGGTGCCACCGCAGCCGTCATCACCACAGCATTTTCCTGTGCATGAAGGTGCGCACTTGCATGTTCCATCGGTAGGATCGCAGTAGAAATTTGCGCCCTTTGCCGCACAGTCAGCGGTGGTGGAGCATTCCTTGCCATCGTCACCGCCACCACAGTGCGCGAGCACCAGTCCCAGCGCCGTTATTGCCACCAAGCCACTAAGGGTTCCAACCAACTTCTTCATTTTTTCCTCCTTGGGGAGTTAATAAAAAGGCCAAACTCGGACTTTTGCCAGAATCCTCAAAAAAAATCCGTATAATAAAAACTTATCCTCAAAGTGGCATCATACTAGGGGTTTTGGAGAGATAGTGTCAACAGCTTTTTGTCTTTATGGTCTTTTCGCATGGATATACCCACCTGCAATTCATCTTCCCCCTAAAACACTATTAGGACTGGAAAGAGGATATCGTTGGACTTTAAATCTCACTTGATGCTATCTGTCTTATGGTCTCTGTGAAAGAGAAAACCTGAGAGAGTGAGCTGATACCACACGGAGGATTTGCGCTATGGCTCTGACGATG
This sequence comes from Myxococcales bacterium, assembly GCA_027031935.1. Lineage (GTDB taxonomy): Bacteria > Myxococcota > B64-G9 > B64-G9 > B64-G9 > JALVPF01. The sequence goes on along the minus strand of JALVPF010000012.1, from coordinate 5,481 downwards.
AAAGAGAAAATGGAACGAATAGCTGCTTTGCCTGACGGACTCGAATCGCCCTCAGGACATTACTGGTGTGCAACCTGTAAGAAGTTTTTTCGCATGGGCACGCCCACCTGCCCGTACATGACTGGAATGTGTATCAATAACGCCATTCCCATCGAGAAGGTTCAGCCACCGAACCCCGTGGCCTTCGAGAGGTTTGGACTTTTTTATCCCAAATTTCCGCAGCGGGCGGTGGCCAGACTTTCAGCGGACACCAATGCAGATCAGCGCCGGGAACTGGGTCGGGATTTTGCCGCAGCGTACTTGGATGAACTGAACGAATGGAAAGTGGATTACAGGGACAATCCCGTAGAGACTTTGAAAAGCTTTCTGATCTTTCTTTCTAGTTGTGAGATATCTCAGCGTCACCTGCAGGACAAAATGCTATTCGTGATTCTCGATCCAGATACAGTCTGGCCGGACCGCAAATTGTTGCAGGATGTTTCTGAGGCCGGCCTGGAGCGTTTGGCAGAGGATCTGGGCTTTGCACTATCCATGGAAGTGGATTTCATCGAGATTCTTCCTGGGGCCATAGGTCGATACTATTGTCCAAAATGCAGCATGTATTTCGAGTTTGGCAAATCAAGGGACAAGGTCATATGCCCCTTGATGCCTCAAAAGTGCATGTTCGAGCCCACTGCGATCTCCGGTTCCTACCCCTTGAAAGACCTTCTCAAACTTTATCG
>JALVPF010000012.1:3272-4743 GCA_027031935.1 Myxococcales bacterium | reverse complement strand
CCCCTGGCCTATATGCCAGGTTCATGAAGGTTGCGATCGGTATGGGTTCTGGTTCTGTTCAGGAGGTCGAGACCTCGCTGGACAAGGAGGTCTCGGAGTGGGGCTTCGAAGGCACTGACGAAGAATGGAAAGAGCTCCATTCGCTATTGGGCCTGTAATGATCTTACCTTGCGGCTTTAGTAAAACACCAAATCCCCAAATTTTCCACCCCCTGGAATCAGATTTTCCAGATCGCTTGTGAGGTTACGGAGATGCAAGGAATCGTCCGCAGTCGTGGATTCACCACGTCGAAGCCTCACCTTACCGAAAAAGATTCTTCAGCATAGCCACAGAGATCGCAAGCGAGGTGGGAAATCAGTTACTCGTTGACAATAGATCGCCTGTTGGTAGATTGACGCCATGAATGCGAACGGCAGCTTCCTCGCCAACCTTTGGGAAATCTTCCTTCATGGTGGTGGCTACATGCTGTTGGGCTTTGGCCTGGCAGGGGTGGTGCAAACTCTTTTCTCTCGATACAACCTGGCCAGGTTTTTCGCTGGTTCGACTCCCGTGCAGTCTCTTAAAGGAGTGCTCGTGGGGGCGCCTCTTCCCGTGTGCTCCTGTGGTGTGGTGCCTGTCTCGCTGGCTCTTTCCCGCAGCGGGGTTCCACGTCCGGCCTTGATGAGTTTTCTCATTTCCACACCTGAGACGGGAATAGCCTCGGTGTTGATTTCCCTTGCCTTGCTCGGTCCCCTGTTTACATGGCTCAGACCACTGACCGCATCCATCACAGCGCTCGTGGCGGGCATCCTCATAGCCTTCTGGGACAAGGGCCGAACTCCTGACTGGCCCCAAGCCAAAGAAAGCGGTGCTCAGACCGGTACACCCATAGGTGATTCATACAGCTCGTGGACAGGATTTTTACTGCTCAGCCTCAGGAATGGCTTCGTGGAAATATTGGACGATGTGGCCTTTTGGCTCGTGGTGGGCATTTTGCTCTCCGCGGTGGTGACCACTATACTTCCTCCCAACTCGCTTCTGGGCCTGAGCCCATGGTTGGCCTTGGTCTTGGCCTTGCTTGCGGGACTGCCTTTGTACATGTGTGCTGTGGCATCCACCCCTGTTGCCATGGCTCTTTTGGCCAAGGGCCTTGCACCAGGAGCGGTCCTGGTGTTTTTGCTAGTAGGACCTGCCACCAACGTGGGAACATTGTCTCTGCTTTTCAAGTTTTTCGGCAGGCGATTCGTGCTGCTGTATGTGGTGGTGGTCTCAGCCTGCGCTGTGGCCGCAGGGGCCATTATAAACCTGCTGAACGTTCAGGTCCCCTTGGCACAAGGGACCAGTATGCAAGCGGCCTCATATTCCCTCATCAGTTACGTTTTTGGAACCATTCTGGCGGTGATGCTGCTGGTGAGTCTTTTACGTACAGGCTTGCGCACCGGACTTGCCGAGGTGTTCGAACACCTGGATTCATTGACCATGGGATATGCTA
>JALVPF010000012.1:0-3262 GCA_027031935.1 Myxococcales bacterium | reverse complement strand
GAAGGATCTTGCTCGCTGGTTTGCAAAGGCTCCCGTGAAGAGATTGACTTTTCTCGTGATCCTGGGCTTGTTCATGGCTCTTACGAGTTCATCGTTTGTGCTTGTGGGCCCGGGTCATGAGGGCTTTGTGCTGAGGTTTGGAAGGATAGAGGCTGGACCTCTGAAACCAGGTGTACACCTCAAGTGGCCATGGCCCGTAGAGACTTCTGTCATGGTTCCCACTGAGCGCTTGCAGGAGATCCGGGTTGGATTCCACATAGGGGCCAATGGCAAGAAAACTCAGCCCACTGCTGTTGGGGCCTTGGACATGCAACACAAGAACGCTACGGTTCTTACCTCCGACGAGCTTTTGGTTGAGGTTCCTTTTTCCGTTCGTTACAGGGTGAAGGACACGAGGCACTATTATTTCGATCTCGCAGATCCAAGAGGCCTGTTGCAGTCTCTTGCCGAAGAGGCGGTAAGAGAAAGTGCTCGGGCAGAGAGGTTCGATGGCATAGTCTCCGTGGGACGGGATGAGTTCTCATCGGACTGCGAACGTCGTCTCGAGGCCCTGTTGGCCAAACAGGATCTGGGGATTGATCTCCTGGGTGTCCTGCTTGTGGATTCCCATCCCCATGCGGACACCGCCGATGCGTTCAGGTCTGTTTCGGACGCATTGGAAGACAGGGCAACTCGCATAGAGGTCTCTCGCGCCAAGCGAATAAAAATGCTGGCAGGTGCAAAGGGCGAGGGAGCCAGGTTGAAATCAAAGGCCATGCAGGATGCGGCAAGAGCCATGGCCGAAGCGCGTGGCAAGGCATTGGCTTTTGCCGGCTTGAGGGCCGCCTATCGTGTAAACCCGGCCATAACCCGCATGAGACTGCGGCTGGATGCAGCCGAACGCGCCCTTGCGGATTCAACCAAGTGGATCCTGCCATCTGCGAACCGCGTGTTGGACCTGTGGTTCGGCTTGCCGGCCTGGGCCTCTGGTCCCGGAGGAAAGTGAAATGGAGGAGGTGTGGGTGATAGTCGTGCTGTTGGTCGTCATGCTTGGAGTCTACTCCGCTTCGTTCCAGGTTCCGGAAAGCCATTTTGCAGTGGTCACACGCTTTGGAAAACCGGTACGACAGATTTCCCGGGCTGGTCTGCACTGGAAGTATCCTGCCCCGGTGGAACAGGCGCTTGTCGTGGATGGACGCATCAAGTTGTTGAGGCCACCTGGCTTGGAGCTTTTGACGGCTGACAAGAGAAACATCGTGGCAGAGGTTTTCATTTCCTATCAGATCAAGGATGCCAGGAAATATCTCATAGGTGCCGGCAGCGAAATGGTGGCCGAGGCACACCTGGTGGACCTGACCCTGGCTCATTTGGGCGCTGGTGTGGGACAGCGGGAGTTTTCCAGTTTTTTGGGCAAGGACAGTCAGCAACAGGTGGTAAAAGATATCGTTGACAGGGTGACTCGTGAGGTGGACGAGAAGGCGAGGAGTCAGATGGGTATCACCATCGAGCGCATAGGCTTCAGGCGTCTGATCTTTCCACCTCAGAACGTGGCCAGCGTCATAAAACGCATGAAAGCCGAGAGGGAGAAGATAGCCCGCCGGTACAGGAGTGAGGGCAACCAGAAGGCCATGGAGATCGAGGCCGATGCAGAGGCCCAGAGGGGCAAGATCCTGGCAGAGGCCAGGGAGAAATCTTTGAAGATCAGGGCTGAGGCCGATGCTGAAAGTGCCAGGATATATTCCAAATCCTATTCCAAGGATCCCGACCTCTTTCGCTTTCTTAAAACCCTGGAGGCCAGCGAGGCTGTTCTGAAGAAGAAATCAACCGTGCTCATTCCTTTCGGGAGCAGTTTCCTGGATCCCCTGTTTAGAGAAGGTGGTTGATGACGAACGGGAAAAGACATCTCGGTCTGACCATGGGATTTTGGTTGACGATGCTCGCGGTCGGCTTTGTGTGGAAAGGTGTGGCCACGGTGCAGCCCGGGGAGATAGGTATCCTCATGACTTTTTCCCACGCGTGGAAAACGCCACTGGAGCCGGGTCTGCATTTCATTGTGCCTTTTGTACAAAGGGTGGAGACGGTAAAGCTCTCTGCAATCAGAAAGGAGATAATCCTCACCGAGGCGAGAAAGGTGCGCAATACAAAAAAGTCCTTTCAGGGATCGGCTTCTTCCAAGGCAGAAAAGGGTGTAGATTATTTTCTTACTTCAGATGAAAACCTGGTCACCTTCGACGCCTCTGTGCAGTATAGAATCAAGGACCCCTGGAATTTTACCTTCGCTGCCCGTCACAGGGATGAGATAGTCAGAGACCTGGCAAGGCATGTGTTGGTGACACAGATATTGGCGACTCCGGTGGATGATGTTCTTTCCCGTGGAAGATCTGAGTTGCTGCATAGATTGCACACGAGGCTGCAGGAGGAGTGTTCCAGGTTGAATCTTGGGATACTGGTGACGTCTTTCCTCATAGGAGACGTGGTACCTCCAAAGGCGGCCATTGCTGCTTTTCAAAAGGTGTCAGATGCCAGGGCGGAAGCCGGCCAGATTCTTTCCCAAGCCCAGGCCAACGCCATGGAGACAAAGGCCAAGGCCAGGGGCCAGGCGAGCAAGCAAATGGCTGGGGCCAGCAGTTACAGCGCTGACAAGATGGCGCGAGCCAGGGGTGGCGCAGAGCGCTTTGACAAGCTGTCCGCGGAATACCGGAAAGCTCCCGGTCTGATGAAACGCAGGCTCTCGCTGGATGCCCAAAAGGAAACGCTGCCCCATATGAAAAAGGTGTATTTCGATCCCCACACAAAGATGCCCTCTGTGCACTTGGTGCCAAGATAGGGCCACACGAGATCAGAATGGGAACATTCCAGTTACAGTGATCCCAAACATGAAATCATGGCTCTGATCGAAGTCGTCAGTTGTATCCACGCAGTTTTCTCCACTACCCAGGTCTTTACAGTATTTTGTGGGGATAGGATAGTGGTACCGAAACATGAGCCCGGCGGCAAGGTAATCGAGGATTCGGTACTGTGCACCTGCGCCAAAGGCCAGGCCAGCCCCGGTCGTGGAGTCTGTTTGCCCGCCACCTTCTATCTCGAGTTTTTGGTATCCAACATCCACATCGGCCATGATATCGATTTTCCAGATGGGATACATTCCCCTGACTCCGGCCAATAAGCCATAATTGGAAGTGCTGACATCTGAGCCAGCATCCAATGCGCCATAAAAAAACATGGCCTCTATGGCCAGGTAGTCGATGATTCTGAAATAACCGGTCAATGACAGGCCAGCGGA
>JALVPF010000011.1 GCA_027031935.1 Myxococcales bacterium | reverse complement strand
AACACGAGCTGGAGCGAAAAAGTCTTTTTCATTCTTTTAACCTCTTAAAATAAAACGATTAAATTTCAGGATCCTGACTTTCATTAGACATGATACTCACGGAGTATATTCACGTAAATAACTATTTAATTTTCGATGGGCATGCCACCATCATGCGGCCACTGGATGTTAAAACGATTGGATATAAAGCTCGTGCAGATTGACAAATCACCTTGCATAATGCTAGGTTGCGCCCGGTAACTAAAGCAGCCAGACCATTTGGTCCTTTGGAGTGATACAGACATGAAGAAACTGACAACCGACGAAATCCGCAAAGAATTTCTCAGTTATTTCAATGAAAACGGACATAAAGTAGTTGGGAGCTACCCCCTCGTGCCCCCCAATGATCCAAGCTTGCTTTTTACCCACGCAGGCATGGTTCAGTTCAAGGACGTGTTTACCGGCAAGGAAAAAAAGGATTTCAAAAGGGCCGCCTCCAGCCAGAAGTGCGTACGAGCCGGCGGCAAGCACAACGACCTGGAGAACGTGGGATACACCGCAAGACACCACACTTTCTTCGAGATGCTGGGAAACTTTTCCTTTGGAGACTATTTCAAGCGCGATGCAATAAAATTCGGCTGGGACTTTCTCGTCAACCGAATCGGCTTGGAGCCGGAAAAACTCTGGGTGAGCGTTTTCGCTGGTGATCCAGGCGAAGATCTCCCACCGGACGACGAGGCAGCGGATATATGGGAAAACGTAATAGGCCTGCCCAAAGAGCGTATATTGCGACTTGGCAAAAAGGACAACTTTTGGGCCATGGGCGAGACTGGCCCATGTGGACCGTGTTCGGAGATCCACTACGATCAGGGAGACATGATTCCTTGCAACGAGCCCGGTGGATGCAAGGGAGTCGAATGTGAATGCGACAGGTACCTGGAGGTCTGGAACCTGGTGTTCATGCAGTTCGACAGGTCCTCGTCTGGTGAACTCTCCCCGCTTCCAGCGCCCTGCATAGATACAGGCATGGGTTTGGAGCGCCTCGCTGTGATCGTGCAGGGAGGGAAATCCAATTACGATACGGATCTTTTCACTCCCCTGCTGGAAAAGATGGCCATCATAGCCGACACAGCTTACGGCTCATCTGAAAAAACAGATGTCAGTTTACGGGTGGTGGCAGACCATGCGAGAGCAACAGCCTTTCTGATGGCGGACGGGGTTCTGCCTTCCAACGAAGGTCGCGGGTATGTGCTCAGAAGGATCATGCGCAGAGCCATTCGTCATGGAGCCAAGCTGGGAGTAGATGACCTTTTCTTCTACGAGGTATGCCTGGAGGTGGTCAGGACCATGTCCGAGACTTATCCTGAGCTGAAGGCCAACGCCGAGCTAATCGAAAAGGCCACCAGGCTGGAAGAAGAGACATTCAGAAAAACTCTTGCAAATGGTCTCAGACTTCTCGAGCGAGAGATGTCCAAGCTCAGAGAAGAGGGAGAGACAACTCTTCCAGGCAAGCTGGTGTTCGATCTCAAGACAAGAGATGGCTTTCCGACAGATCTCACCGCTGTCATCGCGCGAGAGCACGGGATGGATATAGACGAAGAGGCTTATGAACAAAACTGGCGCAAGCATCAGGAGGTGTCTGCAGGATCTCTTGGTTTGTCGGGCATAGATGACATCTACAAGGAAATAATTAAGAAGACAGGACCTGTTTCATTTTGCGGATATGAAAAAACCGAATCACAGGGTACGGTCAAGGCAGTCGTGAAACAAACCGACGGTAAGCTCGTTGAAGTCCAAAAGGAACAAGACCCCGGAGAACTCGAGTTCGTCATCTCCCCCACTCCCTTCTATGGAGAATCCGGAGGCCAGGTCGGCGATACAGGAGCAATCACCACCGAAGACGGCTTGGAGATCGAAATCACATCGGCCATAAAACCCGTGCCAGACCTGATCGTGTTACAGGGAAAGCTCAAAAAGGGATCCGTGTCAATTGGCGACAAGGTCATACAGAGAGTTGACACTAAGCGGCGACAAGATATCCGCCTCAACCATTCGGCCACTCACCTGCTCCAGTCTGCCTTGCGAAAGGTCCTGGGCGATCACGTAAACCAGAAGGGCTCTTTGGTTGCACCTGACAGGTTGCGATTCGATTTTTCTCACTTTTCGCACATGAGCCAGGATGAGATCATGGAGGTGGAACAAAAAGTCAATGCCATGATCCGTGAAAACCTCGAGATTCAAATTCAGGAGACCGATCTGGAACACGCGCGGGAGCAGGGTGCCACCATGTTGTTCGGAGAAAAATATTCCGAAAAGGTGCGTATGGTAAAGATGGGCGACAAGAGCCTGGAATTATGTGGTGGGACCCACGCTGAACGCACTGGTGACATCGGCATGTTCAAGATCATCTCAGAGGGAGCTGTTCAGGCAGGAGTGCGACGCATCGAGGCTACCACCGGTTCCCATGCCCTGACCAGGACTCAAAAGCTGGAGACCGAACTCAGGACAGCATCAAAGCATTTGAATGCAAAGCCAGAAGAACTTTCGCAACGAATCATTTCATTTCAGGAGTCACATAGACTCGCTATGCGACAGATCGAT
>JALVPF010000010.1 GCA_027031935.1 Myxococcales bacterium | reverse complement strand
ACCACCAGGCTTCGTGGGAATTGCTGCAACAGCATCCTGACATCGGCCTGATCCAGGACAGAATCCACCGAGGGCAAGCTGCTCAGGATTTCCCTCTTGCTGTCCACCCGAAGCACCTCCAAGTCACAGTTCCAAGTCCCCTTTGGAAAAACGTAACAAGACATAAATATTATGCTTTTGGAAACGCGTCAAGAACTCGAGGACAACTCGGATCTCCCACACCATCGAATCAGATTTCGCACCTCGACTAGGTGCAGCGAAAATGGTACAAGGTCTGCTGTGAACATTGGAGCACAAAGTGGATTGCTGGCAGCCATAGTGTCGGCTGCCGTTGCCATATCTGTAATACTTCGTGCAAGAAGAGGCCTGGCCAGCACCTTCTTCACCATCTTTGCGGCTAATCTCTTTGCCCTGCACATGGGTGCATTCCTGCACAATTTGACAGGCGCAATTGTCATGAGACACGTGGAACTGGTGGCCGCAGCGCTTCTTCCTGTCAGCGCCATGCTGTTCTTTTCCCGCTTTTTATGGAACAAGCCCGTACTGCCGGGAAAATACATCCGTGTGGCATACGTGGTTTCGGCCATGCTGGTGGTAATCCTTTCATTTCCGTGGGGATACAATTCCATAGTCACGGCGTTCATGATGCTTTATGTCTTTGGGGGACTTTACCTGTGCGCCTGGTTCATACGACGTCGTTACCAGGAGTTGGACTCCAAACGAGAGCGCGTAAGACTCAGGTACGTCCTGATAATCCACCTTGCCGCGGTCACTTTCGTTCTGCTTGGCCTGCTTCCTGGTCCCCTTGGCTTCCTGCGAACCTGGGGCAACCTGGTCTCGGCGTTTTTCCTATACCTGGTAAGCCAGAGTCTTCTGAAGTATCGCCTGCTGGATCTGCAGGAACTTTTCGGCAGGGCGCTCGTGCTTTCAGGAGTGGCGCTGATACTTGCCATGGTTTTCGGCGTTCTCGTAATTTTGGCAGGTGGCGCGCCAGAGGTCTCCTTGTTCCATACTTTCGTCGCATCGATGGTTATCCTGATTCTGTTTGAACCTCTCAGGGACCAGGTCGAATCAAAGACAAAGAGATTGTTTTTCAGAGAAAGATTCGAACTCATCCGGAAGCTCGAAGAACTTCGCAGAGAGGTTGCCAACATTCTGGACCTGGATCGCATGTCACGCACTTTGCTAGACGCCCCTTACGATGCCATGAGGATCACCCACGCCAGCCTCTACCTGCTGGAAGAAGGTGGTGCATCCTATCGTCTGGTGGAGCACAGGGGACCGGCACCGGTGGTACGCATCGATGTTGCGGCCCATAGAAATTTTTTTGAGGAACTGGAAAAACGACCTACAGCAGTGCTTGCAGAGACTTTCGAACGCCAGGTCGTACAGGAGGTTGCACCTGCCGAGTCAGAACCCTCCAGAAAAATCATGTTCGCACGTTCGGTCCTCGACACATTGAATGCCATGCAAGCAGGCATCTGCATTCCTCTGGTGGGCCAAAGCGATGTTCTAGGCTTGTGGAACCTCCACGATGAGGCCGGCCTTGAAAGCTATTCCGCAGACGAGATAGCACTGTTGGTCTCCATAGGAGAGCAGGCAGCCATAAATATAGAAAACTCGCGTGTCTTCGAAAGGATCAGAGAGCGTGACCGGCTGGCGGTGTTGGGACAAATGGCTGCAGGCCTGGCCCACGAAATCCGCAATCCCCTAGGTGCCATAAAAGGAGCTGCACAATACTTAGACCCTGAATCGGTTGGCCCGGATGCCGCCGAATTTCTCAACATAATTGTGGAGGAGGTAGACAGGCTGAACTCGGTCGTGGATCAGTTCCTTAATTATGCCAGACCTTACCAGACACAACACTCTTGCATCGATGTAAACCAGATAATAAAGCAAACCACAAAGCTCGTGGCCCCGACACTGATGGAAAACCACATAGATCTCAAACTCGAACTGGCCGAAGAAATTCCGAAGATCGAATCCAACGAAAGGCAACTCAGGCAGGTCTTGCTGAACCTTATAAACAACGCCAAAGAAGCCATGGAACTAGGTGGGACATTGACCATCAAGACCGAGGTCAGAAAACCGACCCTTGGTCTGTGGCCAAAGGGGAAAATTTTCACCACTGTCAACATTTCCATTTCGGACACCGGCAAGGGGATTCCACTGGAAAAACAGGAAAACATCTTCCTGCCCTTCTTTACGACAAAGCAACAGGGAACAGGCCTTGGTCTGGCTATATCTCAGAGGATCATCAAACAACACGGTGGAGAAATCCGCGTCGTTTCAACCCCGGATGAAGGCACCACATTCATCATAATGTTCAAGGTACCGACTGAACAGCAATCACAACAGCCCAAAGACAAAGAACCCGACCAGGAAAAAAAGGCACAGGAGAACGACACTGCCCCATTAAAAGAAGTTGAGGAGGAACTTGCCGAAGAAGATGAAAAACCGAATCAGGATGACATGGCTGTAGATTGACAGGTCAGCAGCTTACAGGATATACCTGCTCAAGTCCTGGTCTTCCACGATATCAGCCAGTGCACCATCCACTTCCTTCACATCGATTTGCACCGTCTGTCCGCCCATCTCTGGAGCCTTGAAGGAGAGGTCTTCCAGGAGTTTTTCCATGACCGTGTGCAACCTTCTGGCGCCGATATTTTCGGTCCTCGTATTCACATCAGCGGCTATCTGCGCCACCCTGCCGAGAGCCCCCTTAGTAAATTCCAGGGTGATTCCCTCGGTACCTATCAGTGCCTTGTACTGCTTGACCAAGGCGTTTTTGGGCTCTGTCAATATTCTAAGGAAGTCCCCCTCGGACAGATTGCTCAACTCTACCCGTATGGGAAAACGGCCCTGAAGTTCCGGGATCAGATCCGATGGCTTTGCCACATTGAAAGCACCTGCAGCCACAAACAGAATGTGCTGTGTGTTTACCATGCCGTACTTGGTCGCCACCGAGCAGCCCTCCACCACAGGGAGCAGATCCCTCTGCACACCTTCGCGCGACACATCAGGTCCCTTGCCTCCCTCGCGACCCGCAATCTTGTCTATCTCGTCTATGAACACGATACCTGCCTGCTCCGCTCTCCACAGCCCCTCCTTTACCACCCGCTCCTTGTCTACCAGTTTCTGAGCCTCTTGTGCGGTGAGCACCTCCAGGGCCTCAGGGACCTTCATGCTGCGTTTTTTTGTCTTTTTGGGAAAGACATTGCCCAGCATGTCCTGCAGGTTCATGTTCATCTCCTCCACTCCGGAGGTGGAAAAGACCTGCATCATGGGAAAACCTGTATTTTGATCGGATACCTTCAACTCCACCTGCCGCTCGTCGAGCTTTCCATCTCGCAACATTTTCCGGAATTTTTCCCTGGTGGCGCTGTTGTCCTGTTCATGTCCGGCCGGCACAGGTTCGATTCGGCCCAAGGTGGTGGAAGTCGCGCCTTCGGCCCTTGCCTCGAAGCCCATGGCGGGCTGAGGGGGTGCAGGAGGGACCAGGATATCAAGGAGCTTCTCTTCAGCAAGTTCGGAAGCCTTCAAATGAACCCTCTTGGTCTCCTCGTCCCGGACCATCTTTACCGAGACCTCCACCAGGTCTCGAATCATGGACTCCACATCCCTTCCAACATAACCCACCTCGGTAAACTTGCTGGCCTCCACCTTGAGAAAGGGAGCCTGGGCGAGCTTGGCCAGTCGCCGTGCAATCTCGGTCTTGCCAACTCCGGTGGGTCCGATCATTACGATGTTCTTGGGAGCAATCTCATCACGTAGATCTTCAGGTACTCTTTGCCTGCGCCACCTGTTGCGCATGGCTATGGCAACTGCGCGTTTTGCCTTGTCCTGACCTATTATATATCTGTCCAGCTCAGAGACGGTCTCCCTTGGGGTGAAAGTATGCAGCTCCAAAAATCCTTTTGTGTCCATGGTAATTCCTTTTTTGCCAAGCATAAGCTCAAGCTTGAAGTTTTTCCATTGTCAGCTCGCCGTTTGTGTATATGCACAGGTCTGCGGCAACTGCCATGGAATGTTTCACAATGTCTTCGGCGCTCATCTCCGTGTGGCTCATCAAAGCGGTAGCAGCAGATTGGGCATATGGGCCCCCGCTACCTATGGCCATGACACCGCTATCAGGTTCTATCACGTCGCCTGTTCCCGAAATGAGCAGGATCTTTTCAAAATCCGCCACCATCAACAAAGCCTCCAGCCTCCGAAGCATCTTGTCCGTGCGCCAGTCCTTGGCCAACTCCACCGCCGCACGAACCAGGCCCCCGGAGTATTCCTTGAGCTTGGCTTCGAACTTCTCAAAAAGGGTCAAGGCGTCTGCAGTGCTCCCGGCAAAACCTGCCAAGACCTTGCCATCGAGCAAGGTCCGGACCTTCTTCGCGGTATGCTTGAGTACTATCTGGTTCATGGAGACCTGGCCATCACCGGCCATGACCGTATCTGCGCCTCGACGGACAGCGAGAATGGTGGTTGAACGAAATTTTTCTATCGGCATGTTTTCATCCCTTCTGCTGTTTTTTTGCACGCGGGTGTGCATCATCATATACCTCTATCAATCTCCTCATGTCCACGTGGGTATATGTCTGTGTGGTGGACAAGGAAGCATGACCAAGCAACTCCTGAATGGTTCTCAGATCAGCACCACCTCCCAGCAGGTGGGTGGCAAAAGCATGCCTCAAGGCATGAGGTCCTATGTGGTACATGAGCCCAGCCTGAATTATGCGTTTATCCAGCATGCGGCGCACAGATCTGGCCGAGAGCCGCGAACCAAACCTGTTTAGAAAAACCGCGTCGTGATCAGGCCTCCTGGCCTTTGCCAACTGTTGGAGTCTACCTGGAAAGTATGAGCGCAGGGCATCACGGGCAGGCTTTCCAAGCGGAACTAACCGCTCCTTGCTCCCCTTGCCCATGACCCTGACACTTCTTGATGAAAGATCAACATCCTCCAAATCCAGTCCCACCAGCTCTGACACCCTCAAGCCGCAAGCGTAGAGTACCTCTAGAATGGCTCTATCCCTGGCATCTAAAACGCCCTGACCAGAGGGTGCAGCCAACAAGGCTAGCACCTCCTCGGGATCCATGGTTGTGGGCAATCGTTTTTCCATCACAGGCAGCCTTATGCGAGCAGCAGGATCCACATCGAGCCAGGCACGCCTCTTTGCATATCTGTACAATCCCCTTATGGCAGCGAGGCTTCTGGCCACCGAACGTGAACTAAGATCGCGGTGTCTCGAAGCGAGATAGGAACGCAGATCGTCGGTGGCAGCGCTCAAAACACCAATGCCTCGTCCTTTCAAGAATTCGGCGAGCTGTTGCAGGTCCCTGGAGTAACTTTGTATGGTCCGCTCGGCGAGCCTTCTCTCAGTGGCGAGATGTGTCAAAAACTCCTCGATGGGATACTCGGGTTTCTTGTCACCAGGCATGGGTACAAATCTGCTGCTCATTGAAGCGATGTCAAGCCCCGGCCAGGCTTTCCAGGTTTTGCTCCAGTTGGCGCAAATCCTCCGGAAGAGGCGCCTCAAACTCCATCATCCGGCCGGAGACCGGATGTTTGAAACTCAGACGCCAGGCATGCAAGGCCTGGCGCGCCGGTTGGATATCGTGTGGGATGGACCTGAGGGAACGTCCACCATAGAGTTTATCACCGAGAAGTGGATAGCCGGCGTCGGCAAAATGCACACGAATCTGGTGAGTTCTGCCCGTATGAAGCTGCACGCGGATTTTTATTGCCTCGAAGCCCCGGCCCTGAAAACGCCTGATGATTTCATATTCCGTCAGGGCACGTTTGCCTTTGTCCACCTTGGAAGAGAATCGCTTTCTATGCACAGGGTGCCTGCCGTAAAGGGTATCGAAAGAACCCTTGCCCGAAAGGACAGGGCCTCCTTCGCGTCGACCTGCAAAAGCCAGGTACGTTTTATGCACCTGTCGTTCCTGGAACATCTCTGACAGGGCTCTGTGCGATATGTCGTTTTTTGTTACAATGAGAAGCCCCGAGGTGTTTCTATCCAGACGGTGGACTATTCCCGGGCGTTCAACTCCACCTATGCCACTGAGATCCTTGCAATGATGCAAGAGTGCGTTGACAAGGGTGTGATCCGGGCTCCCGGGGGCTGGATGCACCACCAGGCCCGCAGGTTTGCATAGCACAAGGAGATCCCCATCTTCGAAGATGATATCAAGAGGAATGTCCTCTGCAGCGGGTTCAGCAGGAACGGGTGGAGGTTCGAAAATGACAATTTTTTCTCCCGCCTTCATCCTGCGGGATGCACGGGCGCTGATTCCCTCCACGAGCACCATGTTGTCATCTATGAGTTTATGGAGAAAAGACCTGGATAGATGCGGAAGGCTGTCGGCCAGAAACCTGTCCAGCCTTGCACCTCTTGCCTCGGCATCTACCACCAGGGTATATTTTCTTCCTGATTCCTGCACGGCCAACCTGCGAAATATCATGAATTCAAGATTAATCAAAGAAAGGAAGGTGGACGATGGACTGCCTGGACTCACCAAATCTTGGACTTGATGTGCCCCTTGGACTTTACAACGATATCCACAATGGCCCTCTCGTAATAGTTGCTGGTCTTGTAGAGTTCTTCGCTCACCCTGCTCTTGTAAAGCTCCCGCCCCTCTTCGATTTCGTCCTGTAACACATCGAAGATGTTGTCGTTTTCGATTCCCTCGATGATTTTCTCCTCATTGTAGAGGGAAAGATCCGAGGCGATGGCCCGGGCCAGTCTGATGGCTGCTTCAGGAGTAGTTATTAGTGGTGGCGGCATACCCACCTACCTCCAAGGGTTGCAATTTGCCAGATTGTTACGAAAAATCCTGTAATTGTCAAGAACAGTGGCAAGCAAAAATCATTCTGACAGCCCATTTGCACGCCAGGCTCCGTTTCCTCTCGAAAAGCATTGCTGAAAAAAGACAATAAGCCCTTGACGCATGGCAAATGTAGGGTTACCTTTCACATGAAGGATGTGGCATATGAATGAACTTGCAGCACAATTCAAAGATCAGGCGAAAATCATGAGCGCCCTGGCTCATCCCATCAGGTTGGGAGTGTTGGCGACCTTACTTCAGGGACCAGCCATAGTCAGCGACCTCATAGAAAAGTTTCAGGAAGATCAGACGAAAATATCCAAGCATCTGGCAGTGCTTAGAAAAGCAGGCCTCGTAGCGTGTCAGGCTGAAGGCAGGTGCCGGGTTTACGCCATAACAGACCTTGATGCCGTAAAAAAAATATTGAACTGCATGCAGGCCATCAGTAACAGTTCGTGAATTTTTTTGGCATAATATATGCCTAATTTTCCATATGTAATATTTTTCAACAAAGGAGACCGTTATGCTGAACACAAACCTCGAACACGTAGAATCGGACGAAGAATACAAAAAAGTCATCTCGGAAAACGAAAACGTGATGATCTGCTGCGGTCGCATGGGCCCCATGTGCCTGCCCGTCTATGACATCATGGAGTCCATCAAGGACAATTACTCCCACGTGACCTTCAGGGACATGAATTTTGATGGTCCTGCGTCGCACAACATCAGGAGCCTTCCCGAGGTGGCTAGATTCACGGGCCTTCCCTTTACCATCTACTACAAGAACGGCAAAGTGGTAAAAGCTACATCAAGCATACAGACAAAGGGCCAGGTGAAGGCTATCCTCGACGAAGTCTTCTCCTCCGCTGCACAGGCAAAGGCCTCCTGAAGTACGAGGGGAGCCGACGCTCCCTTTGCGCAAACCATATAGGAGGGTGGCGACATGGAAGAGAAAAAATACGATGCCGTAATAATCGGCGCAGGGCCTGCAGGCATGACCGCTGCCATATACCTGGCAAGAGCCAGGGTAAAGACTCTTCTTCTGGACAGCGGGACTCCTGGCGGTCAGATGCTGCTTTCGTACGAGGTTGCCA
>JALVPF010000009.1:17072-21732 GCA_027031935.1 Myxococcales bacterium | reverse complement strand
GAATCCTATCACTCCAAGGATGATGGTAAAAAACATACCGAAAAACAGAAGGCCGACAAGCAGAAAAAGAGAAGTAAGACAAAAATTCAAAATCAATAATTGCCTGCCATCGATAAACAGGAACATGTCCGACAGATCATTCATGGATTTTGTAATATAACGTTCCTGGTATGTCTCAAAGGCTCGACGGAAAATACCACTTATGACAATAGTGAACAAAAACACCGCGCCCATCACCAACAGCGCAGCAAGACCCTTGTTGAATAAAAAGTCCATGAGTATCAGTCCCGTCCCGAAGGCCTGTTGCGTCTATTGCGAAGAGCCGGCACCCAGGTGAAGAATCTTCAATAATTTTTTCCTTTCGATGCCAAGCTCCTTCACCCTTGCACCAGTCATCAGCGTCTCGATGGTTGTGCGGGCATGCTCATCCTGAGAGCCGATGTCTTCCTGATTTCTCAAGGTCAGGTAAAGAGACCCCAACTGCTGGGCAAGGATCACAATCTCTGCCTCCTCAGGCAGACACATGATTGTAATATCGCCATAATTGCGATCTCCTTCGGACATGGAATGAATGTTGGTGCTTCCAGTGATCTTGCCCGTGGCTAACACAATAATATTTTGCAACAAGGTGATGGAAACCAACTGGTCTGTCTTTGGATCGCTGAAGGTTCCCAGAATATCAACGTGATCATTTGGCCTGACCCATCCTCCAACTCCGGCAGCACCATTGACGACTATGGATACGGCCCGCCCCCTTTTGCTGACAATACTGCTCAAGTGCTCAAAAGTCCCTTCAGAGCGAAAATGACTCCAGAGAATCAAATCACCCCTTTGGAGTGGTACCATCAATTTCTGACCGATCACCTTGTCGAACTGACTTGGTTTAACCACACTGGGGGTCACAAACTGTTCCGGCATTTTCATTTTTGCAACCATCTCGTAATCAAGTACCGTACCCTCCTGTACATCCCTGTTGGCCACAACCACCGGAACCAGGGTCCAGCCCTCTCTTACCTTTTCCTCCTCATGTTGGAGCTTTTTCCAGACCAAGAGAGCAGCGAGCAAAGCTAAGACACCGGCAATAATAAGAGGAGTTTTACCCTTCAACATAAGTACGTCTCCTTTCGAATTCATACTGCGAACTGTCAACCCACTGCCAAGAGCAATTGGCCGCCAAGCATTGAATAATGCCGCATTAACAAACTCTTCAAAAGATAACCTGGAACACGGATGTCTGTCAAAGGCTTTAACTGCGCCCAGGTCATGAATCTTGGCGAGTTTGTTCATGCAGCAATAAAAACAATGACTCGTGCCCATCCCAAAATTCAGGATGGGACTACTGGCGTTTTCAATGCCAAAACGAGAAATTTTTCGCAAGGTCAAGGAAAACAAACATTTTCGCGGAGGCGTACTTTTGTACGCCGCACAAGAAAATGTGAAGTTTGACACAGAGATTGCGGAAAAGGGCCGTTTTGGGATGAAAACTAACTCAGTGTATGGGTTCCTGGGAAAAAATGTAATGGGTCCCACAAGATGCACAGTGATAGTGCTCTCTGATCTGCCCTGTGGAGTCCTTGGTGCAAACATACAAGGCAGTGCTCACCTCCTCTCCACAGGCAGGGCAAATATTTGCGCCAACAAATCGCAAATATTCAAGTTTCTTGAACCCCTCGGGGGAGGGGGTAAGCTTGACTCTTCTCGCCGTACGCAAGTACTCCCGAAGTAGTATTTTACTGTTCAAAACGTCGTTCCTCCGGGCCCTGCTCTTCAAAAAAACCTTTTTTATTACCAATATGTGCTGCTCGCAAACGGGATATCAACTCTACACCAGCAACAAAGACAACAAGACAGGCAATCTGTATCATGACCAGCTCTTCGGCGGGATACTGGAAATTCAAATAGATGGTTCTTGCAAGAGATGCGCCCATCAAGGCCCCGGTCAGAGTTCTGATCCAGTTTTTCCCACTCCATAGATCGAATCGTGACAATCCCCAATCCACCAGCGCAGGAATGGGCAACACAAACAACCATACCGGATCATACCAGGCTGTTCCAAGGGTCAGATAAAATTCTGTACCCAAGACCAGCAGCAGGACCGGATACAATCCCAGGCACCTTGAACATAGCCAAACAGGCTTGCCCCCCAACCATATCTGGTAACAATGGTCGAGTTCTCCGGTGAAATGATGGGCCAGCAAAAACCCCAGGAAACCAGGTCCACGACGCAAGGCTCGAGCTTTTGCTGCTTCGCTCAACATCAAACTTTCCCTGCAGGAGAGCCGTTCAATTCAAGACCGATCTTTTGCCTTTTGCAGCTCTTCTTCGGTAATGATACCCTTGTCCACCAGTACGCGAATAAGGGCTGAAAGAAGCTGGCCATCTCTTTTCTCGGCCATCCTTGAAGCACTCTTTTCGGAAATCCCTGTCTTCGGTTTAGAAGGCGAGGCATCCTGACGACTCGCTTGACCATTTCTCAATCCAACTCTGGAAAGCAACTCCTTCATGGCGCTAGACTTTATTGCATCACTCTGTTCCGGGTTTGAGCCACTGTCGGATTCGGCACTGCCGACAGATTCATCCTGTATTGTTGTATCTGCCTTTTCCTCGCCCATCTGAGCTTCCGCATCCACGAGCTGCTCTTTCACTTGCTGCTCTTCCAAAGGTTGCCCAACTGCATGCTCAGCGCCTGCTGTACCCTGTGGCTCTAAAGCAACAGGCATTTGCACGATAGCGGTTTTCTGTTCTGAAAAAGGGACAGAATTTTTTACATTTTGCAGGTCAGCGCGTTCGGTAACGTCTTCCTGGTGCGTCTGATTGCCTTTTTCATCTGTTGGGGAAGTCGTCACACTCGAGACCGCAGCATCGCCTCCCTGCGCAGGGACCGTGTCATCCGGAGTCAACACACCCAGAACCCCATCCAAATCAAGATCAGCACCGTCCAGGAAAGGATCGTCCTGGGTATTCGGTGCTTGAGTCATCTCCGGAGGAGTCATGGGTTCATCGAGGGAAATACCGCCCAAATCGGGTAGATCGTCCAGGGGGGTTCTTTCAGGTGCAGCTGAGTCCAGATTTTTAGCTGCCATCGCGGACGGAGGATAGATCTGCTCAGCCTCAGCAGCTGGTACCGAAGGCTGTGCAGGGGGATCTTGCATATTCTGAAGTTCATCTATGATTTCCACGTCTTCGATGATTTCCAACTCCTCCAGGTCATCATCAACCTGATCCAGGTCGATTTCGATGCTCTCGTTTCCGGATATTCCCAGAGACGACAAAGCATCCAGCTCGGAAAAAGGATCACCGTCCAACAAGCCAGGGGATTCGTTTTTCTGCCCTCTTTCGGAAGCAATTGGAACCTCATTGCTTGCAAACGATGCCAGAGAATCCAGTTCAGCAAATGGGTCATCGCCATGCATTCCTGCTGACGAAGGGGTTTTAGCCCCAGCCTGGGGAGTCATTTCCAATTCGATCTCGCTGACCGCGGAGCTCTCAAGTCCTGCGGCAGCGGAACCAATATCAGAACCGTCCATTGGCACGGGAACCGAGCCACGATATTGAAGGCTGATAATGGAATCGATCTCCCTTGGAGCAGCAAGCACCGGATTGACGCGTTTCCCTGTCAGAAAGCGGATTTCATCCAGTGCGTTCAAATCGGTGGGATCGGACATGGCAATGACCAGGGTATCTGACTGTTTGCCGTACTCGCCATCCAAACCTATGGGAACGAGCTTGTGTTTCTCGGCCAACTCAAGAGGAATCAGCTTCTTCAGATAATCCGGGATAGTTCTTCCTTCGAGTTTCACGAGTGCAATACCAGTCTGCTGTTGAATTCCAACCAGAAGTGCTTCCTCGGTAATGAAATGGTTTTCGACAAGAACATCTCCAAGCCTGCCTCCCCATTTTTGCTGATACCCCAGGGCAGACTTGAGTTGATATTCATCCAGCAACTCTGCATCCAACAAGATCTGTCCCAGCTTCTTTTTAGCTGCCATTGATGCTCCGATCCCGAGACTTTTTTGAACACCGATTCAATACCAAATTGCAACCAATGGAAAAGAATAAAATAGCCTCATGATTCCAACTGTTGACGATACTCTTCTTTGGAAAAATGCCCTTTCTCAATCAACAAATCAACAAGGGCTTTCAACACACGAACTTCTTTTTTCTGTAATTGTTCCAGTATCTCCAACCGTTGTTCAATGGAGACGGACGTACCAGGCATGGCAGGAGCCACTGCTTCACCCAGCGCAGAAACCGACTTGTTGCTCAAGTCGCTGCTATCCCTGCCGGCAGCAGGAAGATCCTGTGCAACATTGAAATACTTCTCACGAATTGCACGTGCAAGGGCATTTTCTCCACAAATGGCGACCTTGATTCGACAACCCGTTCGAAATGCAATCTCATCCACCAGATCCAACTTGTCAGGATCGGACATGGCCACCACCAACATTCCCTTTCCTTCGTCAAAACTGATAGGAATGACTTGATGTTGTTCAGCAAAATTGGGTTCGATTTTTGACAGGGCAATCTTGTCGATTACCAGACCGTTGAAATCCACTCTGGGCAAACCCAGTTGCTTGCTCAAGGCCTTGACCAAGAGGTCCTCGTCGAGGAAATTCATGTCCACCAACAAAGAACCCAGTTTTCCACCCCACTTTTTTTG
>JALVPF010000009.1:0-17062 GCA_027031935.1 Myxococcales bacterium | reverse complement strand
CCAGCGCCGTGCGAAGCTGTTCCTCTGTAAGCACGCCCGCTCGTAAAAGCAACTCACCCAATTTTATTCGACGATTGGCAGCACCACTCATGGCATGACTCCGAGAAAGCTCCCGGAAACTGTATCAAATACAAGGTAAACTGACAAGAATAGCCCCCTACAAACCCAATGGAGTTTTCGGAGATAACGATCTCGGAAAGAGATGATCAGGAAAACTACTTGGCCAGGATGGCAAGCTGTTTCTTTATTCTCCTAATAGACCTGCCCACCGCCTTTAACTCTGGCTGATCCTTGTCAAACAACACGCCCATTCCCTTATTGTCATCGAACATGTCAATCCATGCTACCCTGGATTGAAGCACAACAGCCTTTGACGACTTTCCATCCAGATACAGGGTAACGGGGAACTTGGCGCCTATGGACAAAAGAGGTCCCAGGCAACGCAGATAGACGCCACCTTGGGAAATATTTCGAACCTCGGACTTGAACACTCCCTTAGCTGTGGCATACTCGGCATCTGTAAAAAGAGGGAGGCGCTCGAAACGACGCCGGTCACGTGTTCCCCGAGCGTCCTTTCTCAGGAAAGTCACAATCCCGTCAAGCCTTGCTCTCTCTCTGTCCAAAAGCTGGACGAATATACCTCGCCTCATGGAAGGCCCGGCATTCTGCACCCGCCGCCATGCCACCACACCTTCTAAAAAAATTGGAAATTCCAAGCCCTTGATATGTATCCGTATAAAAACCCTTTGCCCTACTCTTACCCCGGATGTAATAGAAAAAAAGTGGCCGGTATTCTCACCCTTTCTCTCAAATCCCTCATCGAACTCCTTGACAGAATCAAAGCTCAAGGGCAGTGTGACCCGATTTTTCACCATTATGTCCCGCCTCCTGACAGAAGCCCCCAGACAAACCATTGACTTGCATCATATCCAATTTTGCACAAACTTTCAATCTCTACTGAAATCCGCAAATATTGCTTTCAAGCTGGACCGGTTCTGCTAAACTGCCCAAGCCATGGACGTAGACACAAAACGCATCAACCTGGCCCTGTGGGTTGCGCTGGGAACCTTCCTTATTCCAGCAGCGTTCCTCGGCAACAACGCGGTCCGTGTCATTTCGGCTGCCTTGGCGCTTGTGGTGGTAATGCACCTGTATGAAGCTTCATCACAAACCATCGTAAGACTGGTCCCAAAATGGCTATCCAAGAGCATGGGTCCCATGCTGATCGTGGGACTATGCGTTGTCCTGTACGGTCCTTTGCTCCTGGGCGACCTGCCCCTGAACCACGATCATCCCATAATGCTCCTTCGGGCCTGGGTGACAGGGACCGAGATGATACCCTCCGGACATTTATCGGGATTCTCCACCACCATGTTTTCCGGTCACCCTGCCAACGCACTCTACTCCATGGGCACCGATCTCCTTGTTTGCGGGGTCAAATTCCTGAGTCTAGGCCTGATGTCCTGGGAGACAGCATACTGCTGGGCGCTTTTTTTAGCTGTCATCGCCTACCCGCTGGCCCTTTATTTCCTTGGCCATCGCATTGGCGGCCCGGTTGCGGGAATCGTGGCTGGTGTTCTTGGTATTGTCGACAGGGGTGACTGGTTCCAGGGTGGTTGGGACTTCAACCTCAATTGGGCTGTTTGGTCCATGGGCCTGAGTTTCTCATTGAGCCTCTGGAGCATATGGGCTTTCGAGCGTCTTGCCCGTTTTCCTGGCCGACGGTGGTTGTGGTTGGGTGCAACCCTGAGTCTTGCCGGAGCCATTGTCTGCCATCCCATGGCCATAGCGATTCTAGGGGTAACCTTGCCCCTGATGCTCATTGTAATGTCCTTGACAGGGCAACTCGAGGCACCGGGATTATGGATGCCGAGGACCATCAGCGCCGTATTGGCGGGAATTGCTCTTAGCGCATTCTGGCTGCTGCCATTCATCATGCGCAGAGAATGGTTCGAACCACTGGCAAGCCCTTACAGACCTTTTGAAGACGTAATCAGGGCCCTGCTGGACGGAAACATACTCAGATCCATGGCACCGACCATGGCCATTGCAGGCACCATTGGTCTCGTGCTCGGAACAAGAAAGCAAAAGCCTGTTGTCTTGTTCCTGCTCATCGCCTCCGGTTTATTGTTGTTCGTATCCAGCAACACGTTCCTCCTGGACTTCAACATCCTCAAGAAGTTCCCCTCCATTGGCCAGCTCCAGACAGAGAGGTTCACCTATTTCATTCGTGCCGCATTACTGCTGGGAATGGGTGCCTTGGTGTCCATGCTGGTGTCGGGAAAAAACAGAAATTCCGTACCCGGCATATCAGCATGGTCGAGGCATGCCACAAGGTTTCTTGCAGGATTCGTGCTTGCCCCCTTGCTGGTGTACGCACCACAAGCCGGACCCTATCCATGGTTTGCTCCATCCAAGACCATGGACTGGTCATCCGATTCCCCTGTTTTTGGCGATCTTAAAAATGCCGCAGAATTCATCAGGTCCATTCCTAAAAAGGACATAGGCAGAGTCGCCCTCATCAACAGCCGGGACGATCATCTGCTGATGGCACTGCCGGTATTTGCCCATGTTCCCGTGTTCAAGGTCGGCTTCACTCCAGAGAACAACTACAGGTACAAGTTTTCATCGCAAAATACAGAAGTATTCAGGGCCGTGGGAATCACCCATGTGCTGTCGGCAGGGCCAAGGACGAGAGCTGATTTCCGGATGATCAGACAGTTTGGAAGGCTCTATCTTTATCGTTTCACAAAAAGCCCTTATGGCCCCTTCGAACTCAAGGGTCCTGGAACAACAAAACTTTTGAAGGACACGAAAACAGAGCTGGATATAAACTTGTCAGGCACCGATCCTTCCAGCAGGCTTATAGTCTACCGCGGACGATATGCCCTGTGGAATGCCGAACAGGATGGAATGCAACTGCCCATAGAAGGCGTATCGGTGCAGGACACTCCAAAGGTATTCATGTCCATACCGGTGCGCGATGGTGTATTCAAACTCTGGTGGTCAAACAAGTGGCCCGAGTGGCTTGGCAACATGATAAGCCTTTTTGCCATGCTGACCATACTGACTGTGGCCTTTTTTCCCTTGCTCAAGCGCCTGAAATTCTGGCCGTCTCAGCATCTGGCCAAGATCCAGGTACCACTGAGGGACATTACAACCCTTGCGACTCTCACAGTAGTTTCAGCGTCAATCCTTGCTCTTTTGCTGAAACTGATCCTGCCTGTGTCATCGCCCTTTGAAGATAGGAAGGTCGTAAGCGATCTGTCAGATGAACTACCCCATGCTCATGGCCAGGTGATTCGAAATGGCAAGACGACAGACTGCAGGCCCTGGAATGGCAAAAAGTTCATCTGTCCTGGACCATCCTGGAACTTCAGCGGAGAGGTCATCGCCATATCGGATCACCAGATGCGCCAGTGTATCTGGTTACATCCCATACTGGGGGCACGCCACTCCATCACCTTCAGAAACGTTGAGCTGGGTGAGTTCATACAGGGGTTCTTCGCTCTGGATGACAGGGTTGTGGGCCCATTCGGTGACAAGCATCCCGTAAACCTGACCGTCCTTGTGGACGGCAAACAAGTTGGACGTTTTACTTGCCAGGCCGAGAGGGGATGGCAGCCATGGCAAGCATCCACTCCAGGTCATTCTGGAACCACGGGAGATGTAACAATACAGTCCGATGCGCCATTTGCGGGACAGAGACATTTTTGCTTCACCGCCTACACGACAGAACCAAGCGATTGAAAGGCAGCCCAATGCATGAGGAAACTTCCCTGGACTTGGACAAACGTTGGCCGACACTGCTTGGAAAGCCAAGAGGTCATGCGAGCTTTCGTACAGTACCAGAAGATTTTCGAGTTGACGAAATTCCCTCCTATACACCTTGCGGTACAGGTGAACACCTGTTTGCAAGGATAGAAAAATCCGGCCTGTCGACAGACCAGGTCTTGCGCCAGATGGCCAGTCAACTTGGAATCAAGACCCGTGACATGGGTACAGCCGGTCTAAAGGACAAGGACTCGGTTTCGACCCAATGGATCTCCATGCCAGCCAGGCTGTCACAGGGTTTGGACAATCTGGAAATACCAGGGGTTAAAATACTCGAAGCGCAGAAGCACACCAATAAACTCAAGACCGGTCATCTCAAGGGTAACAGGTTCTCAGTCACCCTGCGAGATGTGGACGACGACGCGATACAGGACATGGATGAAAGGTGTTGCCGGATTCGTACCATGGGATACCCCAACTACTTTGGTCCCCAGCGCTTTGGGATTGGAGGCAATAACGAAGCAGAAGGCAGAGCCATCTTGCAAGGCAAGGGGCGCAGACACGATAGACGTGGATTGAGATTCATGCTCAACGCCCTGCAATCAGCCCTGTTCAATGACGTGCTTGCCGAACGCATCTCGAGAGGACTGTTCGGCAAGGTCCTTCAAGGCGATATTCTCATCAAGGACGATACAGGCGGCAGGTTTTTATGTACTGAGCCGCAAGTGGATCAAGCCAGAGCTGACCAGTTCCTCGTGCATCCCAGCGGACCCATGTTCGGTCCGAAGATGGCACCACCACAGGGTATACCATTTCAGATGGAACAAGATGTGCTGGAAAAGTCCGGCCTTACCAAAGAGCACTGGAAAAAGTTTGCAAAACTGACATCCGGCACCCGTAGGGCACTGAGAGTCAAAATCACAAACCTGGAAATGATACACGAACAAAATCGTGTAATACTTTCGTTCGAGCTTCCTGCCGGAAGTTATGCAACATCCCTCATAAGAGAATTGGTCAACATTTAGTTCCCTGCCACAACCAGGCCCCGTCCTCTACGCGAAGGAAATATTCTCCCTCGGCGCACAGAACCCTAAAGACCCTGTACACCGGAGCAATCGGGTCCGGTCCTTGTTCGAGCCAGCTGTCCAGGACTTTCTCCACATCCATCCAATGCTCCTCCCACATGAACCTCAATGGCCTGGAGTCTGCCCGGCCATCAGCACGGCTTGATACCGTTATGGCTTTCCACTTTTTCATCCTTTGGACGGTTCGTGAAATCCACCTGCCTGCCCTGTCATGAAATTTCAGTAACACATGGCGGAATAGGTGACCTCAATGCGTTGCCCCCTGTCCGGAACCACATTGTCACCAAAAAACAGCGTATTCGTGTCTGCATAATGGGTCCACCCATCAGCTCCCCCTTCTGAAGAAGCCCGATTTACAGGGCTTCCATCCACGCTCACGGCTATACTGTTTGGGTCCGCTGGTCTGGAGAGAGGAAACTCACGAATGGCGCTGAAAGCATCTATGCCCATGTTTGCAAGGGACTGGGCCCAGTCCACCGAATCGATGGGCTCACAAATTCCACCTGTACGGACCGTTACATCCCAGTATCTGTCCGAATCGCAACTGGTGCAAATTGCTGACACAGACATCATCTCGGTGTTTCTATATCCCTTCAGAGACGAAAAGAAATCAACGTAAAAATCCACGGAGCCGTTGGACTGATCAGGCTCGTCGCTGACAGCGATGATGTACAGCTTTGCGTCTTCTCTCAAAAACCCTGCGTTGGCGTTGGGATCATCCACCAATGGCTGGCTAAGGGCCATCCAGGCTCCCTCCAGTCCTGCCTCGTGAGCGGAGCAATCGTCGCCAAGTCTGACGTTGTCAGTAAAAGCGTCATTCAGATCAGGAGTTGTGCTCGTGATAATTTTCGGTCGCGAACCAGCCTGAACAAGATAACCCGGTTTGACCTCTCTTGGTGGAGTACCGGTCCATCCTGGTTGGTCTTCCACTTCCGTGGACACAACCCCGATATGGAAATCCACATCCATGGTGACCGCCTGATTGATAAATGATGAGAAATTGTCAGCCAGGTTCTGCTGGTTATCGCCCATGGACCCGGAACAATCCACCACGAACAAAACATCTGCCTTCACATTGTCCAGTTGATGAAATACATCGGTCTGTGCTGAAGAATCTGTACCTCTACCGAAAACAGGTATGGTCAGTTCCTCGTCATCAACCTTCAGGTACAGGGCGTTTCTGTGAGCTCCCAAATCCTGGGGCGTGTACCTCAGGCATACCTTCACCGACCCACCGGCCACAAGGTCAAAGGGAAGCATGGGCGCACTGCGGATGCTGAAATTCGCGTCAGCAGCGTCCTGCATGGAAACTTCGGTAAGGCTCATTTGCTGAGAACCAAGATTGTATAAGGTGACACATCGTTCAGGTGAATTGCATCCGAGTGTAACAAGACCAAAATCCAGTTCTTCAGGAACGACCTCCAGGTCCGAATACTTGGCAAAGCCAGAGACAGTGATGCACGCTTCGTTTGGTATGGGTAAACCGTTGCCATCCGTGCATGCATGGTTGCCAAAATCATCATCGTTGGCATCGATGTGCAGTATGGCCATTCTTGCAAACATGTATTCTTCATCCGGAGCCATGGTCAGCTCAATCTCCTGCTGCGATCCAGCCTCGCCTCTGGGGGCTATGGTAAACGGGGTTACTGGTACGCTCGTTATGGTAAAATCATGATCCACAAAGGGAATCGACTCCAGCCTGACATCCGACACTTCACAAGGGGCTTCTCCATGGTTATTCAACACGAGGCCCATGGACTTCGTGTGATAAACCTTGACCGTACCAAACCACAAGGCGCCAGGACTGATTTCAAGATCGCAGACCGCTTCTTCTATACCTCGCCCCACCAGGGGCACCTGTATCTCGTCCGTATCTTTGTCGTTACAGAAGATGCTGATGGATCCGCTGTCATCACCCAGATCCACGGGCGAGTATGATGCCTTCATGGTAACAGCATCTCCTGGGGCCAGCTTTGCATCAGCATCTGGTAGTCCAGCCAGGTCGAATTCATCGTCCGCCGAGTTTTGTGTAATCTCCACGGAATGAATTACGCATTCGTCGGTTCCCACATTCGAGACTATGAGATCAACTTCTGCCGTCTGTCCCTGGACTACTCCACCAAAGTTGACTGAAAACGGCGTTGCCATGATGTCACAGGCTCTCGGGACACTCGATCCCAGTATTGAGATCGTCCCGGTCAAGCCTGTATTGGAATCCGAGGCTGGATCATTGGAATACAGCTCTACTCCCCCTGAGTCGCTCCCTGTGTCTGCAGGATGATACTCTACCTCCACTTCCACCGACTCGCCTGGTGCCAAGTCCACTGGAGTCGCAGGAGGCGCGTGCAAGCTGAAATCAGTACTGCTCGAAGCAGCCATGACCAAAGAGTTCAAAGTCAGGGTCAACAAGCCACAGTTGGTCACCTTGAATGCCAGCACCGAACTCTCACCAGTGCTCACATTTCCAAAATCCAGGGCAAGGGGTTGAGGACAAAGCCTGGGGGCAAGAGCACGTCCTGAAAGGGCTATGTTCACCGAGGGTTCATCCGGATCATTTGAACTTATAGACAAGGTCGATGCATGGTCTCCTCCCATGGACGGGGAATAGTAAACCTTTAGCACCTGCTGCTCACCGGCATCCAAGCCCATAGGCCCTCCATCTGCCGAAAACACCGAGTAGTCGCCTCCACCGATGGATATCCCTGCAAACTCCAGCCTGCTGTCACCTGAGTTGCTTAGGTAGATCTCCCTTTCCATGGCTGGTCCCAGTTCCGTATCACCAAACTCCAGGGACAAATCCTCCGGTGCAACTTCATCGTTACACACATGGCCTGCCTGCTGGCACTCAGGTGAGTCCTGTGCTCCCGTACAGTCGCTCATGCAAACCTCTATCTCCGGAGACACTCCCTGGCCGTGGAGTGAAACCGTCAGGCTGCCATGTTCCGTCGCGTTAGAAACCACTACAAACTCGCCCAAGTCTTCACCTCTGTCAGCAGGCCCATACATGACCCTGATGGTCAGATTGGAGCCGGGAATTACCGCAAGAGACTCGGCAGTTCCATCCGGACAAGGTTCGAAAGGCCCTCCTGCTGAACAGTTGATCTCAAAGTCCCCACTGCTGTCCTGACCGAAAGTAACCGAATTGAGCTTCAGGTCGGAGCGACCGGTGTTTCGAAGAAATAAAAACTTTTCGGACAGGCTGCCCACCTCCACCTTTCCAAAATCAATATTCAACGTTCCTTTTTCGGGAATACTTTCAAACTGTGAAGGGTCTGGAGATTGTTGCGAATCCGAAACGTGAAAGCGGTCTATCCTCGGAGCAGAAGTACTTACACGCTGATCCTCGCAAGCGGCAGCTAACGCCATCAGAACAAGGACTGAGCCAACTTGACAAAATTTTAGAAACCCCATGTTCAACTCCTCATGCAGGAAACTATTCATGACAACACATGGTCAAGAATGTCCTTTGTAACTTTATGGCTATTCGCAAAACGGTTCGTTGCTGAGGAAATTGTTATAGACAGTCCAGTTGGGAACCTCGAATCTGGGTATGGTGCCATTTTCACGAATATTGGTAATGTGGTAATCGAACTGATTCCAAACCTTTTTCGTCTCAACCCATTTCACCTGACCGGCATTTGCATACACCAAAATCCCGTGAGAGGTACCCAAGCCGTTTTCTATCACGATGATTTCTGCATGATCGTCGTTGTTTACATCCACCACCAACGGATTCTCCCAACCGGTTATGGAAGATCTTTCTGCCTGGTAGATCCTGTCGTGATTAAGTCCTCTATATACATTTACGTAGGTCTCATCGTTCTGCAGGACCTCGAAGGTCCCATCTCCCTCGAAATCAAAGGCGGAGTTTCCACCGCCAAGCGTCGCATCGTTGAGAAACTCTTTCCAAAGAACATTCATGGACAAGTTGGATTCATTCACGTCCACTCCCCAGAAACACTCGGAATCCTCTCCCTCATCTGTGCATGTACCCACCATGGCAAACTCAGGTCCTCCACTGTTGTCCATGTCCGTTACGACTGCCGGCATGATGGAGTTGACTTCCGAATCTCCCAAGGTAGACAGGATCTCACCGGTCTGGCCGTTGAGGATGAAAATGCCCCCACCAAATCCTGATGACGAGAGAAGAACCTCTGGCAGTCCATCCTGATTGAAATCGGCTATGGAGACTATTCCATCCGGTTTTGAAAGTTGCCAATAGATGGTCCCATCATCATGGTAAGCGGTATTGCCGCAGACCAACTCCATGCCCCCCTGCATATCCAGGTCAGCTGCCGTGCAGAAGGTGCCATGTCCATTGCTTCCTGTACCAGCTTCTCCCTCCCAGAGCAGCTCGCCCCTGTAATTGAACACCGATGATCCCCTGAATATCTCGGGGTGGCCATCGTGATCCAAATCGGCAACGCCGATGGCAGAACCGTCCTCAATGTCGTTTTCACTTCCATGCCAGGCTTCACTCTCCCACTTGAAAGTCCCATCGTTTTCGAAGCACAGGATATTGCCAGTAACATACCTGCCAGTGATATCGCCCGAGTCCGTAATCACATACTTGCTCGCCAGTATCTCCGGCAGGTTGTCTCCGTCTATATCTCCCACGGCAATTTGAGCCTCGTTGTTTACCCGGAATCTGGGGTCATCAACGGTCCAAAGCTCGTGGCCATCATCTCCAGAAATGGCTCTAAGCATTCCTGGTGTCGTGGCACTGGCTTCATCATGGAAATAGTCATAAGAACTGAAGATGATATCAGGAATATCGTTTTCGTTGATAAAGCCATCAGCATTATCGTCTGTAAGGTTCATGACCACAGGCGTCATGAATACCTGATGCCACTGGGGATTGGAAATATTTCCATTGGGCCACTCGAAAACCAGCTCCGGGTCGAAATTTTGAGGACCAATGCAAGGAGGCAGGTCCGGTGTCACTCCATCAGCTTCAAGGGGTATGGTTATCAAGGTAAAGTTATCACAGCCATCAGAAGAAAACTGGCTGGATATAACCACTGAACCGGTATCGGAACCCACATCGGTGGGAATGTAGCCGACCTCCACGTGAAGCTCTCCTCCTGGTTGAACAGTCAGGGGAGTGGGAGAAGATGACACATTGAACTCGGGTGATGTCCCTGCTCCGGGCCCCACGTCCACCACGGTAATGGCTTCCGTCCCATGGTTTGTACACACAAAGGCCTGTTCACGGCTTCTGCCTATCTCGGTGGACTGGAACCACAAGGCATCTGGCTGGCAGTCGAAAACAGCAGGGCACGAGCCTGCATAATTGCCCTTCAACTCCACGACACCGGTTGAGATATTGTCATCATTGCCGGAAACCAGCACGCGACCGAAGTCAGCCCCTTGGGAAGAAGGGCTGTACCTTACAGTTACCGTATGACTCGTACCAGCAGGAATGGTCCTCGGTGCCCCTGGCACAGAAGCAAAAGTAAAATCCGGGTTGGCACCATCAAAGGAGATCTGACGGATTTTCAGATTTCCCGGCCCACAGGCCTGAATCTCGAAACTCATGTCACGATGGTCCCCAACTGAAACGGGGCCAAAGTCCAGGGACTCCGGAACCAGGCACATGGCAGCAGCCTCACCGCCTGCGGTCAATGAAATGGATGCCATGGGTACGCCGAAAAATGGATTGTTCTGAGAGCCTTTTACTGTAAGTTGCCCGGAAAGTACTCCACCGTGTTCGGGTTCCAGTACCACGACTATGTCGTAGGATTCACCAGGACCGAGCTCGGGTCTGGGGAAAGGCAGGGCATCGGGGTGAAACGAGGTATCCGAACCTTGAGCCAATTCCAGGTCTGTCACAAAGCACTTCTCAGAACCGAAGTTGAAAAGGGTTGACGTCATGTCAACACGCCCCCCCACGGGAACAGAACCAAAGTTCAATGCCGAAGGAACCACCTGGAAATCACACGGTGGAGGCTGTATGCCATTTGCCTTGAGCGTAACTTCAGTCTCGCCCTCGTCAGGGTCACTTGGACAAACGACCGTGACCGTGGCCTGGTCTGAACCCTCATCCTGAGGTGCATACTTTACAGTAAACTGTCTCATTTCACCGGGAGGAATCGTCCCGGTGAAGGGGGCAGGATCGAAAGTGAACTCATTACTGCCATCAGGACCCCTGACCTCGGTGATTTCGCAGTCTGCATCGCCCGTATTGGACATATTGATAGTTTGATTCGAAAACCCCGATGTGGACACTGACCCGAAGTCAACAGTAGTTGGCCATACATAAATATCGCAGGTAGGGATGGGCGTTGCCTGACCCACGAGATCGATCCAACCCTCACCAGCGTTCGGGTCATTGGAGCTTATGGTCAACTGACCTGCATGGGCCCCCAACTCCGTAGGAGCATAAACCAATTCCACATCAAAGGACTCACCTGGAGAAAGATCAAAGGGCGTTGGAATGTCAGAGGCAAAAGTAAAAAAACCGTGGTTGCCGGAATCGATGGTAAGGCTCTGAATTGTCAATGTCTGGTTACCACATGAACTGAAGGTGTAGCTTTTGCGAGAGGTCGAGTTGACCTGTATGGAACCAAAGTCTACCAAAAACGGCGGTTGCGGACATATTTTGGGAGCCAAGCCATTTCCCAGAAGATCGATTACCACAAGAGGCTCATCGGGATCATCCGAATGGACCTCCAGTCGCGCTTCGTCCGCACCTCCATCAAATGGAGTATACGAAATTGTATACGACTTCTCCTCTCCAGGCGCCAGGGTTCCGGTGAAAGGATCCGGCAAGAGTGTAAACTCGCTGGAGGTGTTGGGGCCGAAATCCACACCTCCCTGCCCTGAACCGGCGCTTATGGTCAGGTCGTATACACCCTTGTTTCTAACCACAAAACCCATCTCGGTGGATGTACCGAGATCATTCATTCCAAAGTCCATATTAAGATTGGAAGGGCTAACCTGATCATTGCACATTTCACCTTCCGACCCCACCAGGCAGACTTCGATATCCGGGCTGACACCCTCACCCTGGAGGCTGATTCTTATCTGAGGATGTTCCGGGTCGTTACTGCCAACTATCAACTTGCCGCTCTTCGGCCCTTCTTCGGAGGGAATGAAGTGGACGGTAAAAAATGTAGACTCCCCGGGACTGAGATCGTTCATTGGAGGTTCATCCACGAAAAACTCTGGATCGGAACCCTCTTCCAAACTGATACTCGTCCATTTCAGCTTGTCCTTGGCACTAATGTCATTGGACAAGACGATGGTCCTCGATGCCCGCTGAAGCACTACAACCTTGCCGAAATCCACCAGGTAATC
The DNA here is from genome assembly GCA_027031935.1 of Myxococcales bacterium. Taxonomy (GTDB): domain Bacteria; phylum Myxococcota; class B64-G9; order B64-G9; family B64-G9; genus JALVPF01. The sequence goes on along the minus strand of JALVPF010000009.1, from coordinate 4,904 downwards.
GCCGTCCCCCGTGTCCGACGGCAAACCTTCCATGGCACCATCACCATCCCAGTCCTGAGTCAGCGAAACAACAGGCTTCACTTCGCCCAGATTGATGTTGTCCTCACACCCGAAACACACCATCACAAGACTCATCACTATAAAACTCACCCAAACTCTCATGTCAGACCCTCCAGGTATCAGGTTTTGATATCATCCATTTTGATTTTTTCGAGCTAAAAGGAACATCATGAAAAGCAGCACTAAAAAAGTCGAACCGCCAAAGGTCCCTCCGGTGGAGCATCCACATCCGGAGGATTGGGGCTCGACATCCGACTCTGTATCAACGCCGCCATCTCCCTGCGACATCTCGCCATCCGTTCCTCCATCTGTTCCACCATCTGCTTGATTCTCGCAAGCCAGGCCATCGTCTACCAAACCGTTGCAGTCATCATCCAGACCGTTACAAGTCTCTGTCGCCGGCTCGGATGGCACACAGAAATACTCGCAGCCATTGCCTTCCTCCCCGTCCAGATCCATCCATCCATCATCACATTCACCCATGATGCATGTACCATCAACGCAACTTGCACCAGCGTGGTCGAATGAGCAGTGATTATCACAGCCTCCACAATGGTCCACAGACGACGTTGTGTCGGCACAATCCTGATCACACCGTATCAAGCCATCTGGGCAATCCATTGTACAATGGCCGTCCCAACATACCTGCGCTGGCTGGCATCCAAAACCACATTCACCACAATTGGCGTGATCGGTGTTCAGGTCGAATGTCTCATCAGGTATTCCATCGCAGTTCTCATCTAGGCCGTTGCAGAGTTCTTCTGCAGATGGGCTAATGTACTGATTTTGATCGTCACAGTCATCGCCTCCACAAGCCTCATCCTGATGCCCGTCCCCATCCATGTCAGGACAGAATCCTTCTCCCAGGTATCCCACCAACAAGGCATTTTTTCCGCTTATCATACCCATTCCTTCCCCGGGAAAACTCAATGCGGTAAGCATGGAATATTTCACAAAGGCCTCGAAACCGCTAAGCCCGTCAAACGCGTCCTGATAAGATTCGTCGATGGTCCAGGTAGCAGCCGAGTCAGAACTCGTCAGCACCATGGGGTTGCCATCACCGATGTTTCCAGTAGCCCACGCCTTGTCAGCCCCATCCCATGCAACATCCGTAAGATAGTCTGCTGCCCCATACTGCCCAGCCGGAATACTTACGGTATTCCACGAAGTTCCTCCATCTTCGGTTCGCATCAACAAGCCGGTGTCTGCACCACCTCCTACGGCCAGTCCAAGCTGTCCACTGAAAGCAATCCTGTGCAACTCGCCTGGCAGGTCATTTTCAACAAAGCTCCAGGTAGCACCACCATCGATGGTACCAAGGATGAAGCCGCAACACGCCTCGACAGGATCTGTCCACTCATCTCCCTCCTGATAAGCTTGTCCACCAACAGCCCAGCCCTTTTGGGTATCAGCGAAAAACACTCCCTCTATGAATCTGTCTTCACCGAGTTCAGGAAGAGCGCTCCAGGTCCAGTTCTCACCACCGTCATTGGTTCTCAGGAGGCCATCTTCCGTAGCGGCCCATCCGTGTTCGCTATCTGCGAAAAACAGGTCATTTACCAGTCCTTTTGCGTCTGCCGGCAAGGCCAACTCACTCCAGGAAATACCGTCTACGGTTCTGTAGATTTTTGTATTGGTCTGGAATCCCGAGATTTTCATTGCTCCTACATATCCAGTGCTTTCATCCAAAAGAAATACAGAGCTTGGTATGAACAATCCCGAACCCAGCTTCACATTTCGCCAAGAACCGCCACCGTCACTGGTGCAAAGGATCAGCGGTTCGCTGTTACTCGCCGAACCACCAGGTTTGTGGACTCCCACCGCACAGCCTACACGTTCATTTGCCATGGACACATCAATGATGGCATTGCCATCACCGGGCTCCGAATACAGATAAGTCCAGCCGGCAAGGCTGATGGATGAATTCAACAACAGGCCTAAAATCAACATGATCCTTGATGCTATTTCCATCCTGCATCCTCCAGTTTTTTCAACAAGCCTTTGGCATCTTCAGCCCTTGTCCCACCAGGGTATAAGCGCAGATAGTCCCTTAGCGAACGAAGGGCTCTGTCAAAATCTTTCAGTCTCAAGTAGCTCTCTGCCACGTGAAAGGCTACCTCCTGACGGAGGAGTCCATTGGGAAATTGTCTTGAAATTGAACGAAAAGTAACTAGGGCCTCATGGGGCCTGTTCAGGGCGTTCAGGCGCAACAGACCGGCATGATACATGGCAGCCTCGCAAAGATTGTCATCATCGGACAGGGCGGCAACCCGTAAATACATATCCAGGGATTTTTCGGCATCTGAAGAAAGGCGATGTGCATCAGCCAAAAGCATCAAGGTTCGTGGATCGTCCGGATGTTTGGATAAATTTTTCCTGAGTATGGATTTAGCCAAGGATACTTTTCTTTTTGCCAGCAGTTGCCTTGCCCTGGCTACAGGATCGGGATTTTGAACACGTGAACCTGTGTCCACTGGTCTTAGAATTACGTGTTTATGTATTTTTACGCCAGGCTTTGGAACGACCCGCAAGGTTTCAGTTAAAAAACCATCAGCGCTAAAAGTCAGAACAAGGGGTTTTTCATGACGTGAAAAAATCAATGGAGTACGACCAATTTCAATGCCTTCCGTTTGTACAAATGCACCGCTGGGTGATGAGCTTATTCTTACAAGTCCCAAAGGCTCTTCGGAAACATGGCCTAAAATCCTCGTCAATTCTATGGCTGAATTTTCTGAGCCGCTCCCGCATTCGACCTCCAGTGCCGTGTCTTTCAGTACTCTCCTTGCTGGAGCAGTCATTGTAAAGTGCTGTCCACTAGCATTGGTCAGACTCAATCGTCCCTGTGCAAGATGAACACAGCAGCTTTTTTCTCCCAGTTGTTCGACAGAAAACACGGTACCGAGCGCATCTATCCTGCCGACAGAGCAGACAACGGATAGGCCTGTTTTCCTCGGCTTGTCCAGGCGCACCGCCACGATCCCTGAAGTCAACTCAAGCTCCCAGCCCTGCTTTCTGCCTATGCGAAGAGAGCTTCCTCCCAAGACCACCGCGGAAGTCTTGTCATCCAGTCTCAGGGCAACTCCAGAATCCTTTTTCACCTGAAGGTCTTTATCCAGGGGCATGATCCATTCGGATTCCTGCTTCATGGGGCCCTTGGCTTCACCACTGAGATATGTCACCAGAACAGGTCCGGATATGGGCGAAACAGACAGACCTCGTGTAGCCTGCATTGAAACGCCAGGACGAGAGGCGAGGGATGGATGTATGGAAGCTTTTGGAATAATCTTCAATGCAATCCAGGAAAAAATCAGTATGACTGCACAAGCACCCGCAAGCGCCAATTTCCAAGTTGGCAGCAATCGCCTGTGCGGCAAACTGCCAGCCGGGATTCTTGCGAACAAAGCATCCTTGTCCAATCCGGGCGGGGCTTCATCGGCAAGACAATGGATAGAAGCCCTGACATTCAAGATGGAGTCATGTTCTTTTTGGCAGCCCGGACATTCTGAAAGGTGCCGAGTAAAGCTCTCGGCTTCGGCTTTTGACAACAGACCGTCTATATAAAGCTGCACCTTTTTTATTCCGGGGCACGAGGATTTTTGCTTACTGGTGGCCAATGATAAAACCTCCTGAAAGCCCTTCTCGCATAATGGAGCCTGGACCAGACGGTTTTTTCGGATATTCCCAATTGTTCGGCAATCTCCTGTCCGCTGTATCCCTCCATCTCATATAGGACCAGGACCGTTCTGTGCTTGAATGAAACTCGCGACAAGGCCTTTTGGACAGCAAGTGCCCGTTGCTCACGCACAATCCGTTCTTCAACTGAATCCATCTCTGATTCTGTCGGACTTGGGTTCGATTTTGCCCTGTCCACCAGGCGGGACCATCTTGTCGCCGATCTTGCGTGCCGTTTTGCCACCCGGATACATATTCCGAAGATAAAAGAAGAAAATGACGATTCCCTTCTGAAAGAAGGAATGGCGCGCCAAAGCGCCAGATACACTTCCTGTATGAGATCTTCCTGGTCGGGAATAGTCCCGACCAATCTGAAGAGAATTCTCTGTACATGGTCGATGGTCGCATAAAAAACTTCACTCCGAGCATGGAGATCTCCATCCTGACATTGCCGGATTAGTTCACCTGATACGACCAGCTTTTTCACACCATGAGACATGCCGGCATTGTATACTATTGGTTGCCCCCAAGCCCTAAAACCTTCAATTTTAATTAATAAATTTCAACGAACAGTTTCAAAGCAGCCTCGACAGACAGTGTTTGCATGTTCAAAACGAGCTCAGGTCCATCGAGTGTGGTATAGGAATACTTCTGTTTTCGAAGGAAAACTGCAGGACCTACCTCCAAGGCAAGTCGAATCGATTTACCAATATCTACCCCCAGAAAAACGCTGGCAAATACAACCGGATTTGCCTTTTTGACAGTTTTCACAGAATTCAATCGTTCCATCAATACATCCAGTTGAGTCCAGGCCAACTCAGCCCCCAGCACCATACCCCAGTGAACCACTCCGCCAAAAGAAGCTTTTACGTACAATGACACGGGCCACGAGGTATACAGGGCGTTTAAGTCATCGATCTCGATCCTTCTCCCCCTGAAAGCAGCCAAGGATGCTCCAAGGTACAAAAAATCAACCGCTTTGAATTGCATTCCAAATCCCAGCCCAAATCCAGGATTTGCCCAATTAGGATGAGAAGAAAAAAAACCTCCTGCAAAAATTTTCCATTTCCTCTCTTCCTCCATTGGGTACTCTTTCTTGGGCGGACATTTGCATGGTTTTGCATCTTTGCACTTCTCGTGATGCCGGACGAGCTTCTTCTTGTCTATTCTCC
>JALVPF010000008.1 GCA_027031935.1 Myxococcales bacterium | reverse complement strand
AATAAAATACATATTCTCTCTGCCGTTCCTGCTGTTGTTCATTACAGGCTGCGGAAAGGACTGGCTTGCTGAAAATCCCACGCCATGCGTTTTTGACACCGACTGCATGGAGGGACTCAAATGCATAGATGGAAGATGCATAGACATAGAATTGGGGGATCCTGACGGAGGAACAAGGCTGAAGGAATTCGGCGAGCGCTGTGCAGACGATCAGGAATGCCAATCGACATATTGCCTTGCTCACCCTGATGGGGCTTTTTGCACACGGCCATGCGATGAAGGATGCCCCTCTGGATGGGAATGCAAAAGTGTTCCAGATCCCCACGGCCCAGGCACGACCATCGGTCTGTGTGCAGTTGTCCAAAACCACCTCTGCCAACCATGTGTGGATGACTCGGGTTGCAATGTCACGGGAGCGGATCTCTGCCTGCCCTTGGACGATTCGACATACTGCGGCACGGACTGTTCTTTCTCATCATGTCCCCATGGGTATTCATGTACAGATATCCCCAGGCATGACGGGATCCTGCGCCAGTGCATACCCGACACAGGAACCTGTCTTTGCACCGAGGCAAACGTCGGAATGATAAGGGGATGCAGCCTGAAAAACGACATGGGCACCTGCACCGGAAGTTCTGAATGCCTGGACTCGGGACAGTGGTCAGAATGCAGCGCCAAGGAAGCAGGCGAAGAAGTCTGCAATGGAGAAGATGACGACTGCGACGGATTCATCGATGAAGAGCTACAGGGCGAACCCTGCTCTTCTTCCAACGAATTCGGCACCTGCCAGGGCTTCGAGGTCTGCCAGGGGATCTCAGGATGGAAATGCCAGGCAAAGGAAGCAGAGGCGGAAAAATGCAACCTGCTGGATGACGACTGTGATGGAACCATAGATGAAAATTTTGTAGATGAGCAAGGCAGGTACGTAAACGACGAGCACTGTGGTTCGTGCGGGGTGAAGTGCTCGGAGGCCATAGCACATGCCACCAGCACCCAGTGTGTCGTTTCGGATGGCAAGGCGGTTTGTCGTGCCCTGGAGTGTGAGCAGGGCTGGTTCGTTTACGACTCCGGGCTGACCTGTCTGGCCCTTCCGGCAAATCTTTGCCTGCCATGCACAATGGACGAAGACTGCCTGGCACCTGGAAGCAAATGTGTAGAGATGGGCAAGGAGAGATTTTGCGCCAGATCGTGTGCCCAGGGTTCTGTTTACGGAACTTCCTGTCCAGATGGCTACGGGTGTGACGAATTTCAAGGCCAGTCCTTGTGCCTGCCTCTTACCGGGTCGTGTCTCTGCACCTCGGACACGGTCGGTACGGTCCGCTCATGCATGGTAGACACATGCGTGGGATACCAGACATGCCAATCATCGTCTGCTGGCTTCTCGTGGACCGAGTGCAACGTGGAAGATTTCAACGTGGAGATATGTGATGGCGTGGACAACAATTGTAATGGGCAGATTGACGAAGGATTCCTGAATCAGGCCACCGGCCAATATGACAGCTCCGAGCATTGTGGATTTTGCAACAACGACTGCTCTCTTTATTGGACACCAGCCATAGATCACGTAGACGGGGTATGTGTGACATCTTCTTCGGCAACGCCCGTATGCGCCATGGGCCCATGTGCAACCGAGACCGTAGATGGTGTGGATTACGAGTGGGTGGATGTAAACGGTGATCCTGATGATGGATGTGAATGCAGAAGAAGAGCAGGAAACCTTGACTCCGATCTGCCCGATTTCATCCAGTTTCCAGAGCCGGGCATAGAGTTCGTCGATGAAAACTGTGATGGTGTAGATGGAGTAATCTCTCTGTCCACCTTTGTTCGCGCTGGCGCCACAGGAGGTGACGGAACCATCGAGGCTCCATTCGGTTCCATCAACCAGGCCATCGCTTCAGCTCAATCTTCCGGCAAAATCATGATACTCGTTGCCGAGGGACATTATGACGAAGACGTACGGCTACAGCCCGGAATCGAAATTCACGGTGGGTATGCGGCAGATTTTCTTTCGCGTGACGTTGTGCTCCACCCATCCGTGATAACGGGTCAAGGGGCTTACGCCGCTTTGACAGCAGAAAACATAAAAGACCAAGCCCCAACAGTGGTCTCCGGCATGGTGATCAGAGGCAGAGACATAGATCAGGTAGCTGCCCCGGGTGAAGCAGGCAAGCCCTCTGTTGCCGTGTGGATAAACAACTGTGATCAGAGTGTGTCTCTGTTTTCCAACCAGATCACAGGAGGCAGGGCCGGAGATGGCGCTCAGGGTCAAGCCGGGGCACCGGGATATGGTCGCGAAATGGATCAAGCAGTGGACGGAAGCGCCGGCATGGATGGCATAAGGACTACTGGACAGCTACCCAATGGATGTCCACAAGGCACCATCAACCCAGGCGGTTTGCCCGGAACCAACCAGATGTGTCAATCATCAAACGGCAGGCCTGGTGGCACCACTGTCTGTCCTGTCTTCGACTGGAACGCAAACCCAGTCCAGGGAGCCCAGGCGCAGTTTACATCGGATGCACAAGGGGATGGGCTTGGAGGATATGATTGGAGCTTTGACGACATGAGCGGCGCCGGTTGTTCTCATG
>JALVPF010000007.1 GCA_027031935.1 Myxococcales bacterium | reverse complement strand
ATCGGGCTTGGCAACATCCTCGGAAATTGACGATGGATCTACCGGCGTCCATCCCCCTTGTCCGTCTGCCGCCATGGGCAAGACCTTGACGTCGTCTATCCAAAGGGTACCATGGCCTGGTTCCATTACTCGTGAATAGACAGACAAGGACACTGTGTCCGGTCCGACCTCAAGCGGGCCTGCTGATGTCTCCTGCCAAGAGTTGGTGCCCGTGGCGAGGGTGGCCGAGATGACCTCTGTCACTATTTCGCCATTCTTGTTCTTACCATAGAACGTGACCTGGCCCGTGTGGTCTTCCAGTCCATCGGTGCGATACCACACAAACAATCCATAGCGGCCCGATGTTTTGATCGGAGTTGTTTGCCTGAGTACCAGCTTGTTGGTGGAGCTAGGATCTGAGTCTTCTTGAGGATCGTCTTCTAGCTCGAGGCGCATGGACCATGAACCGTCGTGCGATGTGGAATCATCTGGAACCCAGCGACCTCCTGAGGGAATTTGAGTCAACTCCCAGGCTTCCGGAGCGGAACAACTTTGCTGTTCAAAGCCTCCATTGTTCAAAATCCAAGGCACGAAGGATGTATTTTCGAAATGGAACGGTTCTTTTCTTATCCACCATCCATCACGGTATGCAAAACGGGAAGAATCACGCAGAGATCCCGCACTGAGAACTGGCTCGACATATCTCTGCCTGCAATATTGGACAAATTGTTCAAGAGCGTCCTTTGCGTTTGACCAGGTGCTGTCGCTCATGGAAAATGTTTTTGGCATGAACAAGGCATTGACCTTCATCCTGACCAAATCATCGATTCTGGCACGGACTTCGTCGGTAAACTGGTATTGACCATCTACCCATGGCAGTTTAATGGAGTACAGGTATCCTGCCCTGATCGGGTGATCCGGATAGTCGAGAATTACAAGCGGTTTGAGGGTGGTTTCCGGTGTGTTGGCATCGATGGTAAGCAACCATAGAGCTGTCATGGCACCATTGAATATCCCGTGGCCCGACTCGGCGGCGATTGTCATTTGGGCCCTTGTGTCGGTGCCTAGCTCCAAGACCAAGCAGTAACCCTCTTGACCCATATTTTCGAACCTTTCCACCTTAGGAGACAAGCCACTGGCTGGGATGGGATCTGTGAAAAGCTGTAGTCTTATGCTGAGATCTCCACCCGGCACACCTTGCCAACCAGCGCTTTCCAGGTAACTACTCAGGTAGTTCTTTATAAACCCCAGAGCTTGGCCAGAAGAGCTTACGTCGATGGAAAACGTGCCCTGAATTTGAAATTCCTTGCCGAGAAAATTTGTAACTTGCGGAGTCGGGATAGGATCTGCAGCCTTCGCGGGGATGCAAAATGACGAGACTATAAGGAATGCAGCCATCCAGCTTGTTTTGGTATTCATGGAAAAAGACCTCACCCAAGGTTTTGTTGATAGAAGGCGATGTTTGTCAGAATAGCACAGGGCTAAATACTAGTCATTCGAACATCTGATGATGTCCTTGTAAACCCAGTTGTATGCTCTGTCTTCTTTTGCAGGATTATCACCCCTGATGCCAAACGCGCAGACAATGACAAGCAAGGCGGCGAGGGCGGCTGCATATTTATACCAGCCTCTTAGGGGCAACACTCGGTATATCCAGACAATCAGGGCCGCCATGCCCATGAAAAACAGGACAGCACCTACCCAGGCCGGCAAGCCCACCTCGCTGGCCAGGTTTGGTCCAAAGCAGCCTGCCGTGGCCAGGGGCGCGATAAAATCCGCCAGGGGATTTGTAAAGTCAGGAGGAAAGCCCCCGAACACCACAAAGGGCGTCACCGTGGCTACGATGGAGTAAGGTACCGCCGCTCCAAAAAACATCCAGGTCCAGACTGTCCTTTTGCCTTTTGAAAAGATCATGGCTGTGGCAAGGGCCAGGAAGGGAAGCAGGGGGGTCAGATGCCTCGGACCCAGGCTCCAGCCCCATGCGTCGATCTTCAAGGACATGGCAAACAGAAGATATAAAAAAGTGGCCGCCACGATGGCGGTCCATATGGGCCTCAGCTGGGCATGAAAAGCATCCTCGGAGCGCAGCGCCTGGTACATGCCCAGCGGGGCCAATACGAGCCAGGGTGAGTAGAATAAAAGCCCCCTGGTGCTTGAGAAAATTATCAGCCATAGCCTGTGGGCCGACGGAGCCACGAGCCCCATGAATCCCTGCTCGTGGACATGGGCATAATGTCTGTTTGCCAGGTGAGCGTAACCTGTTGCCCACGGAGCGCCAAAGCAAGCCTGGTGATAGATGGCCAGGAGGGCAAGGGGAATGGATGCCCCAAGGGCTCCCAGCAGCAGCGTGCGTGGTCGTCTGATGGAGATCCATACAGCTGCAATACCGAGGGGGCCTACGAGCAGAACGCTGGTGTACTCGGTAAGTAAAGCTGCTCCAAGGGATGCTCCGGTCACCAAGGGTACCCATTTCGACGTGGATCCGTTTGCGATTTTTACAAGCCCCAAAAGAGATAGCACGAGCCAAAGGGCGCATAATCCGTGACCATACAGGAGACTGGAATAGGGAAATGCTATAGTTCCTGCGGCCCATGCCCAGCCAAGCAAAAGGCGTGCGTTTACACCGAGCCCCATCTCTCTGAACAATCCCAGCAATACGATGAGGGTGAGTGATGTTGCGATACCTGAGGTCATCACCCTGAGCCACCTGAGCAATAGAGCATTATCCACGTCTTGTGCCCGCCAGGCATGAAAAAGCTTGAGCATGAAATATACCGGTATGCCCGCCATGGAGGTGCCTGGTGCCTTGTCTGTGTATAACTTCCCTTGGAATCGCGACATGTCCGTAATGGGACCATATCGCTTGACAGGGCCGTCTATGGAAAAGCTCCCGTCATCCACCATGGCGCGGGTGAGGTACAATCTGCTCAGTTCGTTTGGGCTGCCCAGGCCTGGAAAATAGGGAAAAGACCATGCCGTCAAACACAGCAAGAGCCCGGCGGCAAGGGTGTGGGTCCAGCGGGAGGGCTTTATTCTGTGGTGACTCATGGTTCGTGTATGCTTACCACAGGCCAGGCGACCTTGCGAATGGGGTTTTCTTCGCGGTTCAGATGAATCATCTTTTGTACCAGTCTGTATTTTCCCGGTTTGAGATGAAGGGGAACCCAGATGAAAAATCTCTCAGCAATGCTCCAGTTCCTATGCCATCTTGCTGGCTCGCCCAGCCCTTGTCCAAAAGGCCGATGGCCCCACAGCAGTCCAGGCGGTGCAAGATTGTGCAGGTGTATGGCTTCGATTCCTTCGGGGAAATCTTCGGGTATGGGCCATGGGTCTATGCTGTGGCCCGAGTCCATCGGCTCGAACACAAGCTTTGCAAGATGGGTCGATGCAGGTCCCTTGGCCCTCCATGTGGCAAGTATGTTCAAGACCTGGCCAGGTGCGAGATCCGTCTTTTCCGGGGAAAAGGAGACGAGGTCCGGGCCGGTGGGGTATTGGGCGAAAAATTCGGATGGGTTTTCATCCGCTGGCACCGGAGGTCCATCGCCCCCTAGATAAACCCACCAGCCGTTTTCTGAAGTGGGTGTAATGATGGCTCTGGCTTGTCTTTTTATGGGTGTGAGTAGGCAAACAGGGCCCATTTTTTTTGCTTTTTTCCAAATGTTGGCCAGGTAAGCACCATGCACTAGCCGTGCAGGGTGGCCGGTGAGGAAGGACGCAGTGAGAGCCGGTCTTTGACGACCGTTGCTTACACCTTCGATGAGGATAGCGGCCCCTTCAGGTAGCAGGTCTTTCAATTTGTTCACGGTGGTAGCAACCGGGTTGTAGTCGGCGATGATGTCGAACGACATGCGCGTGGTCCGTTGTTGCGCCAGCACGGAGGCCATGGCAGCGACTATGAAAAAACAGCTCGCCATCCTGCCGGCCCAAGCAGGTGCCTTGCCCGTGATTTTTACCAGGCGCATGGCGCTGAATATGCTGAATATAATGAGCCAAAGGCCCGCTGCAATGGCTATTTGGGTGGGCAAAAAAGGCGACCGGGCCATATCTGGTACGATCTTTTCTGCAAAGCTGAACCATCCCAGGCCGAACAGGTGGGGAAAGAAGGTGAATATCAAGGGGGTGGCTGATAGAGCATATGCCCATGCACCAGGCCTTGCGCGGGAGATTCTCATCATCAGCGCCGCAGCTGCCAGGGCCAGGGCTGGTGTCATGCCGAAGAGTACTGCCGGGACCTTGGTCTTGACGAACAATAGTGGCAGCCAGGTTCCTGCTATCCACAGAGCATGCAAGACCACCGGGGACTTGCGGTGCTTTACAGCCAGATAAGCTACATACGTGGCTGCTGCCAGCATGAACAGCACCAGGGCGGGAGTGTATAAGTTTGCCAGGAGATCATTGAACAAGGCATCGTAGGGCCTGCCATGGCCTTCGTATGACGAGGTGACGTGGAGCCATTGTACTTTGGCTTCATGGGCCCACTGCATGGGCCAACGATGTGCTGCATAAAGACGCCATGCCTGCCAGCCCCCCATGCCCATTCCCAGTACGAGTGCGGGCAGGTGCCACTTGGGCTTTTGTGAAAGCCTTATCCTGAGCTTGGGCGCAAGCCACATGACCATGACAGCTCCCGCAGGCGCCAGTCCAAGAGCACTCTTGCTCAAGACGGCTGCAGCCTGACTCAAGCCTGCCAGGACCATCCATCCTTTTTTCCATGTTCTCAGGGAACGCTCTATGGACACTGCACACAAGGTCAGCCAGAAGGCCAGGCTCACGTCCGTCATGTCTCCGAAATGGTAACCTTGTACCTCAAGCCAGCCGAAGGGGGCAGATGCGTATATGATGGCCCCCAAGAGTCCGGCATTTTGACCATAGAGCTTCAAGCCAAGAAAATAGATGCAGATGATTGTGCCCAGGAAAAGAAGAAAGGCAGGAAATCGCAGGCTGAAAAAGGATCGGCCTCCAATTTTGATACTCAGCGCGGCCTGCCAAAAGGGCATGGGTGGCATGTGCAGCCAGACATGGCTGTCTTGCCAGTTGTGAAAGTCAAGGGGAGTGATGGGGGTATCAACCAGGGTAGGTTCAAAAGGGTGTAAAGACATGTTTGCGGCTACTGCTGCGTGAATCGCCTCGTCCCATCCCGGCAGATACTGATGACCCAGCTTGGGAAGGTGTATCCAGCTTGCAAAGGCAAGGATGATGACAAGCAATGCAATACCTGCCCGCGTGGCTTTGTGCGTGGTGTCATCCGGCATGTGCAGAGGATATGGTCAGGAGCCTTGCACCATCAAGAGAAAAAGAATGCAACTGGTCCGTCCATTGCATAAACTCTCTTTCTGCAAGCTGAGAGAGGATAAATGTCTAAAAATTTACACAAGAGAGAAAACGAGAGCGGACAAACGGGAAAAAAATCCGGACCCCTAAAATCCCTGGGTGGAAAAATAGGAGCCGCATCACTCATCATGATGGGATCGATTTTTCTCTCCCGTGTATTGGGCCAGGTCCGGCAATCATACATTGCGTACGTGGGTGGAGCATCTGTGGATGTTGATGCCTATACCATCGCCTTCCAAATCCCGGACATGCTCAATCATATCGTCGCTGGTGGCTTTTTGTCCGTAACGTTTATACCAATCTTTGCAGCATACCTGGAGTCTGATCGCGAATCTGAAGGTTGGCGAATCATGTCCATCATCATGACAGTCTCCACGGCCTTCTTGTTGGTGATGATCGCTGTCAGCATGTGGGCCGCGCCAAGCCTGGTCTCCTGGGTGGCGCCCGGCATATCAGATGATCCATATACCTTGGCCAAGGCCATACACATGACCAGGATCATCCTGCCCGCCCAGGCATTTTTCTTCATAGGCGGTATTCTCATGGCGGTACAATACGCCAAGGGCCAATTTTTGATCCCGTCTTTGGCCCCCCTGATTTACAACCTGGGCATAATAGTAGGCGGAATGGCTTTCAGCGTGCAACTTGGGGTGGAGGGCTTTTCCTGGGGCGTACTTATAGGTGCGTTCGTGGGGCAGTTCTTGTTGCAAGTCGTTGGTGCTCTTCGCGCAGGCATGCGTTACAGGCCCAGCTTTGCGCTGCTGCATCCTGATTTCGGAAAGTTCCTGTGGCGGACCTTTCCCCTGGTCATGGGTGTTTCCATGACCTTTTCCATGGAGTTTTTTTTCAAGTTTTTTGGTTCCATGCTGGGCAAAGGAACCGTGTCAGCACTGAATTACTCCCTGCGCACCGGGATGCTACTGGTGGCCTTGTTCGGCCAGGCAGCAGGTGTCGCTTCTTTTCCCTTCCTTGCCAGGCTCTTTGCCAAGGGTGACATTTCTGGCATGGTCAAGACCCTGGACTCCACCATCAGGCGTTTTATCTGCCTCGCTATTCCTGCATCGGTGCTGATGATGGTGACAGCCCGTGAAGTGGTGGTGATACTCTTCAGACATGGGGCCTTTACAGAGGCCGATGTATCGGCTACCACCTTGGCTCTGCAGGCATTCTTGACAGGAGCCTTTGCCATGGCCGCCCTGAACCTGGTGGTGCGTGGATTCTATGCTACTCGTTCAACCTGGTTGCCGGCAGCCCTTGGGAGTGCTGCGGTGCTAGCGTCCATTCCTCTCTATGTGTTGTTCATGGACTTGTTCGGTGGCCCTGGAGTGGCCCTTGGAGTAGCAGTGTCAGCTCTCATGCAAGGACTGCTACTCTACACCGTTTGGAACCGGAGGATGAATAACCGGGGGGCGCCCACATACCTGGCCCTGGGCAGGGCTTTGTTGCTGACTCTTCCCCTCGGGCTTGCTGCCTGGGGAGTCAGATGGGGCCTTTCTTTGGTGATGAACATCGACAGCTTCTGGGGTGCAGTGGTGGTTTGCCTGGTAGCCGGGCTGGTGTTTTTGATAGGATTGGTTAGCCTTGCGGACCTGTTTGGAGTGCACGAGATTACACAAGTCTGGCAAAGGCTCATGGGCATGCTCAGGCCAAAAGCAAACCAAGAGGAGTCCCGATTTTGACACTGGGATCGTGTCAGGTAGTACACGAACAATGATACTTGGAACGATTGCTTTTATGAGATGGTCTAGTAATCGATGTAAAGCAGCCCGGTGCACTTTGGCCCGACAATTGCAGATACATTTTTGGCATTCAAAACAGTCCTTGCCTGTCAAGACAAGGGACATGGCTTAGCACGGTCTTTTGAGCTTTCTTGGGGAGGTATCATGGTCGCGAGTTCACTGTATTTTTCGGTCTGGTTGATGGCATCTGTCTCCGTTCAACCCGCCAGCGTACCTGCAAAAGGAAAACAGGAAACAACTTTACAGATTGTAAAGCCAGGCATGTATCACCTGTCCGCACGATCCAAGCAGGGCACCACGTGTGAGGTCGTCGATTCCCGAAGTGGCCCCTTTGCGAGGGGGGGATTGCTGGGAGAAAAGGACTGCGAACTGGATCTCCTTTTGGACATGGGCAAGTACCTGGTGCGTCTGAATTCACCGGAAAAGGGCAAGGGCAAGGTCTCGATCAAGCTCAAGGAGTTTACAAGGGATCGTCCGAACCCCCTGTTGCTCAAAAGGGGGCGTTCTGACAACACAATACTCAGACCGGGGCATCAGGTGTCATGGTGGATACGGGTGGAAAAAAACCGTGATGTTGAACTCCTGGTGGCTGGCAGGAGCGCAGGGCGTGTCGTGCTTTGGCGGGACAACAAATGGTCCCAACCCATGTCGCTTGTACAGCAGGAGTATTATGCTGCACCTGGACAGCCCAGGTATTTTTGGCGTTTATCCGGCAAGCTGGAACCTGCGGACTATCGACTGGTGGTCTATGGGGTGAACCCCAAGCAATGGACCAGGGGCACGCCCGACAATTCATTGTTCGTAAGCAATGGATACGAGACCATAAACGACATCAGGCTCAGGGAGTTCAAGATTCCCTCCTGGGGACTGATGGCCA
>JALVPF010000006.1:2939-7943 GCA_027031935.1 Myxococcales bacterium | reverse complement strand
CTGGTCACACCTGACGATCTGGGAGAGACGAGTTATGGCGAAAAGCTGGGAATGCCTGGTGTCTACCCTTATACCCGTGGTGTCCAACCGACCATGTACAGAGGCAGATTGTGGACCATGCGGCAATTCGCCGGGTTCGGAACTCCTGAAGATACGAACGCCCGATACAAGTTTTTACTGAGCCAGGGCCAGACAGGTCTCTCGGTGGCCTTCCATTATCCGACCCTGATGGGTTACGACTCCGATCATCCTCGTTCCTTGGGAGAGGTGGGAAGATGTGGAGTGGCCGTAGACAGTCTCAGGGACATGGAGGTCTTGTTCGATGGCATTCCCCTGGACAAGGTCACCACCTCCATGACCATCAACGGACCTGCAGGTATACTGCTTGCCATGTACATAGTGGTGGCTCAAAAGCAGGGGATATCTTCGGACAAGATTGGTGGTACGATTCAAAATGACATTCTCAAGGAGTACATAGCACAGAAGTCCTGGATCTTTCCGCCAAGACCTTCCATGAGGATAATTACGGATATCCTCGAATACTGCACTGAGCACGTCCCAAGATGGAACACCATCTCCATTTCCGGTTACCACATCAGGGAGGCCGGCTCTACCGCTGCACAGGAGTTGGCCTTTACCATCGCTGACGGCATCGGCTATGTACAGGCAGGGATAGATGCCGGACTGGATGTGGACGCCTTCGCCCCAAGGTTGAGTTATTTCTTCAATTCTCATAGCGATTTTTTTGAAGAGATAGCCAAGTTCAGGGCTGCAAGGCGCATGTGGGCCCAGTTGATGAAGGAGCGTTTCGGGGCAAAGAAAGAAGCATCCTGGAAGATGCGTTTCCATACACAGACGGCCGGTTGTTCCCTTACGGCGCAACAGCCCATGAACAATGTCGTCCGTACTTCTCTCCAGGCCTTGAGCGCGGTACTGGGAGGTACACAGAGCCTTCACACCAACTCCATGGACGAGACCCTCGCCTTGCCCACCGAGCAATCGGTCATGGTGGCCCTTAGAACACAGCAGATAATCGCCGAGGAGAGCGGCGTGATAAATAGCATCGATCCCCTTGGCGGATCCTATTTCGTCGAGTGGCTTACGGATCAGCTGGAGGAAGAAGCATACAAGTACATCCACAAGATCGACGAGATGGGCGGGATCATTCCAGCCATCGAGCGTGGCTTTCCTCAGAAAGAGATAGGTGACGCTGCATACAGGTATCAGCAGCAACTGGAAAAACAGGAAAAAATAATAGTGGGCGTAAACAAATACGCTATTGAAGAAGAACTCCCAATTCCCATCCTCAAGATACCGGAAGAGGTGGAGCGTACACAGGTGGCCAATCTCAGGAAGGTCAAGGCCAATAGAGATCAGGCCATTGTCAAAAGACAGCTGGACATGATCGAGCAGGCAGCACGAGATGGTGGCAATCTCATGGAGAGATTCGTCGAAGCGGTGGGACACTATGTTACGATGGGAGAGATCATTCAAACCCTAAAGGGCGTTTTCGGGGAACACAAGGACCCCGGCATGCTTTAGAAATCCAATAGCAGCATGGGAGTGAGTCGAAATGACAGAGAAAAGAAAGCTTAGAATTCTGGTGGCCAAACCTGGACTGGATGGTCATGATCGGGGAGCCAAGGTGGTGGCCAGGAGCCTGAGAGACGCAGGTATGGAAGTCATCTACACCGGCCTGCATCAGACTCCTGAGATGATCGTTTCAAGTGCGATACAGGAAGACGTGGACGCCGTGGGACTTAGTATCATGAGCGGCGCTCACATGACCTTGATGCCTGCGGTGGTAAAGGGCCTGAAGGAAAAGGGAGCAGAGGATATAATGGTTTTTGGGGGAGGCATTATTCCTGATGATGACATCCCGCTGCTGAAAGAGAAGGGGATTGATGGCATTTTTACGCCTGGGACATCCACTGAAAAAATAGTCGAGTGGATACAGCAGAATGTTTCGCCGAGATGACCGTGGACCATAGAGAACGAAAGACTTACAGGGGTGGTTCCAAGCGCCCTTCCAAACCCACTGTTCGAAGAAGACCAAAGGAGCAACAGGGCTCGTCCTCCGGCAAGCAGGACAGGGCATCGGGCAAGGACAGTCAAAAGGTTTGGCGAGCTAACAAGAAGGAATCTCGCTCGGAAATTGCACCTGAAGACAAGATCTTGCTCGCTGCAGCCTCTGCAAGGATAGGTCCAGGAGGATATAAAAGGTTTTCCGATATTCCTGCCCACAAGCTTGGCCGCAAGCTCAGAGTGAAGCTCTATGAGTTGGCAAAGAGATTCCCTGATGATGAGAGGAACAACCTTGTCGCGAGAGTCAAAAGCGAGTCTACGACCATGACCGCAGCGCTGGTTACGGGTTTTGGACAGGGCACCTTCCGTTCGGCCATCGCTGGAGCGCTCGAGAGCAGAGGAGCCTTGTTCGGTATGCAGGATTTGTTGGATCAGGCTCAAGAGCACCAATTCATCGACGGAGAGCAGCGGCAGGAACTGAGGGGCGAACTGGACGATGTTATCGACGCCTTAAACAGCTATCTCGGCGAGCTGGTCAGGGACAGGGACAGGTTGACCCACTAAGGGGGGGACGAGGCTGATACGAGATGGATGAAGCATTCATCGAAAAATTGTTGAATAGAGACGTAAGAGCCGTGGCACGTTTGTTGAGGTGGATAGACGATGGTATGGAAGATGCCAGGCAGACACTGAAGCGTCTCTATCGCCATACGGGAAAAGCCACAGTCATAGGCATTACCGGAAATCCTGGCGCAGGAAAGAGTACTCTTACCGACCAGCTGATAAAAAGGTTCAGAAAAAGGGGGTTGACGGTCGCCGTGGTGGCCATAGACCCTTCCAGCCCTTTTTCAGGTGGGGCGATTCTGGGTGACAGGATCAGAATGCAGGATCACTCCCTTGACGATGGTGTCTTCATACGCTCCTTTGCCACAAGGGGGCACCTGGGTGGTCTTACCAATACCACCACTGATGTGGTTCATGCTCTCGACGCCGCAGGTTGGGACATTATACTGGTGGAGACAGTTGGAGTGGGCCAGGATGAGGTGGAAGTACAGAGGCTTGCCCACACGACTCTGGTGGTGATGACGCCGGGGATGGGTGACGAGATACAGGCCATAAAGGCTGGCATCCTGGAGATAGCCGACGTTTTCGTGGTGAACAAGTCGGACAGGGACGGGGCTGACAGGACCGTGCGTGAGTTGGAGCAGATGTTGGATCTCGGGCGCGGTGCAAAGCCCACTCTCGGTGAGATATTGCATCATGGGGGCAAGGTAGACCTTAGTGAACAGGCCGAAGACAAGCGTATAGCTCCTGACAAGTGGGTCCCTCGGATCATAAAGACTGTGGCTTTGAGAGGTGAGGGAATGGACGATCTGGAAAAAGCCATGGACGAGCACATGGAGGAGTACAAAAAGGCATGTGAAGACAGTTCCTTTGTGGAGGCCCGGCTGAAGCAGGAGTTTGTGGAGATCTACAGGAGAACCTTGCTGAACCGCGGCTGGTCATATCTGATGAGCGAAGATCACATCAAGGGTATAATAAAGAAGATGAAGGATCACAGCTCGGATCCATACACCCTGGCCGAGCAGGCCATAGAGGCACTTGGGTCCAAGGGCTAATCGGAAATTCCGTCGGCTCATTTTATTTGAAAATATTGGAACGTTTTTGTGCCGGGGGGCGTCCAATTGACAGGTGATACTTTTGGAAGCTAGTATCTGATAATGAACATCGGGTGTGATGTGGCACTGGAGGCTATACCATGAAAAGACTTTCATCTGTTTTTGCGATTCCTTTTTCTTTGACCCTTTTGCTGGGTATCTCGGGCTGCGGATTGCTTGATTCCGCTGGCGGTATAACCATATCCGTTCCAGACCAGGAGTTCGATTTTGATCTGAACGCCGATTCCATAAGGGGCGAACTGCAACAGGCTATCAACGACGAGCTTCAGGGCGGTGTGACAGTGGATCTAAGTGGCAAGGACGAGATCCCCCAGCAGGTTTGCGATGCTCAAAACAACTGCGTGGATGTCCCGGCGGTAAAGGAGAGCTTCACCTTCGACCTGCCGGCACAGCAGATCGATCTTAGCGACCAGGAGGAGCTGAAGAAATACGTTGAGGCCGGTAAGGTTACGGACGTTACCATCAAGTACGTAAACTTCGAGATCGAGTCAAACAGCCTCAACTTCGATCTTCCAGAGGTTGAGCTTTTCATGGACGCCCTGGGGGTCTCCGAGATTACCGATTCATCGGACAAGATTGCAGTGTTACCTTCCATACATGCGGGTGACACCAATGGGGTGGAAGTTCAATTTACCAATGATGGCAGACAGATAATGAGTGGATACCTGCTTGGATTCAAGTTTGCCATGATGGGTCGGACGACCGTTTCCATAGACACCTCTGTCACACGGACCATTCCCAAGGGCCTGATGAAGGGCAAGGTCAAGATAGGCCTTTCGTTCACCGTAGACCCCATCTAGTCAGCGTCGAGTCTCCATGTCTCTAAAAGCATACATAGTTGCCTTTGTCGTCATGCTTGTAGGAGTAGGGGGCATGATCCTGTTTCTGACGAGTGGTGCTGGTACCACTGTCTACGTACCGGGAAAGGCAGCCGTGGCCAGGGAGCGAGGCGAGCATCTTCTGAACAAGAGAAGGCATACTTCGGATCCTGTGAAAAAGGCCGAGTACCTTACACAGGCCATAAAGGAATTCAAGAAGGCCATTGAGATAAAACCTGACTTCGATGTGGCCTATAACATGCTCGGGCATTCCTATATCGAGCGGGGTGAATGGTCCCTGGCGCTGAAAAATCTGAACAAGGCTTTGGAGTTGAGACCGGATTATCCTGCCGCCTTGTTCAACCGGGCCCACGTTTACAAACGGCTGAGCGTATCCAAAAGGGATGACAAGCTGTTGGACAAGGCAATCGCGGACTACAAAAAAGCCATCAAATCCGAGTTGGCAACCAATATCATGGGAG
>JALVPF010000006.1:0-2929 GCA_027031935.1 Myxococcales bacterium | reverse complement strand
GATGCCTACCATCAAAAGGGGGATCTGAAGAACGCCATCGCTCAACTGAAGTTGTATCTCAAGAGTTCACCCCATGCTGCGGATGTTTCGTTGGTGCGAAGGAAAATCCGTGGGTTGCAACTCATGGAAAATGGCACTGCCCCTCCTCTTACAGCACCACTCGATTGATTGCCGAATTTATCTGACACGTTCATGTGAGGTGGACTATGGCGCTTTGTTCACTGGTTCTATTTGTTAGCCTGATTTTGTCTTTGGGAGCAAATGGTCTTTCAAGGGTTGAGCAGGATGTCATAACAGACGACTTTTTGTCGGTAAGTTGCCCACGGCAGGATTCTTGTCTTCTGCTGGACAAGGCAGGCAATATCTGGTTTTCAAATGATGGTGGTCAGCACCTTGGTCTCAGGTCATCGACGCCCAACATGGGTTTTAGCAGGATTAGAATGAGCGGCCTCTTGGTCGGGTGGGCCATGGATTCAAATGGTTCTCTTTGGAAAACACGCGACGGGGGCAGGACGTTCAGCCTTCTGAGGGGGGTATCGCACCTGGAAAGGAGGGAGAAAGTCACGGCCCTGGTCATGGATGACAGGAAAAAAATCTGGCTTGGTACGAGTAATGGTGCCGTCTATGTCATCGATGGCCATGATAGCTTTCGCAAGGTCCTCCATGAAAACGGGGGGGCGGTCAAGTCCTTGTCTCTGGGGCCAGATGGGTCCATCAACGTCCTGACAGACTCGGGGTGGTTATATCATTGGAATAACATGCAGCAGAAGGCACCTGTGCACAAGAGACCCTTGGGCAAAAATACCATCGGCGTCATGGATACGGGGGCAATGTTGTTGATTGGAGCTTGCGGCAGTGAACTGGGCCTGTCTCTTGATCAGGCAAAAACGTGGAAAAGAAAAAAGGTCAAGGGCATCGCAACTTGCCTCAATCCGCTGTTACATGCTTCAGGCACTGTCGTCTTGGGAGGGCTGCCGGGCGAGCTTGTTTTGATTGAAAACAAGGGTGAGAAAACAGGCAAGTTGGAAGCCGGCCCAAAGAGGGTCTGGCGTGATGCTGCAAGGTGTGGTGATGCTTATTTGCTGGTCGGGGATGGGGGAGCAAGGGGCAGATTGGAAACAGCCAATAAATCGAACTGGAAGTGGACATCCTTGGGTAAGGTTTTCGAGGGTGTGAACTCCTTGGGTGAATTTTCTTCCAAAGGCATGGTGGTGTGTTTCGATGATGGCAAGGTCTTGGCAAGCCTTGATTCCGGGAGAAACTGGTCGATAATTTCAAAGATTCCCGCAAGCCCTGCCAAGGTGACCTTTGTGGACAGAAAGACCGGGTTTGCAATATCGGGTGTGCATGAGATCGTAGCCACCAGCAATGGTGGAAAGACGTGGCGCTCTGTTGGAAAGTGGCCGGACCTTTCCTTGAGGGACATATTCTTCCTGGACGGAAAAAGGGGTTGGGTGGTGGGAGGTGCGGGCGCCTTGATGCGCACCGTAGACGGTGGAAAGACATGGACCCTGGCACGAATGCCCTCCTATGACAGGGTACTTTACAGGGTCGTGTTCATTGATAAAAACACGGGTTATGCCGTGGGCGCAAAACGTGGCATTTTCAAAAGCGTAGATGGTGGCAAGAGCTGGAAACGCCTGGCAAAAGGCAGGGACAACCTTCGTGCCCTGTTCTTCTCAGGAAGAAACAAGGGCTGGGTTGGGGGAGATGCAGGCCTGGTGATGAAGACGACAGATGGAGGCAAGAGTTGGAAGCATTTTCCCGTACCAAGCTCTGAGCCGGTGAGATCATTGTGGTTTCTTGATGGCCAGCGAGGTTTGGCTGGAGTAGGCCTGGCAGGGCTATGGGTGACAAGAGATGGAGGCAAGAGTTGGACAAAGCTTGCGCTCCATACCAAGGCAGGAATCACCCATGTCTTCTGCGCAAAAAAGAAAAGCAATTGTCTCATAGGTGGACAGAGGGGGCTGTTGTTGTGGGGAAATCCTTTCGAGTCGGTGTTGCCTTGAGCAAGAGCAGGCAAGTATTGTTCCCGAGTTCCCTAACATTGAGTTTCCCGCAGCATAGCCACAGAGATCGCAAGCGAGGAAATCAGGCGTTCTTTGGTATTCTTGCGAAAACACGGGGTAGCAGCTAATATGCATCATAGACGGCAGGAGTTACTCCATGATCATGAAGGCTTCTTCAAAGGATTCAGATAAACTGAAAGAGTTTTCTTTCGAGAAGTACAAATTCAAACAGGTCACCGTGACCGCTGGTGGTTTGTCATACAAGGGAATATTCATTGGAGCGGATGACTCGGATATCTATCTAAAGGGGACCTTCAGATATCTTCTGCTACCACTGGAAAAAATTACATCCATTCATCCTGATGATGAAAAAGAGAAGTTTGATCAAAAAAAGAGCATAGACAAGGAGTTCTATTCCAACCCGGATTGACCTTTCATGCACCTGCATCATCTCCTGCTTTGGATGAGTATCTTATGAGACTTGAGACCTTTCATATTCGTACCTTTGGTTGCCAGATGAATATTCACGACTCAGAGCGCATGGCGCAGGTGCTCATGTCCCATGGTTTGCAGCCTGTGGACGAAGCAAAACATGCTGGAGTCATTATTTTCAATACCTGCTCTGTGCGTGCAAAGCCTGAACACAAGGCATTGAGCGAAGCCGGCAGATACAAACATGCACGCAAGGCGAGGGGGGCTAAGATAATAATTGCTGGCTGTGTTGCCCGACAGGAAGGGGAGAGACTACTGAACAAGGCCCCTTGGCTGGATGCCGTGGTGGGCCCCGATTCCCTTTCAAAGCTGGGGGAGATCGTGGAACTCCTGGATGAGGGGAAAGGCCCGGTGTTGATGATC
The DNA here is from genome assembly GCA_027031935.1 of Myxococcales bacterium. Classification (GTDB taxonomy): domain Bacteria; phylum Myxococcota; class B64-G9; order B64-G9; family B64-G9; genus JALVPF01. The sequence continues at coordinate 65 of JALVPF010000006.1, read as the reverse complement.
GAGGATCATACGAGGGAAGATCCCCGCTTCGTCCCCTTGGGTGACAAGGCTGACAAGTTTGCCAT
>JALVPF010000005.1 GCA_027031935.1 Myxococcales bacterium | reverse complement strand
CTCCACCGCCAGGGTGTTTTTTGTCTGTGTTGCCCGGGCTTGGTGGCACAGGAGGCTATCGTGAAGATCCACGAGTTTCAGGCCAAACAGATATTGGCCAGGTTCGGTGTGCCAGTACCCGAATCAAAAGTTGTGCTCAGCGCCGATGAAGCCGGGAAGGCTGCAGAAGACCTTGGCAAGCGAGTGGTCGTAAAGGCTCAGGTGCATGCTGGTGGCAGGGGCAAGGCGGGCGGAGTAAAGGTGGTGGATTCACCTGAGCAAGCTCGTCAGGTTGCCCGGGGACTCCTGGGTAAAGCCTTGGTGACCCACCAGACCGGCTCCAAGGGCCAAATGGTGAGAAAGCTCCTGGTGGAGCAGGGCTTGAGCATAGAGCATGAGTACTACCTGGGCCTGGTCCTGGACAGGGAGACTGCTCGAGTGGCACTTATCGCAAGCGCCGAAGGTGGTGTGGAAATTGAAGAAGTCGCCTCCAAGTCCCCCGAAAAAATAATGAAGGTCTTTGCAGACCCTTTGTGTGGTCTTATGGATTGGCAGGTCAGGGGCATGGGTTTCAAGCTGGGCATGAACAAGGACCAGGTAAACCAGCTGATATCCTTTGCCACCAGCCTGTACAGGGCATTTGTCCACCTGGATGCATCCCTGGCGGAGATCAACCCGCTGGTGCTTACCTCGGATGGCAAGCTCCTGGCATTGGATGCCAAGATGAACTTCGACGACAATGCTCTTTACAGGCACAAGGATATTTTGGAACTGCGGGATGTGGAGCAGGAAGAGCCCGCAGAGGTCGAGGCCTCCAAGCATAATCTCAGCTATGTGCGCCTGGATGGAAACATAGGCTGCATGGTCAATGGGGCAGGGCTGGCCATGGCCACCATGGATATCATCAAGCTCTTTGGTGGAGAACCTGCAAATTTCCTGGATGTCGGTGGTGGAACCGATGCAAAGAGGGTAGAGGCAGCGTTCAAGATTATACTCTCTGATCCAAATGTGAAGGCGGTTTTGGTGAACATTTTCGGTGGGATCGTCAGGTGTGATGTCATAGCCGAGGGGGTTGTGGAGGCAGTCAGGCAAGTGGGAATCAAGGCTCCCCTGGTAGTTCGTCTCCAGGGGACGAAAATGGAAGAAGGCCGGCAGATACTCAAGGACTCCGGCCTTGATATCGTACCGGCCGAAACCATGAAGGAAGCGGCCGAAGCTGCGGTTGCCGCCGCAGGGAGGGCGTCGTGAGTATCCTGGTTGATAAAAATACGAAGCTGCTCATTCAAGGCTTGGGCAGCGCCGGTAAGTTCCATGCCAAGACCATGATGGATTATGGCACAAAACTGGTGGCAGCAGCCCATCCTGGCAAGGGTGGTACTGACTGGGAAGGAGTTCCCATTTTCAACACCACCGCAGAGGCTGTTGAGGCAACAGGAGCCAATGCTTCGTGTATTTTTGTACCGGCGCCTGGTGCGGCGGATGCCATTTTAGAGGCAGCTGCTGCCGGCATTCGTCTGGTGGTATGTATTACGGAGGGGATTCCCACCTTGGACATGCTCAAGGTAAAGCACTCGCTGGATACCGAAAAAACCCTGCTGGTGGGACCCAACTGCCCTGGTGTGATCACTCCGGGCCAGTGCAAGCTCGGTATAATGCCTGCCGTGATTCACAATCCTGGTCACGTCGGAGTAATAAGCAGAAGCGGCACTCTCACATACGAAGCCGTTGATCAGTTGAGTCGGCTGGGAATAGGTCAGTCCACCTGTATCGGAATTGGTGGAGATCCCGTCAAGGGCCTTGATTTCATCGACTGCCTGGAGATGTTCGAGAAGGACCCTGACACGCATGGTGTGGTCATGATCGGCGAGATAGGAGGCCAGGCAGAGGAAGAGGCCGCAACATGGATAGAGCAAAAGGGGACCAAACCAGTGGTCGCTTTTATCGCAGGAAGCACTGCTCCTCCGGGAAGACGCATGGGGCATGCAGGAGCCATTATCGCAGGTGGCAAGGGGACCGCAGCGGAAAAGGTAACTGCCTTGAAAACAGCAGGAGTTAGCGTTGCCGAGAGCCCTGCTGAAATAGGGATCAAAATGAAAGAGGCCCTGGGCTTATAGAGAAACGAGAGGAAGAGTCATGGTCGCTGCCAAGGTTGGTTCAAAGGGCAAAAACGGTACAAAAAAGAAGGGCAAGTTTTTTGGAGAGGTTTTCATAGTAAGAGAAAGGTGCAAGGGATGCGGGTTCTGCGTGGAATTTTGTCCCACAAAGGTATTGGCGCTGGATGAGGCGATGAATGAAAAGGGCTACCACCCTCCCATCATCGTCAACATCGAGGCCTGTAACGGGTGTGACCTGTGTGGCCTGTATTGTCCTGATTTTGCCATCCACGGTATCAGGCACAGGAACAAGGAGGTGGGATGATGAAAGCCGATCCCAAGGGCGTATTGACGGGTGCACATTTTCTGGATGGAGATCACGCCTGTTGCGAAGGCGCATTGGCCGCAGGCTGCAGGTGCGCATTCGGTTATCCCATCACTCCCTCCACAGAGGTGGTGGAGAGAATATCTAGACGTTTTCCCATGGTGGGTGGAGTCTTTCTGCAGATGGAGGATGAAATAGGATCTTCCATCGCAATTCAGGGCGCTGCCTGGGGTGGCAAGAAGGTCATGACCGTGTCATCCGGTCCCGGAATTTCCCTGATGATGGAGCATATTGGTCTGGCAGCCATGACTGAGACGCCGTGCGTGTTTGTAAATGTGCAGCGAGGCGGACCTTCTACCGGTTTGCCCACTCTTACCGGCCAGGCTGACATGATGCAGGCTCGCTGGGGGTCTCATGGGGACTACGAGACTATCGCCATCTGTCCCAACTCACCACAGGAATGTTTCGACCTGGCCATCGACGCGTTCAACCTTGCTGAACAATACAGGATCCCGGTCATGTTCATGATGGACGAGAGCGTCGGTCACATGACAGAGCGGGTGGTTATACCCGAGGCAGACGAAATCGACATAGTAGAGCGCCGGTATACAAAAAAGCCACCATCTGATGATTACGAGCTATACGCCTTGGAGGACGACAATCCTTTCGTCCCACCCATGCCTCCGGTAGGAGAGGGTTACAGGTTTCATGTCACGGGCTTGACCCACGATGATAAGGGATACCCGGCCATGGATGCTCAGACTCAACAGAAGCTCATCAGGAGAATCGTAGACAAGATCCGCTTGAACGCGGATGCCATCGCCAAGTATGAAGAATACCAGACCGAAGATGCGGACATTATTCTGGTGGCCTATGGTATCACCTCTCGGGTTGTCATTCGTACCATGGAGATGGCCAGGGAAAAGGGCTTGAAGGTGGGTGTCTTCAGACCTGTGATAGTCTGGCCGTTTCCAGAGACCAGGCTCAAGGAGCTGATGGACCAGACAAAAGCCTTTGTGGTTGCCGAGCTGAATTACGGACAGGTCGTGCTCGAAGTTGAACGGCTGGTGGCAGGACGCGCAAAGGTGGTTTTGGCAGGGCATGGGGGAGGAGATATTCACGACCCCAAGGAGATCCTCCGACTGGTGGAGGAGGTGGCCAAATGAGCAAGGAAACAAACAAGGAAATGAATCCCGTAGAGCCCTATTTGCGCATGGATCGCATGCCACATATCTGGTGTTCCGGTTGTGGTATAGGGATCGTGGTAAACTGTTTTGTCAGAGCCCTGCAAAAATCCAAGGTTGACATAAACAAACTTGCCGTTGTGTCCGGAATTGGCTGCACCGGGCGGATCGCAGGTTATTTCAAGGTGGATTCCTTCCATACCACCCACGGTCGTCCCATCCCCTTTGCCACCGGACTCAAGACAGCACGGCCGGATATGAACGTTTGGGTGTTTTCCGGTGAGGGTGACCTTGTGTCCATCGGTGGAAATCATTTCATTCATGCGGCGAGAAGAAACGCTGACCTGAAAGTAATCTGTGTGAACAACTTCACCTATGCCATGACCGGAGGGCAGGTGGGGCCCACTGCTCCCTTGCATTCCATCGCCACCACAGCACCCTACGGAACCTATGACCAACCTTTCAACCTGCCATTCCTGGCCGAGTCCAGCGGCGCGGTTTATGTGGCTCGTTGGACCACTTTCCATGTCCGCCAATTGGTAAAGTCCATGCAGGAGATCAAGAACAAGCCCGGCTTCAGTTTTCTCGAGGTAATAGCCCCGTGTCCCACAATCTACCAGCGGCGTAACAGGTTGGGAGATGGTCTGGCGGGAATGCGTTATTATAAAGAACGTTCAAAGGTGGTAAACGGTGCTGACACGCGTAATGTGGATATAAAACTGGGGGGCGATATCATAGTGGGCAAGTTCATCGACAGGGATAGACCCACCCAACTCGAAGCCATGGATCAGGAGCTTTCTCACAAACTTGGTGACAAGTATGTTCCCTATCCTACAGGAGTGGAGCGATGAGCCGCATAGAAATAAAGATCGGCGGTTTTGGCGGTCAGGGCGTGATAATGGCCGGGATGATCATCGGGAGAGCCGCCTCTATCTATGAGGGAAAGGACGCAACCCTGACCCAGTCTTTTGGTCCTGAGGCCCGTGGTGGCTCATGTTCCGGGCAGGTGGTCGTAAACACTGATCGCAACCTGTATCCCATGGTTACTCATCCCGACATACTCGTTGTCATGTCTCAACCTGCATATCTGAAGTTCATTCCAGAGGTGAAATCCGGTGGCTTAATCCTTTATGAATCCGAATTGGTCAAACCCCAAAACCATTCTGAAGGGCTTACGGCATACGGGATACCAGCTACAAAATTCGCCGAGGAACTGGGCCGAAAGATGGTGCTCAACATCATCATGGTCGGGTTTTTTACGGCTTTATCGGATGTGTGTTCCGAAGAGTCCATGCGGAAAGCTGTAGAAAATTCCGTACCCAGGGGTACCGAGAGGTTGAACCTGAGCGCCTTTAATCGCGGCTTTAGCTATGGTCGTGACCTGGTCAAGTAGGGTTTTTTTCCTCCGCAGTCCTCTATGGGGATTGCTGTGTGCCATCGTGCTCAGTGCTTCTCTGTCTTGCGCCTGCTCGAAAAAGAGCCCTTCCAGACAAACCGTCAGGCCCGTCTTCTGTTACTCGTCCATGGAACGCAATGCACCTGGTGTGCTTCATCTGAGCAAGACCGTGGACTGTTCGGTTGGCACGAAACATTACAGGGCACAAGGGCCCCGCGATAAGCCCGACATGGTTGATCTGATCGATGACAAGGGCGAGGTGCTTATCTCGTATCATCTGGATTTTGATGAGCATGGCAGGACAATCAGGGAAATTCGGATCTTTAAAGAGAAGCCAAGGGGCCTGAATATCTACGAAATGGGCAACAGGTACGAGTTTTCGTCTAAAAACGGGGACAAATGGCACCAGGTGAGCATTGTTACTGATCTGGATGAAAAGGGCAGGCCCGTGAAGGTTACAAAAAAGGTGGCTGACGAGGTTGAGTATTCCATGGAGAGGAAATATGGTGACACGGGTCTTGTGCGTGAGACCGTTTTGGGGCCTGATGGAAAGATTCGCCTACAGAGCGAGTTTAAAAAAGATGGCAAGAGCGTCGTTGAAGTCATGCGCGATCAAAACGGAAAAACCATATTGAAGAGGAAAATCCCGGCCACCGGGAAAAGCTACCCCTGAAAAAGCTTCAGTCCTGCACCAAGTCTTCCGCTATGGCGTCTACCGCTTGAAGAGGGTCTACAGCCCTTGTGATGGGGCGTCCTATTACCAGAAAGTCCGCTCCATCCACCACCGCTTTTTTCGGTGTGGCGATTCTTTGCTGATCGTCTGCTGCATAATTCAATGGACGTATTCCCGGTGTTACTAAAAACGGCGCTTTTCCAAGCTCTGCGCGAAGGGCCCTGAGTTCTTGCGGGGAAGCCACAAGTCCATCCAGTCCACAGTCCATAGCCATTCGTCCCAGGCGGACTACAGCGCTTTGAGCCGGACCCGCCAGCCCAAGCATATCAAGATCATCTTCGCTGAGGCTCGTCAGGACCGTGACACCTATAACCATGGGCCCTCCTGCACAGGAGCGAGCCTCTTCCACTGCAGCCTTCATCATGGCCATGCCACCACTTGCGTGCACGGTGAACATGGAGACTCCCAGCTTGCACGATGAGCGCACAGCGCCAGCCACCGTGTTGGGTATGTCATGAAATTTCAAATCCAGAAAGACTTCGCCACCGTGATCCTGGACGATCTTCACGGCATCCGGACCCATGGAGCAGAACAACTCCTTGCCGACCTTGAACATGCCCACTGCACCCCGGAGGGTCTTGACAAGGCGAACCAGATCTTCCTGCTCGGATACGTCCAGGGCGACTACGATCCTTCGTGCTGGATCGGAAAAGTCAGTGCTTGCTCTCGTTTTCATAAATCGGCTATCCTGTCTTTGGCTCGTTCATTCTTGCTTCAGTTGTTCCAGTTGATCTCGCCCAACCTGTCATCTTCGACTGACGAGGCTGCGTGAACCACATTGCCCTTGCTGAAATATATGGCCTTTCGAGCGTGAGGTACCAAAAGGGTCAGTTTGCTCTCCTTGCCCATGGAGGATATGAGTGCTATCAACTCGGCAACGTGGAACAATCTGAGATCGCCATACAGCATAGGCTGCTTCCTGTTGCCAGGATAAAAGCTTGTGCTCAGGAGAATATCACCAGATAGCTTCAGAATTCTTATCTGCTCCGGAGGCAGGTCGGAAAGCGGGCCCAGTTTTGCCTTGGGTACGATGAAATCGCCTGCATCGTTGAAACGGGCCTTGTCAGCCATTTTCCATCCCTCTTGCCATTGCTTCCAAATGCATTACAAGCGCTTCTTCCAGTTTATCGTTTTCCATTCGTTGGATAACCTCGCCCGAGGCGAAAAGGGCTCCTCGTCCACCGCTGCCGTAAGCTATGCCCACATCTGCGGTGCGGGCCTCACCAGGGCCGTTTACCTCGCAACCCATCACCGCAACCTTGCACTGAATGTCGAGCTTCTCCATTATACCCTCGATGCGTTTGGCTACAGAACTCAAGTCCAATTTGGTCCTTCCGCAGGTGGGACAGGATACGAGCTGTGGTCCTGTGAGCAGCCCGAGGGCAATCAAAAGGTATCTCCCTACACGGACCTCCGTGACAGGAGGGCCTGACAGAGAGATCCTGATGGTGTCTCCTATGCCCCTTGGCAACAGTTGTGCCAGGGCTGCGGTGGATCGCACGGCGCCGGCCAGGGGAGGGCCGGCTTCCGTGATACCCAGGTGCAATGGGATATCCGATTCAGAGGCGAACATGGAGTATGCTTCCACGGTCATGGGGACATCAAAAGCCTTCAGAGAAACCTTTAGGTTTTCAAAGCCCATGTCCTGTACATCCGCAATCCAGTCCAGCGCTGTCTGCACCATGGCTCTGGCACTTGGTTTTTGGGCTCTGCCTCCTTTGGTCTTTGGCAGAGAGCCTGCATTGACTCCTATCCTTATGGGGATGCCTTCTTGACCTGCTGCGTCCACTACCGCCTCTAGCTTTTCCCTGCCACCCAGGTTGCCCGGGTTGATACGCAGGGCATCTGCTCCAGCCTTGGCTGAAGCTATAGCCAATTTGTAATCAAAATGAATGTCCGCAACGATTGGAAGGGAAGATCTTTCGCGTATGGGGCCTATGGTGCCAACGGCATCCATGTCAGGTACTGCTATCCTGCCAATGGTACATCCAGCGTCTTTTGCTTCGAGGAACTGGGAGACAATGGTGTCCGTGTCCATGGGGTCTGCTTTTGCCATGGTTTGTATGGACACAGGTGCACCACCACCCACGGCAACAGAACCCACGTGAATCTGTCTGGTCTTGTGTCTGCTTCTTTCCATGTCATCTGAGGATACCTGTGAAGTCAAACGATGGCAAACCCTGATTTACCCCTGATTTACCCCTGATTTACCAGCCAACTATGCTGACGGCAG
>JALVPF010000004.1 GCA_027031935.1 Myxococcales bacterium | reverse complement strand
TCAGGGAACAGAGCAGAAACAACAGAATTCTGTTTGTTTCCAAAAGCAGTTTTGTAAATGATGTGCTATTCAATCACAAAGTCCACTCCGACTGGATAAATTGTGACACCTGTCATCCCGCTTTCTTCAGCGACAAGCTGGGAGGTAATGACATGAAAATGCAGGATATGTCCAGCGGTCGGTACTGCGGTCACTGCCATGGCAGGGTTTCGTTCAAGTTTGCTGACTGCAAGAGGTGCCACAGCCAGCCCAAGGGGGTAAAGGTGGATGCCTTGGTCCGTCCCTCCGCCGATTACTGACCCACTCACATCTGCTGGAATTGTTCTATTTCGGGTCTTCACCAAATCGTGTGGGTAAAATGCCAAATCACCGCGTAGCGGCTTCGTCCTTGACAGGCAGAATGCGTGCCACATACTTGGTAGCCAGGAGGGGATTGGGGCTGTCTGGCTGGAGACTGCCGGATATCCACTACCTGCGCGAATTGCAAGTGGTCTGGCTATTCCAAAGTGTCCCCAATCCCCTTATGCCGACCATCTTCCGGCGTGCATTCTGCCTGTCAAGGATGATTTGCCTCATTATAAGAGCTGCTTACCCACACGATTTGGGGAAGACCCTCTATTTCAGGATTTTTCTGCATCATCCGTTGGGGCGGATCTTATACCATGTAGAATGAATCGCAAATAGTCCGTCTCTTTATCCCGCGCATCCTGCCATCCCTCCCCGTCTGCCGCGATACTCGTTAAATCTTCGATCAGCTCCAGGACCGCATCTTCTCCAACTACGGCTTCCCTTCTGCCAAGTATGCTTATAAGATTTTTTTTTATTCTCGCGTGGCGAAATCTGAAAAGCAGCTTACTCCATTTTGCTGGTTCCTGGCTCGACATGTGTTTATCAATGGAGGCCAGCTGTATTTTCGACAAAGAGATAAGTTTTCTATAGAGACGAGCGTCTTTCCGATCCAAGATTTATTACTTCCTTTGTCATAGATGGCAGCTGCACATCCATCATCACTTTCCAACAGCGCCAATATGCAGCATAGCACCGCTCTCGTTGGTTCCCTTTTCCTGACTATGACAACGATTGCAATCTGCAAAGGTAAATGAAACCCTGCCGTGACAATAACCGCAAAACCTGCCTTTGGCCATTCGCACCATTTTTACATCGTTTGTAAGAGTCTTACGAAACACTTCCGGGTGACAGGAAGTGCAGTTTATCCAGCTCGAGTGAACTTTGTGGTCAAAAAGAACGTTTTTGAGCTTGCCCTTCGATTTGAACAGAATTTTATTGTCGCGCACTTCGTGATTGAAGTCCTCCTGGAGCGAATGGATCGGCTTGAATACCCCCATCTTTTTCAATTTCAGCCAATCTATGAACCCGAATCTGTCAACAGGGAGTTTTTTCCCGGACAGCTTGTCGTAATTCCATTCTGCTCCCAGATTGTCAGCAACCTTCTTTATCCGTGCATGATCGACCTTGTCAGCGTGATGCAACCTTTCGGCCTCATTCTTTCCGGCAAGATGACACCTATCACACTCATCGTCAACTCCAAAGGCCATCTTTCCATCATGACACACACCACACTGTTTTCCCGCCTCCATGTTGGCATGGGATATATGGGTGCGCCATCTGTTCATAATGAATATATCCTGGTGACACACCTTGCACTCGAACCAGATGCGATGCACCCAATGCGGGTATATAACGGGTGCCACTCCCGCTTTTTTCATATTGGCCATGTGCTCCTTCATTACGAAGTTACCGAGAAAGCGCTCCTCTTTTCTCCACTTCATAAGTCTGGCAACCCGCTGCTCTTCCAGCTTCAGTTCGGTCTTGATCAATGTCTCAATCTCCTTGATCAGATCCTCTCCGCCGCCATGCCAGTGCTGATACCCACTGGCCATCGCGCTGGCGATATCCAGCAGATACATCCTGCGGTTGAAGCCCTTGTTGTCAGCCATGGCCTCATCAATCAGGGCGCGCATCTCTCCTGGCATAATCTCCGCGCCTTTCTCTCTTATCAACTCCTCCTGGGCCTTGAACTGGAAGGTTTTGTAGTTTTTTATGAATTGCTCGCGAAAGCCTTCATTACCGGCACTGGAGAGATCGGGGAAAATCACCAACAGCAGAGATATAAGATACAGGCGCAAGAAGGCATCAGAATGGATCAGGCTGATTTGGATCATACAAACAACTCCAATGGTTCCGGATCTGATACCCCTTCATCCTGATAAAATATTAGCGGAACGCTAAATATAGCATAAATCCGGAAACAACACCTGCCCACTACCAGGGGACAGCACTCTGCGTCGAAATGCCGCCCATTAACCCGGCAACAATATAATATGTCGTGTTCAGGGGTTTCAGGGACAGGCTGGTTCAAGACGCAGCTTGCAGGCGATGGTTGCTCATTGGCAAAAGCTGCAACGCCGGGCCAGCCTGTTCCTGAAACCCCTGACAATTTGATTTTATTGGAAGAGAGGCCGTCGTGTGCCGGTCTGCTGACGGTGTTGGCAAAACTTGCTGGAGGGGGACTCCAGCGGCGTTTTGCCGCCTTGCAGCAGACCGGCACACGACGGCTGAATACGATATATATGT
>JALVPF010000003.1 GCA_027031935.1 Myxococcales bacterium | reverse complement strand
AATCATGCTGCACCTCCTATCTTCCTTGCTTTTCAGGAAGATAGGCAATTAACAGTCGGAAATCAAGGCCTGAAATGGCCTGATTAAATCAAAGATCTCGTAATATGAGTGGTCCCCGCCCCCTCCGATATAGCCGTAACAGTTGATCACAGCACTTGGCACAAACGTCACGTCAAGCCACGTCACCAAGGTATCCACGAGCGAACTTTTGCAAAGTCCTGAGCCCTCCAGCGGCGAGTGGTACTCGAAAAGAACAAGGCTGTCCGGTGGCAATTCGTCCATAAGCTGGTAGAGTCCTTCAGCGGCCGAGGGACTCCAGGGACACTCGGTCGACGTGAACAAATTGATTGCAATGGGTACTAGGTCCATCTTCTGCGCTACAGACGTCAGAGCAAGCCCAAACAAGACAAATGCGACCACCGAGGTACCGACCGATCGCTTCAGTGTCATGGCGGATTCCTCCTTTGGCAAATCCGAACATCCATCATCCAACACATAGGTTGTACCAAAACCACGGCCAACCCAGGAACAAGCGCTCAGAGACAAGATTCCAGTGCTACTTCACAACCGAGACCCATTGAGAGCAAAAAGTCTGCTCTACAAAGACTCTTGCCCGCACACCGAAGCAAAGGATTCGGCAGGCTACAGCCAGTAACTTGAGCCCACTGTCCGCTTCAGCGGACGGTCAAAACAGGGTAGAAAAGTGAACCCACAGCGAAACTTCCTGGAGTGGTTTCGAAACTGCACCAGTTCTGGTGCTTTTTCACCCGGGATAACCACAGATCGAGATCTCCGGCAGACGGTGAAAAAACCAAGAGGCTCCCGCACTTCCATGCTCAGAATTGAACCTGAACCTCCCCCCTTTCACACGCGGCTACCGTTATGGGGATCTGAACCAATGACGTCAGCGATTAGCCAACTGCTATCTTGTCGAATAGTTCGGCGGAAGCGTCCCTGCCCGCATCGGACATCAGGCCCAGCTACCGCCTAATGACGAGTTTCCTGGCTACCTTGAATGTTTCCCCTGTTGCTCGACAAATATATGTGCCGGATGGCATCCGGCCACCATGAAAGACAAAACGGTGGATGCCTGCGTTCAATCTTCCATCTGCTATCACTGCCACCCGTCGCCCAAGTGTATCGAATACTTCCACTTTCACCTTTTCGGGTCTTGCCAACCTTAACGTTATCCAAGTCCTGCGACCGAACGGGTTCGGAAAGTTTTGCAATAACCCGAATGTGTCAGGCAGTCTTTCATCTTCACTGCCCTCTACCGCAGCCGAAGATACTCTCCCAACCACCAACGTATCGCTTGCTACAGCACCCGAGTCGTCGCGTACAGATACCCATAGCCTGCCAAATCCCGAGAACGCTTCATCAGCTCCGATGCGGAGCTCACCGGTCGTACTGTCAAAGACAACGTACAACAGCTCGCTGCTCACTCCGAATTCGTATCTCAGCAGGGAATCCGGTGTCTCCTTGTCCTCAACATAGCGCCACAACTCCAAAACAGCTACCGAATCCGTCGCAATCCACACGGTATCAGGCAGTCCCACCAGTTCTGGAAAGTCATTTACCGGAGCTATTGCCACGACCATCGTATCCCCAACCTGGTATCGCGTCTCCCCGTATTGGGCCACAACCGCTAAGGAAGCCTCTCCCCACGCATCCGGCACCGGAACTATCCACAGGCCATCCGGCTCCCCGTGCACCTCTATCTTCTCTCCCCCTTTCAGCTTGAACGCCTTATAATGGAGACGCGCCGAGTCTGGATTCTCAAAAAGTACTCCCCACCGTACCCAAACACTGTCGCCGTCCTCCACCAGAAACAGCGTATCAGGCCAGGAACTCGCGATCACGGGTAGCCCTGGCTCCTCGATCACCATTGTCTGTTTGCTGGCGACGTGCCGCTTTTCCAACACATAGCCGCTCGGGAAACGAATCCTCAGGTCTACAAAATCGTTCGCTCCAAGCCCCAGATGCCTCCAATACGGCGCCTGAGAAGCATGGCTAGTTCCAATCGCCACCCAATCGTGAGCAAGCAGCCCGGTCGATTGTCCCAGGAGACCATCAGAGTACACCCAAAGCTTTGCCCCGACACAGTAAGTATTGCTTACTTTCCCTTTGAGCCTGACTTCGAGGTAGTGTCCGTCATCCATGTAGAAATTCTCGAGAAAGCGCAGACCAGGCCATTGCTCCCCATGGTGCGCATCTGCCTGAATTGCGATCACAATATCAAGGTCCCCATCGAAATCTGCGTCAAACGCAACTGTGCCCGCCTTCAGATTGCTAACAGCTTCCGCCAGTTTTGCATCTGCTACGTTCACAAAATAGAGGTCGTTGTCCAGACGAACATTCCTATACAGCACTGACGGGGATCTATTACAGCCGGCCCCCGCAGAGACGTATATATCCATATTTCCGTCACGATCAAAATCTTGTAAAGCGACGCCTCTGGCAGAACGCTTGCCCCATCCATCCCACCCCCTCGGCTCCCCTTGAGCATTGACTTTGGCAGCTACGTCCCTGAACTTAACACGCCCCGATTCTGACATATTCTCGTACAGCCTGTGCACCCCCAAGGGCTTGCTGACAC
>JALVPF010000002.1 GCA_027031935.1 Myxococcales bacterium | reverse complement strand
GCCATGTTGTGCTTACAGACAAGCAGACCCACGACTCTGCATACCAAAGCATTGGCGACAATGGCCCGGCCAATTTCCAGATGGAGGTCTTTGCAGGGACCTACGACGTGGAGTTCCACGGCTATAATCGCGACTACCAGCGAGTGGTACCAGAACAGAAAACCATCGTGCACAAAGGCTGCATGCAAGCTGTATCTTGCTCAGGGAGTTATGACGACATCAGCGGCACATGGGAAGTGGAGTTTCTCAACTCTGCCTGGAATCCCAATGGCTGGATGACTCTCATCATTGAGCAGGACGGTAATAGCATAAGCGGTATCTATACCAGCCCTGTGTCATACATCGGAAGCGGAGAGATTGGTGATGGTCAGATAGACGGTCACACGGTGTTTTTCACTGTCTCCTTTGCCCAAACCGGAACAGTGCTCATGGATGCTACGCTTACGGGACCTTGCACCATGTTTGGATTTGCCGATGTCTCTGGTGGCTACGATTCCGATTTCATCGCTGTGCGGCAATAAGGCACATCAGAACTCAAATCCATGATATTCATTCTTGAATATCATGCCAACTATTCAAGACCTGAGTCCATTACCAACCAGAAAAACATGATAACATGGGCATAAAATGTCAACCATCCTAACGGAGAACATTGTGCGAACGAATACAGCTTTTGTGTTACTTGTTTTCTTGCCCATACTATCATCAGGATGCCGGGGTGAGATCACTGCATGCTCAGCCACAAAGATGACAGAATGCGAAAATGGCAAGGTCTACCTACTGGACACTTGCGGTAATCGAGGTGAGATCACCCATGTCTGTTCTTGTGGTTGTGCCCCAGACGGGGTCGAGTGTGAGACGAACTGCCCGGGACCGTGCGATGGAGTGACATGCGACCAGGCTCCGTCCCCCACCTGCGTCGATGACACCACCAGACGAACATGGTCGAGTCCCGGAACATGTTCCGATGGCAAATGTTCCTATGAATCAAAGGATGAGCCATGTGAGCATGGATGCCAGGACGGGATTTGCATCGAAGACCCCTGTGCCGGCCTTGTCTGCGACGAACCTCCCGAACCTCTGTGCATGGATGAGGGGCTCATTCGCACATACGATCGGCTTGGGCACTGTGAACAGGCCGGGTGTGTATACCCTCACCATGACGAGAATTGCACCGATTGTTGCTACGGTGCGGAGATCAACCCTACGGGTGATCCCATAGGAGGAGGTCGTGGGTATAGAAAAATCTTCGAATCAGCAGAAGCGGACTGGGTGGTGGGCGACAGCGCCAGTCTCTTGGCTGCATTGGATGCAGCATCGAACGGTCAGATCATATACATCGAGGATGACTCCATTATCGACCTGACCGGTTACGACAATATTCAGGTACCGCCCGGCGTCACCCTGGCCAGTGGCCGGGGAGTAAACGATTCGCAGGGTGGCCTTATCACCACCGGACAATTTGACACATTTCCCCTTTTCATGGCTTCCGGTGCCGGTGTTCGTTTTTCTGGCTTGCGCATAATGGGACCGGATATGAACGTAGGCGACCACGATTACTCCAATCCGGTTCTCAGCCGTGGCATTCAAACCGGTTTTGAAGATCTGGAGATTGACAACTGCGAACTGGCTGGATTCAGCCATGGAGCCATTGTGGTCTATGGACAAGACGCCACGGCCCACGTCCACCACAACTACATCCACAACAACACCAGGGCCGGCCTTGGCTACGGCGTGGTTTTGGATAAATCCTCATGCCTCGTAGAAGCCAACCTTTTTGATTCCAACCGCCACTCCATTGCAGGAACAGGCCATGCGGGCACAAGTTACGAAGCCCGCTACAACATCGTACAATCCCATGCCACCGGTCATTACTTCGACATGCACGGAGCTGCAGATTTCGACAAGAGAATTTCCAGTGCAATTTGGCGATTCAACGAAGGTGCTGGCGACCTGGCAAAAGACACTTCGGTCTACCATTCCAACCACTGTTCATTGCAGAACATGGATACATCCACATGCTGGATTCCAGGAAAAATCGACACAGGCCTGTCGTTCGACGGGATCGATGATTACCTGGATTGCGGCTCCGACTCCAGTCTGCAGTCAGATACAGGAAGCATAGAGTTTTGGATACGGGCCGAACGTCTTGGCCAGGAACAGGAGATCATGGACCTGTTCGAAGACGCATCATCCAACTATCTATCTGTATACCTCAGCTCATCCAACACCATGGGGATTGTAGTCAAAGACAATGGCACGGACTTGCTACACATGGAATCCGACCAAGCCTTGTCCCTGGATGAGCTCAGACACATTGTCATTACACAGGATGGTACCGGCGTTCGCATGTTCTTCGATTCTCAGGAGGTCTCTACATCAGGCACCAATTCGGGGGCATTCAGCAATCATCTGGGCCTGGCTGGTTTATACATCGCTTCCGGTCATCGAAGCTCTTTTCAGGGTTTACTGGACGAGGTACGAATTTACAGCCGGGCGCTGAATTCGGACGAAATCGAAAGACACTACTCGGGGCAGGCAGATATTGCAGGCGACTCAATACAAATCCATCACAATACGTTCCAATGTGCACAGA
>JALVPF010000001.1 GCA_027031935.1 Myxococcales bacterium | reverse complement strand
TCATCCCAGGAGGCAACGACAGGATACTTCCTGGCGACAATGTTCACGTTCTCGTCTCTTCCGACATGGTAAAATTTTTATTGCCCGTCATCCACCAGAGGCCGGTCAAATATGACGAGGTGATCATAAGTGGTGCAAGCAGAATCGGCATGCAACTGGCCGAGACTCTACAGGGAAAAGTCAGCCGCGTTTTCCTCATAGAGCCTGATGAGCGCCTTGCCAGAGATGCAGCACGCAAATTACCAAAGGTCACCGTATTTCATGGTGATCCTACGGACCTTGCCCTGCTCAATGAGGCCGACCTGGAAAGATGCGATCTTTTCTGCGCCCTTTCGGACGATGATCAACGCAACATGCTGTCCGCTCTGCTGGTAAAGAAACACAGCGGCACCCTTACCGCGGTGTTGGTGCACCAGCCGGAATATGTATCTGTAATGCACAGCCTGGGTGTTTACATTGTCATAAACCCGCGCCTGGTCACCGTGGGAGAAATTCTCATGCACATAAGGCGCGGGCATATCCACTCCGTAACACGTCTCGCCGAAGGCCATGCAGAAATAATCGAGATGGAGGTTCCAGAGGATTCTCCCGTATGCAAGGCTCCGTTGAAGGACCTGCGCTTTCCAGACAACGCCCTTGTAGGTGCTGTGGTCAGAGAAGGAATAATGAGAATTCCCAGTGGAGACACCCAGTGCAAGCCTGGAGACGTGGTTTTGATTTTTGCCCTGCCCAGTGCCATCGCCCGAATTGAAAAACTCTTCACCAGACGCAAGTGGTGGAGTTGATAGGGATCACAACTGATGAATTGGCGTGCGGTCGTACACACCCTGGCTCACCTCGTGATATTGCTGGCCTTCTGCATGGCTGCGCCTCTGGCAGTTGCTTTCATCCACAAGTCGGATAATCCGCGTTGGCAGTGGGAAATAGCCTCTTTCCTCATCCCAATGGCCCTGAGCCTTGGAGCGGGTCTATGGATGAAACGCATGGCACCAACCATGACGAATATCGGGAGAAGAGAAGGTTTTGCGGTGGTGACCTTTTCGTGGTTGATAATGACCCTTGTTGGCATGTTGCCCTTCATCATATCCGGCACCACAACGAGCCTGTCGGATGCATTTTTCGAGACCATGAGCGGTTTTACCACAACGGGCGCAACCATCTTTTCAAAGGTGGAAATTCTCCCAAAGGGGGTGCAGTTCTGGAGATGCATGACCCAGTGGCTAGGGGGCATGGGGGTGGTTGTGTTGAGCGTGGCCATTCTCAAATTCCTGGGTGTTGGCGGATATCGATTGCTGAAGGCAGAGGCCCCCGGTGGAATAGTGTTCGAGCGGGAAAAGCCTCAGATCATAGAAACGGCAAAAGAGCTATGGAAGCTTTATCTTGGCATCTCCGCATTACAGGTCGTGCTTTTGAAAGTTGCCGGAATGACCCTGTATGATGCTTTTTGTCACACCTTTACGACCATGTCCACCGGGGGCTTTTCCCCTCACACCGAGTCCATCGCCTATTTCTCGAGCCCCTGGATCCAGTGGATCATAATTGTCTTCATGTTTATAGCAGGTGCCAATTTTTCTCTATATTCACAAGTGATCAGACTAAAACCCGGAGCTCTTTTCAAGAACCCCGAGTTCAGGCTTTACAGCGCAATACTGCTTGTTGCGGTAGTAATAGGTCTATTCTCCGTTCCCTACTCGCAGGACGCCGAACAGCACCTGAGAGACACTGCCTTCCAGGTGGTATCCATTGCCACCACCACAGGATATGCGACGGTAGACTTCGACATGTGGCCTGAGGTCATGCGCCTGGTCCTGTTATTGCTCATGTTCACAGGAGGCTGCATGGGTTCTACCGGCGGAGGAATAAAATCCGCCAGAATACTGATTTATAGCAAGGCCTTGTTGCGTGAAATGCACAGGCTCATTTACCCACACAGTGTTCGACCACTGCGGGTCGGGCAAAAAGTGATCGATAGAAAAATCGTGACAAACATAATGGCATTTGGGTGGGCATATCTTGGGCTTTTCATAATCGGATGCATGACTGTTTCTGCAAGCGGATACGATCTGGTCACCTCCGCATCGGCCTCGGCAGCAGCGCTGGGCAACATAGGACCTGGATTGGCAAAGGTCGGTCCGACCTGCAACTGGGGTCATCTTCCCGATGCCACCAAGTGGGTCATGAGCATTCTCATGCTGCTGGGCAGGCTGGAGATATTCAGCGTAATCATACTGTTTACACCATGGGCATGGAAACGGTAGACTGCCTTTGCTCTCACTTCCCGGAGGAATCATGAAAGGCACATGGACAGCCCCAATCCAGATTTTTATACTCTCGTCTTTTGCATCGTTCCTGTCTTTTTCCTGTTCTGAAAACACCAATTCCAGCAGTGATTCGGGTGTCCCATCAAAGATAGAAGATCTGCCCATCGCACATACCATGTCCATGCCCCAATTGTCGGCTTCGGTGGATGTTGTCGTGGACAACAGGGGATTTCCCCACATATATGCATCGGAGATTCATGACGCATTGGTGGTACAAGGTTACCTGATGGCAAAGGATCGCATGGCGCAGATGGAGTTCATGCGACGCGCCATAGAGGG